>SHBB01000087.1 GCA_004213565.1 Sandaracinaceae bacterium
CCGCGATGGGATACGCCGCGCCCGAGCGCCTGTCCGGCTCCGTGGGTGGGCCGCTCGGTGACGTGCACGCGCTCGGCGCGATCCTCTGGGAGATGCTCACCGAGCAGCTTCCCGAGCGCGACGGCGAGCGGGACGTGCGCGCGCTCCGGCCGGACATCCCGGACGAGGTGGCCTTCGTGCTCGAGCGCTCGATCGCCGAGGCCACGCACCGCTTCGCGGACATGACGCAGCTGACCGACGCGCTCCGCGAGGTGACCACGTCGCAGGCGCTCCCCATCACGCTGCCGCCTCCCGCCCGTCGCGCCCACCCGCGCGCGGCCTACGTCACCCCGGTTCGCCTCCGGGTGCCGGGCGGCGACTCGCTCGACGGTCGCTGCGAGGACATCAGCGAGGGCGGCCTGCTGACCCTCGTCTCGGGCGAGGTCGAGACGGGCGTGGAGGTCCTCGCGCGCTTCGCGCTTCCGTCGAGCGGCCGCATGGTCAGTCTCCCCGCGGAGACGCGCTGGAGCCGCGAGGTCGGGGGCAAGCTCGCGGTCGGTCTTCAGTTCATCGATCCGGGGGAGAAGATCGCCGAAGACATCCGCGCCTACGCCGAATACATGGGCACCCCCGTGGAGGACGAAGAGTGAGTCAGTACGTGCGCGAGCACGCGCGCCACTCGCTCGAGACCGAGTGTGTGCTCCGCGCGCCCGACGGTCGCCTCCTCGGCGATCGCGTGCTGGACGTCTCCTGGAGCGGCGCGCGGATCGAAGCCCTCGCGGACGCCCGGGTGGGTGAGCGCGCCACGCTCAGCCTCCGCGTGCCGGGCTCCCAGGTCTGGCTCGACGCCGAGGCGGAGATCACGCGCGTGGTCCGCGGCCGCCGGCTCGGCGACGCGGGCGTGGCCTACGGCCTCCGCCTGCGGCGCATGCACGGCATGAGCCGCGTCCTGCTCGGGCAGATCGCCCGCGGGCGGCCCGAGGTCTCCTCCGCGCGCGGCGAGCGCCGTGACTACGCGCGCACCATCGCGCGCATCCACGCCGAGTAGGCGGCTCCGACCGCCACGCCCCTGGTCTTCGCCCCGGCCCCTCCGCTATCGTGCACGCCTCGTGGCCGAGCCCCTCCGTGTGTATGCGATCTGCGGGAGCCGCACCGGGGCGGCCCTCTTCATGGCGCTCTTCGCCTGGGCCACGCTCCACAGCCTCGTGTGGCTGTGGGGCGCGCTCGAGTTCGGCAGGACCGTCTTCACGTGCGTGCCCGTGCTCTGGATCGCGACCGGGCTCGCGTGGCGGTACGCGCGGCGCGAGTGGATCCTGGGCCGGCGCGGCGAGGCTCGCCTCTTCGCCGACCGCGTCGAGGTCCCCGGCTTCGCGGGGCAGGCTCCGATGGTGTTCGCGTACGAAGGCCTCGAGCTCTCCCTCCGACAGAGCCGCGAGACCCGCTCGATCTACGGCGACTGGGAGGTCGAGCGGCTGACCCTCGATGGAGCCGAGGACGAGCGCGTGCTGACCTCGCGCATGTTCGAGGTGCCCGGCGACCTCGGACGCCTCGCGGCGGATCTCCAGGCGCTGCGCCGCGGTCTCCCGCTCCCGGAGCACGTCGACGCGGACCCGGCCTCGGCCCGGCGAGACGCGCTCGACGACCAGCTCGACGCCGAGCTGGCGGACTGACCGGGCACGTAAGGTTCGGATACGGGCGATCTCCTGAGCGCCGCAGTACGTCACGAGTCTGCGACCTTCACCTTCGGCGGCGAGACCATGCCCGCGCGAGGCGCAATCAGCCCCATGTACTCCTCGGCCGCCGCGAGCAATCCACGCGGCCCGCGACCGGATGGACTCACTGCGACGCCGCGCCGCCATTCCCGGTCAACCGATACCCGGCGGTCACGGAAATGAGCGCCACTACAACGTCGCTGCCTGTGGTCGGAGGTCGGGTTACGGTGAGAATGACGTGGACGCCGAGTCGCACATGCTCCGGGAAGCCGCGGGCGAGTCGCCCAACGGAGCGATTCGGAGCCATCAAGGAGCGCGCGCCCAGCAGTTTGAGGAGTGGCGATGACCTGGGAATGGAGACGTCGACTCGCCCCGTTCGCAATCGCCTTAGTCGCCGGTTGCGGCGGCTCCCACTCTACGAGCGTCATTGAGAATGCCGACCGCAACACTTCGTGGGTGTCCCTCTCGTACTGCGTGGGCTCGGAGCAAGCCCTCATCGCCCTCACGGAGGAGAGATGGACGGAATGCTTGGGCGACGGAGAGGTTGCTAGCGCAGAGGCGACCGACTCCGATGTCTTGGATCTCGTAGCCCAGTCGGCGCAGCGCTGCCCGACTGACGGATATCACCACTTCCCGGCGGAGTACTGCGTTCGGTGTCCCGATGACGAGGTGTACTTCATCGACTGTAGCAGCGGGCCCAACCCAACGGCGACATCGGAGAGCTCGCGAACTTGTCGGGTAGTCGGTGACCGAGGACGCAGTTGCCCGTAGTCTTCGCCGCGAGGCGCGATCAGCCCCTCTCCCGCGAGGCGCAATCAGCCCCATGTGCTCCCGCCCCGCGAGCGCTCAGGGGTACCATGTCTACGTGCGACGGGACTTTGAGCCTCCACAGCAGGTGTCTCGAGTGCTGAGGAGAGCGCTTGATAGCCCTGTCCAAGCCGAACCGGATGCCGAGTAGGATGTGTCTCAGCGCAGGAGATCGCGGGCCGACCGGAGGGAGGTCTGCTGCCATACTGGTTGCCTGCTGCCTATGTATGCTACTGGCACATTGCGTGCCCACTGGGGCCGTTCAGGACAGTTCATCATCCGCCGCGTGCAATCGCTTCGATGTATACGAAAGAACCTCAAGTGGACCGTGGGCTGGGTTTCGTCTCGTGGTTTTGGGCTGCAACGAGTTGTACATTCCTCGGCGTCCTTTGTCGGAGCACCACGATGTGCTGCGTGGGATTGGCGGGCGTACACCCGCGCGAACGTGGTGCAGTCTACAATATGTCGTCCGAGCAAACGGCACTCTGCAGGTTCCTGGGTGGGACGGGTCACCGTGGGCCAGCTATCGCCTGATTCGAGTGCGACCGGATCTTCTTCGGCTCGTACACTCAAGTGAGTCAGGCAATGATCAGGAGTATCTTCGGTGCTCCAGTTCTTACTCGTGCGGTGTCGACGCTTCGCTCGTCCTCACGGGTCGGCCCTGCCCCTCTCCGCGGGGCGAAGTCCGAACTGGAATCTCTGGTCAGTAAGCTGGAATTGCTCGCCGTGCCCCGTCCTGACGTGCTTCGGCGTTTCGCGCCTTCCGTCCCGGGTGCTCCTTTCCCGCGCTTCGCGCTTCCCCCACGCAAGGCGCAATCAGCCTCCCGCGCGGGGCGCAAGCGCAATCAGTCCCATGTGCTCCTCGGCCGCCGCGGTCGGAACCTGAGGCTCGAGTGGCTCGATGCCCAGATCGCGAGTCTGGAGGCGACGCAAGGCTTCCGCGAGACGGTCGACGACCTGGTCGCTGAGTTCGGTGAGATTCACAACTCGCAGCACACTTCGGAGCTCGATGATGACGACAACAATGCGACCAGCACAGTCGGTAGTCCGTCGCCGCGTCGCTGTGCCGGTGTGGACACCAGCCACCCTGGGGCTACTCGCGGCCATCGCGTCGGTGGCCTGTGCCCACGGGGAAGGTTCGTCCAGACCGTCGGAGGAACGAACCAGTCGCGAAGAGCCTGAACACGGGCAAGCCGTCAGTGATGGGGCGCAGGTGGCAGGAGCTGAGGGACTGCTGGAGAGCGGCGAGGCCCCGACCGCTCCCGCCGCGCTAGTGAGAGTTCGCGTTCCCGGAGGGGAGCAACAGATCGGCGTCTCGTTCGGACTCGCAATCGAGGCGCCTTCTCACCGGGAGCAGGTAGAGACCTTCTACATCACTCCGACGGAGGTGACCGTTCACCAGTTCGACGACTGTGTTCGGGAGGGCTGCTGCTCGCGACTCACCCCTCCGGTGGATGAACTCTGCAACTTAGCTCTGTCAGCAAGACAGAATCATCCAGTCAACTGCATTGCGTGGCAGCAGGCCGCGAGCTTCTGCGAGTGTAGAGGGGGTCGGTTGCCGACTGAGGCGGAATGGGAGCGAGCTGCGCGCGGGCCGCAGGCGCACGTCTATCCCTGGGGAAGCACGCTTCCGACCAGCGAGCATCTCCATTGGAGCGGGCCAGAGAACGGCGGGACGTACCAGGATGGAACCGCAGAAGTGGGAACGCACCCCGAGGGCGATACAGCGTTGAGGATACATGATCTCGCGGGCAACGTCTCAGAGTGGACCCCCACGCTGGCCGTGCCGTACGAGGGGGCGGCGCCTGAGGTAGTGCGAGAGCTCATCGGGCTCAGCGGGTACCGAATAGCTCGTGGAAGCGACTATGCGACCAACGACCCCGATCTCGTGCGCTCCTCGATGAGGTTCCCGCTCAACGAAGCAGCGGTGAGCCCTGGTGTCGGATTTCGGTGTGTCTTCGATAGCCCCCCGCCGTAGCGTTGCCGAGCGAGGTAGATGTCCTTCCGCGAGGCGCAGTCGGCCCCATGCGCTCCTCGGCCGCGAGAACGTAGATGAACAACAGGATCAGATTCTTCAGCAACTCCGATGCGCGTGGGCTAGGATGCTGGCTCTACCGCCTGGGGGTTCTCGCGTGTGCTCTTGCGTCTTGGATCGCAGCGTACGCGTTCATAGAAGGGTATTGCACGAGCGGTCTTGTAATCGTGTTGCAGGGCTACTGGATAGGCGTGCTTGCGAACCTTGGACTGCTCTTCGTGATCGCATGGTGTCTGGCCGGCGCATGGGCCGAGTTGCAAGGAGTTGATACGTACTGTCGCCGGACTGCCCGTTCGCTTTTGTTGTTTCTGGGGGGAATCCTTGCGATTCTCTTGCTTGCTCAGGCCGTTGTCGTAGGTCCGCCTCCCTTGCTTTCGCATGAACAGTGCCAGGAAGGGTGGCAGGGATGGGGCCATCTATTCTAGGGCACCGCAAGCAATCAGCCCCATGTGCTCCTCGGGCGCGAAGCGTCTATGGTGCGGCATTGCGATGCCGATATGTGGGAAGATTACGCGGGTTCCAGAGCTGTCTGTGGAAGATTGGATTCAGTTTGCATCTGACGTCTCTTGTCTGAGAAGTGTCGCGCATTCAACTGTCGACAACCCCTTCAGCCCAGGGCGACGTCTGTCGGTTGGTGTCGTTGGGGCTTTCGAACTCGTCACAAGGCATCGCGCCGAACCTGTCGGTGCGATACAGCCCGGGCCAGACTTCGAGAGCGATGGCGTGCTAGAGGTCGCATGCATCCGAGCGAACGCGGCCTTGGCTCGAGATCTTGCCGAGCGAGTAGCGACAGGATTGAACGCCACGCTCAAATGGTGGGGATGAGGGGTGAGGGCGCTCACGGCGCTTTGCGCTTTCCTTCCCGGGTGCTACCCCGCGCCGCCTCTGCCGCCGCGGGGGCGGCGGAGGCTGGATGAGTCTATACAACTGGTATGTCGGGGTGTTCACGTGTCCATCATGCGGGCGTACGATCGAAAGGGCGCAGACGAAGTTTGGTCACCGTCAGTTTCGTGAGTACCGAGACGGGGAAGTCGTTGATTGGCTTCGCGGGAAGGCGATGCAGAACGGGGGACGCCCCGCAGCAGCGCAATCAGCCCCATGTGCTCCTCGGCCGCCGCCCCCGGGGAACCCCGCGTCCCCGAGTAGCCCGTTCAGCGCGTCGTAGAAGCGGTGTCGCGGCCCCGCGGGCATTTGCTCCGTCTCCACGAAAAGCGACTTCTGCTTCGGCCTGCGCCGTCCCATCGCCATGCGTCGACCCTATCCGTCTCGGATCCGCATGTCGATCCCCCGCGCGGCAGTAAATCAACGGGCTGTTAGCCCTTCAAATCCAACGAACCTGGCACCATAGTCAGATGCTCTAGCAACGCGAACCGAGCCCTCCTGGACTCCTGACACGACATCCGCACAAACTCGAATGAGCAAAAAGAGAGCAAGGTCACACGCCACACAAGAGGCCCATCCAGCACCAAGCATATTACCACCACCTGGTCGTCCCCCGTTGTGCAGCGCCTTTCCGCGAAGCCAATCGACGACGTCCCCGTCGCGGTACTCATGCAAATGAAGGTAACCAAACTTTGTTTGTGCCCTTTCGATCGTACGCCCGCATGACGGACAAGCGAACGCCCCGACATACCAGTTGTATAGACTCATCCGTTTACCCCCGCGTCTTAGAGTCAGCCTGAGACCTAATCGAGATCCAGAAGTACTCAGCGGGCCCCTCCGCACGCGTGGACCATACTCCGGGATCAGTGTGAGATCCTCCCGAGCAGCGCAGCAGCGCAAGAGATCCTCCCGAGCAGCGCAGCAGCGCAATCAGCCCCATGTGCTCCTCGGCCTCCACCGCCGCCGCCCCCGCCGCCGCGCCCACGGGGACGGATCAGCGAATTTGCGGCGCGTGCCCTCCACCTCCCGCCCTCATGAACCAGCCCCGTGGGCTTCCTGCCAACTCATGCTCCATCGAGAGCGGATTTGTCCCAGGCACCCCGCCCGATCGGCGCACCAATGCGCGGCTCGAGCCGTCATCGAGCCGCGCGGAGCCTACTTGTCGCCGGGTTCGTCCGGGGGCCGGTCCGGCTCAGGGGCGTGCTCGGTCTCGTTCGGGTCGGCGTCTTCGACGTGAGCTCGCTCGCCCCGTCCTCGCAGCGGCACCAGCTTCTCGGCCGGCTGCTCCTCGCTGACCTCGACCTGGACCTTCCGCGCGTCTCGCTGCCCCGTCGAGTCCGACGCGCCCGCTCGCACGCGCTCCGCCAGAGAGTCCTCCGTCTCCACCGCCGTCGACAGGCTCCGTAACGACGCGCTGATCGCCCGCAGCTCTTCGTCCGACACGCGCTCGGGCATGTCCTCGAAGGTGTCGTCCGCCGCGAGCACGCAATCGCCATCGGGCTCTTCTACGTCCAGCCCGTAGCACGCGGAAACCAGGTAGGAGCCGGCCGGGAACACCACGTCCCGGTCCCCGGCCCGCAGCTTCTCGAGCGCCTCGCGGTGCCGCCCCCGAAAGCCCCGCGTCTCCTTCGCGCAGTGCACCTCGAGCGCGGTGTCGTCGACCACGCGGAAGCTCGGGACGACACCCCGACGACGTTTCCGCGGAGACGCCGGCTCCGCCCACGGGTGCTGCGCGGTCAGCCGCTCCGCTCCGAGCACCGGGTAGCGCCGCTCTTCTCGGTACGCTCGCTCGGCTCCGCGTCGCGCTTGCTCCAGGTGCACGACCGCACGCTGCGTCCCCATCTCTCCCGCCAGCCGCGGCGTCGTCCCGAGCTTCAGGGCTTCGACGTCCGGGTTCGTGTCGGGATCGAAGTGCAGGTCCGGCCTCCGGAGCTCGATCGCGTGGCCCTTCAGCATCCACGGGTCCGTCGTGAAGCCCGGGTACTCGGCCACCTTCTCCACAAGACCGTCCTTGACCGGCTGGATGTCCTCGTAGTGAAGATAGACGAGCTGCGCCGCCGCGTTCACGAGCCGCATCTGGTGGGTCCGCGTGAAGACGTTCTCCGGCGCCTCGAATCCGTGCGCCTCCAGGTACGCCTTGATGAACTTCGACGCCTCCCCCACGAACAGCCGCTTGAAGATGGGCAGGTTCCTGCGCGTCGCCGTCACGACGTTGTGCATGTGGTTCGGCACGACCGAGACGTGGTTCACCAGCACGCCCGTCTTCCGCGCCGCCCGCGCCATCGCGTAGCCGATCCCCTCGTGCAGTAGCGGCGTGTGCGGCGTCAGCAGCAGCTTTCGGAACACGCACCGCGTCGTGAGCGCATAGGTCCCCCGCGCCTGCATCAGCGGCGCCGTCATCGCTCTCTCCCACCGACGGGCACGCCGGCGAGACGAGCAAGCCCCGATCCGGATCACCCCGCATGTGATTCCGCGGACTTACGGCGACGGATCGGCGGGGGTGGCGGGCCGAGGGGTGGCGGACGCCGGCGGCGAGGGGGCTCCGAGGAGTGTCTGAGCGCGAGACGAGCCGGCGCACCGGCCTGAAGGCTCCCGCTGATCCTCGAGGGGACCTGGGCCCCTCGAGAGTCTGGCTCAGCGCGGCGGCGCTTGGCTGCGAGCCTGCTCCAGCAGATCCCCGTGACGCGCGCCGACACGGAGCGAGGGCGAGGGGAGGCTCATCATCTCCCCATCGTCGTGGCAGCGCCGACAGGGCAAGGCCTGCAGCATGGCCGGCGGCTCGAAGGTCGCGAGGAACCCGTTCGCGCCGAGTCCGGGCACGTGATGGGCCATCGACGCCTCCACGAGCGCGGGGCCCCCGCACCGCAGCGCCCTGCGGTCCAGCTCGAACAGGCGCGCCCCGACGAGCTCGTCCCCGGCGAGCTCCAGCATCTCGAGATCGCCGAACACCTCGGTGCGGACGAGGCGCCCACGGCGATCGATGGCGACCAGCTGGCTGAAGAGGGCGCGCTCACGGCCCTCGGCCCGCAAGGCGATCCGGAACACGCGCCGCAGCCCGAAGAGGCGCTCGTGCTGGAGCGTCGGCATCTCCGACTCCAGCTCTCGCCAGCCCTCGCCGAGGGGCGGCGGCAGCGCGCGCGGGGGCGCGTCGAGTACGTCCGGGGCGAGGCGCCGCACGACGCGCTCGCCGGCTGTCAGCAGCGCGCGCCTCCGGGTCGACGCCAGAGGCATCGCTTCGACGCGTTGCCAGAGCCCCCAGACGTCGTTCTGCAGCGCGATCCGGCTGGCGGTCGGGAACGTCGGCTCGGTCTGGCCCGCGTCCCTCAGCGCGCGGAGCAGTCGTCGCCCCTCGGCCGTCTCCACCCAGTCGGTGTCGGTGCGGAAGAGGCTCGGGTCGCCTGCAAGCGCGTCGTAGGTCGCCTGGCCGTAGATCCCGGCGCCGCAGGCGTCCTCGCGCGGCTGGACGCGCGCTTCGTCGCAGCCCGAGAGGCTGGAGCAGGCGAGCAGCCATGACAGCCATCGCAACGGGACCGTGCGCGTCATCGGAGCTTCAGGATGCGGAACGCGCTCCAGAGCACCACGAGCGCGATGCCGGCGCCGACGACGAGGTCGGGCCACGGCGACGCGGTCCACGCCACGAGCCCGCCCGCGAGGATCACGCCCAGGTTCGCGAGCGCGTCGCTCGTGGTGAAGATCCAGCTGGCGCGCATGTGCGCCCGGCCGTCGCGGTGGCGCCGGAGCAACCACACGCAGAGCAGGTTCGCGGCCAGGGCCGCGGCCGCGGTGGCCATCATCAGCGTGGACGCGGGCTCGCTCCCCTGCACCGCGCGCCGCCCCACCTCGACGAGCATGCCCGTGGCGAGCGTGAGCTGGAGCAGGCCGCTCAGGCGGGCCGAGCGTCGCTGCGCGTCGGCGCCGCGGCTCACCACGTACAGGCTGATGGCGTAGACGGAGGCGTCGGCGAGCATGTCGAGCGAGTCGGCGAGCAGCCCCGTCGACTGCGCGACCCAGCCCAGCGCGAGCTCCACGACGAACATCACCGCGTTGATCACGAGCACCTGCGTCAGAACGCGCCGCTCGCCCGCGTGCGATCGGGTGTCCTCGTCAGGCTGGTCAGTCCGCTCCGTCTGCTCCGCGGCGACGAGCTCCGCGCCGAAGCCGAGCGTGGCCACCGCCTCCACCACACCTTCGTCGTTCTGGTGGGTGATGGTGACCTCACGCGTCTGCAGGTCGCACGCGATGGTCTCGACCTTCGGGCGCGCCTGGAGCGTCGCGCGCACCAACGCCTCCTCGGCCGTGCAGTCCATGCCGGGCACCCGGATCACGGTGCGCCAGGAGACGGCGTCGCGCGTCGGCGCGCTCACGTCCCGAAGTGCTCCTCGAAGACGTCCTCCCGCCCCGCCTCGCGCGCGGCGGCCTCCGCGCGCTCGCGCACCTCGGGCTCGAAGCGGCGGATGGCGAGCGCCTCGATGGCCTTGGTCGCGTCGCCGCGCGACGCCTCGAAGAAGGTCAGCAGCACCCGCAGCGCCGGCTCGCTCTTGTGCAGCGCGAGCGCGGTGAAGTAGATGGCGCGATCGCTCCCGAGCACGACCTCGTTCATCGCCTCCAGCAGGGTGTCGAGGGCCTCGGGCAGACGCGACTCTCCGAGCGCGACGACGGCGAGCTCCCGCAGGGTGGCGTCGGGCGAGCGCAGCAGGGCGCTCACCGCGGGCACGCCGACGTCGGGCGCGAGGGTGATCAGCGCGCCCATCGCCTCGGAGGTCACGAGCGGGTCCTCGTCGCCGTGGCGGAGCGCGAGGTGCGCGAGGCCCGCGCCCATGCGGTCTCCGTGGCTCGCCAGAGCCCGGAGCGCCGCGCGCCGCACGACCGCGAGCGGATCGCCCAGGAGATCCCCCGCGAGGAGTGGGAGATCCAGGTAGTCACCGCGCCCGAGCGCGAGCACCGCGCGGCTCCGCACGGCACCCGCCGTGTCGGTGGGCGGCCCCCAGGACGCCTCGAGCTGCACGCAGCGCGCGGCCGCGAGGAAGCTCTCCCTCCGCGGGGCGTCGGTCGCGTCGAGCGCCTCCACCAGGGCCAGCTTCGCGTGGCAGCCCGGGTCGCCCTTCGCCCCGGCCTCGAGGAACCGCGCCAGCGCGTCGGCGAGCTCCGCCGTGAGCCCCTCGAGCCGCTCCTCCTTCACCACGCTCGCTGCCCGCGCGGCCAGGAACGACTCGCCCTTCGCCAGCGCCGCCGTGATCGCGGCCCGCGCCTTCGCCGACTCCGGCTCCCGCAGCGCCGCCTCGAGCGCCTCGAGCTTCCGCTCCAGCGTGTCCTTCTTCTTGCGAGCGCGCGCCACGGAGCGAGGGTAGCAACGTCGCCCGGTGCGGTGCCGGCTGCAACAGTCCGTTGAAGAACCTCGCTCCTCGTCTCTCGGGCGGGACGACCCGTCTCTCGGCCCGTGTCTCCTCGAAAATGCTGAAGCCGACGAGACTCGATGAGCTCGAAGCCGCCCTCCATCGCGGTCGAGGTGGTCACCCCGACGCCACGCGATCAGCGACGTGACAGAGTCGAGAAGCTGGGTGAGTACGCGGCGTTCGGCGTCAGCTGGTACTGGCTCCTCGATCCGGAGCTGCGCACGCTGGAGATCCTCGAGCTCGACGCTCTGGGGCGGTACGCGCACGTGGTGGGGCGGAGCGCGGGCCAGATCGCTCCCGTCCCGGGGTGTGAGGGCCTCGTCGTCGACCTGGACGCGCTCTGGGCCCGCCACGACGCGCTCCCTTCGGACGACGTCTCCCCGGGGCGCGAGGGATGACGCGCGGCTCCGCACGGGGTGCGTGGAACCTCGGGCGGTGATGGATTAGCCTCCCGAGCCCGGCCAAGCGGCCGGGATTGCCGGGTCTCCGTCGTGCAGCTCTCCCCGATCGGCCACACCCCCGCCTCCACGGCGCCGCGCTTCGACCCGGAGGGGGTGCTCGAGGCGGCGAGAGACCTGCGCGCGTCGGTCCACGTGGTCCAGGAGGCCAGCTCGGTCGGTGGGCGCGTGGGCGTGGCGCGCGGGGCGCTCCAGCCCGCCCTGGAGCACCGCGCGACCCTCGGGCCGGTGCCGCCCGAGTGGCTGGGCGACCGCAGCTTCCTCGACGCGCACGGCGTGCGGTTCCCCTACGTGGCGGGCGCGATGGCGAACGGGATCGCCACGGCCGAGCTGGTCATCGCGATGGCGCAGGCCCGCATGCTCGCCTTCTTCGGCGCGGCGGGGCTCCTGCCCGACCGGATCGCCGCGGCGCTCGACCAGATCGACGCCGCGCTCGGCCACACCGACGCGAGCTGGGGCGCGAACCTCATCCACTCGCCCAACGAGCCCGCGCTCGAGGAGGCGGTGTGCGCGCTCTACCTCGCGCGCGGCGTCCGGCGCGTCAGCGCGTCGGCGTACGTCGACTTGACGACCGCCGTCGTGCGCTTCGCCGCGAGCGGGCTGCGCGAAGAGGGCGGCGTCGTGGTCCGCCACAACCACGTGTTCGCCAAGGTCAGCCGGCCCGAGGTCGCGCGGCGCTTCATGTCGCCCCCGCCGAAGGCCACGCTCGACGCGCTGGTCGCGCGCTCGCACCTGACCGAGCGCGAGGCGGCGCTCGCCCTGCGGGTCCCCGTCGCCGAGGACATCACGGTGGAGTCCGACAGCGGCGGCCACACCGACAACCAGGCGCTCGGCGCGGTCTTCCCGGTCGTGGCGCGGCTCCGCGATCGCCTCTGCGCCGAGTACCGCTATCCGCGCGCGATCCGGCTCGGGGCCGCAGGCGGCATCGGCACGCCGGCCAGCGTGGCCTCCGCCTTCTCGCTCGGCGCGAGCTACGTGCTGACGGGGTCGATCAACCAGGCCGCCGTCGAGTCCGGCCTGAGCGACGCGGGCAAGGCGCTCCTCGCGCAGGCCGAGATGAGCGACGTGGTCATGGCGCCCGCGGCCGACATGTTCGAGCAGGGCGTGCAGGTCCAGGTGCTGCGGCGGGGGACCCTGTTCGGGCCGCGCGCGGCCCGGCTCCACCAGCTCTACGTCGCCCACGACTCGCTCGACGCGCTGAGCGCCGACGCCCGCGCCCGCCTCGAGGAGGACGTGCTCGGCGCGTCGGTCGACGAGGTCTGGGGGCTCACGGAGGCCTTCTTCTCCGAGCGTGACCCGGCCGAGATCGAGCGCGCCCACGCCGACCCCAAGCACAAGATGGCGCTCGTCTTCCGCTGGTACCTCGGGCTCAGCAGCAAGTGGGCGATCACGGGCGAGCCGGCCCGGCGCCTCGACTACCAGATCTGGTGCGGCCCCGCGATGGGCGCCTTCAACGACTGGGCGCGCGGCACTTTCCTCGAGGACCCGAAGGAGCGGCGCGCGGTGGTGATCGCGCTCAACCTCCTCGAGGGCGCCGCGACCCTGACCCGCGCCCAGCAGCTCCGCGCGCACGGAGCGCCGGTCCCGCCCGCCGCCTTCGACTTCCGACCCAAGCGCCTCTCCGCATGACCGAGAAGAAGCAAACGCCGATCGCGATCGTGGGGCTGAGCTGCCTGTTCCCGGGCTCGAGCGAGCTCACCGGGTTCTGGCAGGATATCTTGCTCGGCCGCGATCGCCTCACCCGCGTCCCCGCCGACCGCTGGCTGGTCGAGGACTACTACGACCCGGACCCGAAGGCGCCGGACAAGATCTACGTGGACAAGGGCGGCTTCCTCGGTGACGTCGACTTCGACCCGATGAAGTGGGGCGTGCCCCCGTCGATCGTCCCGGCAACGGACTCGACGCAGCTCCTGGCGCTCGTGGTGGCGGAGCGGACCCTGCGCGACGCGTTCGACGACGCGGCGCTCGCGGAGCTGCGCGACACGACGAGCGTGATCCTCGGCGTGACGAGCGCGCAGAAGCTCCTCGGCGAGATGAACAGCCGGCTCCAGCGCCCGGTGTGGGTCAAGGCGCTGCGCGAGATGGGGCTGCCCGAGGGCCAGGTCGAGGAGGCCTGCGACCGCATCGTCTCGCACTACGCCGACTGGCAGGAGAGCACCTTCCCCGGGATCCTCGGAAACGTCGTCGCGGGCCGGATCGCCAACCGCCTCGACCTCGGCGGGACCAACTGCGTCACCGACGCGGCCTGCGCGAGCACCTTCAGCGCGCTCAAGATGGGCGTGGACGAGCTGGCGCTGCACCACAGCGACGTCGTGCTCTGCGGCGGCGCCGACACGATGAACGACCCGTTCATGTTCGAGTGCTTCGCGAAGACGACCGCGCTCAGCCTGACCGGAGACTGCCGGCCGTTCAGCGACCGCGCGGACGGCACCATGCTCGGCGAGGGCGTGGGCATGGTCGCGCTGATGCGGCTCGAGGACGCGGAGGCGCGCGGCGTCCCGGTCTACGCGGTGATCCGCGGGGTGGGCAGCAGCTCGGACGGACGGTCCAAGAGCGTCTACGCGCCCGTGCCCGAGGGGCAGGCCAAGGCGCTCCGGCGCGCGTATGACCGCGCGGGCTACGGGCCCGAGACGGTGGAGCTGATCGAGGCGCACGGCACCGGCACCATCGCGGGCGACGCGGCGGAGTTCGAGGGGCTGCGGCAGGTCTTCGGCGACGCGAAGGACGCGGCCCCGAACGGCGGCGTGAGGTGGTGCGCGCTCGGCAGCGTCAAGTCGCAGGTCGGCCACACCAAGGCGGCGGCCGGCGCGGCGGGGCTCATCAAGGCCGCGCTCGCGGTGCGTCATGGCGTCTTGCCTCCCACCATCAAGGTGGACGCGCCGAACCCGGGCATGGATCTCGAGGGCGGGCCCTTCTATCTGAGCACGCCCAGCTCGAGCACCGCGGCGCGCCCGTGGATCCGCGGAGGCGATCACCCGCGCCGCGCGTCGGTGAGCTCGTTCGGCTTCGGCGGCAGCAACTTCCACGTAGCCATCGAGGAGTACGCCGGCCCGCGTCCGCCGCGGCTGGCCTCGGCCGGCCCGGAGCTGGTCACGCTGAGCGGGGATCCGAAGGCGCTGCTGGCGGAGATCGACGCGCTGCTCCCCGACGCGAAGCAGCCCGGCATGCTGCGCTGGCTCGCGTGGGACTCGCAGCGGCGCTTCCGGCCCGACGCGGCCGCGCGGCTCACGATCGTGGCGAGCGACGAGGAGGACCTCGCGGGCAAGCTCGAGATGGCGCGCCCCATCGTGCAGCGCGGCGAGCCGTTCACCGCCCCGGGCGGCGTGTGCTTCGCGACCGGTGAGGCGGCGGGCGACGTCGCCTTCCTCTTCCCGGGGCAGGGCAGCCAGCACCTCGGCATGGGCGCGCCGCTCGCGCTCCGCTTCGAGGCGGCCCGCGCGGTCTGGGATCGCGCGGCCGGGTCGGGCCTGCACGACGTCGTCTTCCCACGTCCGCGTTTCGGCCCGAACGATGACGAGGACCGCCTGCGCGCGACCGAAAACGCGCAGCCCGCGCTCGGCCTGACGAGCCTCTCCTTCCTCGAGGTGCTGCGCGCGCTCGGGCTCCGCGCGGCGATGCACGGCGGCCACAGCTTCGGCGAGGTCAGCGCGCTGCACGCGGCGGGCGTCTTCGGCGAGGAAGACTTCTTGCGTGTCGCGCGCGAGCGTGGCCGGCTCATGGCGGAGGCGGCCGCCTCGACCGACGGCGCGATGCTGGCCCTGAGCGCCGAGATCGCGGAGGTCCGCGCGCTGGTCGAGGCGCGCGGGCTCGAGGTCACCGTCGCCAACCACAACCACCCGACGCAGGTCGTGCTCAGCGGCACGCGCGAGGCCATCGAGGCGGCGGAGGCGGCGGCGAAGGAGGCCAGGCTCCGCGGCCGGCGGCTGGACGTCGCGACCGCGTTCCACTCCCCCGTGGTCGGCGCGAGCCGCGCGCCCTTCGCCGCGTTCCTCGCGGACGTGGCGCTCGGCGAGGGGAGCGCGCCCGTCTACGCCAACGCGACGGCCGAGGTCTACGGCGACGTGCGCGAGACCCTGGCCGATCAGATCGCGCAGCCGGTGCGCTTCGTCGAGCAGATCGAGGCGATGCACGCCGCCGGGGCGCGCGTCTTCGTCGAGGTCGGCGCGGGCTCGGTGCTCACCGGGCTCGTCTCGCGCATCCTGAAGGGCAAGCCGCACCGCGCGGTGGCCCTGGACCGCAAGGGCGCGTCCGACCTGGGCGCGTTCTTCGCGGGGCTCGGTCAGCTCGCCGCGGCGGGTGTGCCGCTCGATCTGCCCGCGCTCTGGCAGGACGAGCGCGTCCCCGTCGATCCGCGCGCCGTGGAGCGGCCGCGCATGACCCTCTCGGTCGGTGGCGCGAACGTCGGCAAGCCGTACCCGCCCGCGGGAGGCGCGTCGGCGCTCCCGCCTCCGAACCCCGCGCCCTCGCCCCGCGCGTCGTCTCCTCGCGCGTCCTCTCCCCGCGCGTCTTGGCAGGCGCCGGTCGAGCCGCCCCGCTCGTCTGCTCCGAGCGTTCCGACCATCAGTCAGGAGGCCTTGCAGGTCTTCCTGGAGACGCAGCGCCAGGCCGCCGAGGCGCACGCCACGTATCAGCGCTCGGTCGCGGACGCGCACGCGGCGTTCCTGCGGTCGAACGAGGCGGCGATGAACGCGCTGGCACGCATGATCGGGGACGCGCCGGTCGAGGCGACAGTGGCGGTGCAGCCGAGCGCGGCAGTGCCCGTCGCCGCGCCGCCGCAGCCCGTCTCGCAGCAGGCCGTTCCGCAACACGCCGCGTCGCAACACCCCGCGCCGCAACAGCCCGTCGTGCGACAGCCGGTCTCTCCCCGGGACGTGCGCCCGTCTCGCGATCTGAACGCGCTCATGCTCGAGGTGGTGGCGCAGAAGACGGGCTACCCGGCGGACATGCTGAGGCCGTCGATGGAGCTCGAGGCGGACCTCGGGGTGGACTCGATCAAGCGGGTGGAGATCCTCGCGGCGCTGCGCGAGCGGGCGCCGGAGCTGCCGGAGCTGGACCCGGCGAAGCTCGGCAAGCTGCGGACGCTGGCCGAGATCACCGAGGTGCTGCAGGCGGGGCTGGGCGCCGCGCCCGCGGCGCCGGTCACCACGACCGCTCCACCGCGCGATCTGAGCGCGCTGATGCTCGAGGTGGTGGCGCAGAAGACGGGCTACCCGGCGGACATGCTGAGGCCATCGATGGAGCTCGAGGCGGACCTCGGGGTGGACTCGATCAAGCGGGTGGAGATCCTCGCGGCGCTGCGCGAGCGCGCCCCGGAGCTGCCGGAGCTGGACCCGGCGAAGCTCGGCAAGCTGCGCACCCTGGCCGAGATCACGCAGGTCCTCGAGGGCGCCGCGCCGACCGAGCCTCCCGCCGCGAACACGAGCGAGCCGATCGCGACCGCGCCGCGGCGCTTCGCGATCGAGTGGCTCGACGCGCCCGCGCCCGGCCTCGCGCCGCCCGGGCTCTTCGCCGGCCCCGTCGGGGTGTTCGGTGACCCCGGGCTGGTAGAGGCCTTGCGGGCCCACGGCCTCGACGCGCGCGCCGACGAGCCCTGCCGTGCGCTCGTGCACGTGGGCGAGGACCCGGCGGAGGCGTTCCGCTTCGCGCGGACACACGCCACACGCTGCGACCTGCTGATCTTCGTGAGCCGGCGCGACCACGGGGCCGCGGGGCTCGCCCGCACCGTGCAGCTGGAGCACCCCGACCTCGTCGCGCGCAGCATCACGGGCGACGTGGACCCGGCGCGGGTCGCGGACGAGATCGTCAGCGGCGGCGTGCTCCGCGAGGTCAGGCTCGACGCGGCGCGACGCGTGCCGCGCGTGGTGCGCGCCCCCGAGCCGCGGGCGTCGGCGTGCGTCATGCCGCCCGTGGTGGTGGCCTCGGGCGGTGGCCGCGGGGTGACCGCGGCCTGCCTCATCACGCTCGCCGAGGAGGTCGGGGGGCGCTACCTCCTGCTCGGTCGCACCGCGCTCGCCGAGGAAGACGAGTCGACCCGGGCCGTCCCCGACGCGGAGCTCGAGAACGCGCTCATGGCTCGCGCGAGGGCGCGCGGCGAGACCCCGACCCCGCGCGCGCTGCGGGACGAGGCGCGCCGGCTGCGGGCGGCGCGGGAGGTGCGCGCGACCCTCGACGCCATCCACGCGGCCGGGGGAGAGGCGCGCTACGCCGCGGCGGACGTGGGCGCGCCCGAGACCATCCGGGCCGCGCTCGAAGACGCGCGGGCCGCGTTCGGGCCCTTCACCATGGTCGTGCACGGCGCGGGCGTGCTCGCCGACAAGCACCTCGTCGACAAGAGCGACGACGACTTCGCGCGCGTCTACGGCACCAAGGTCGACGGCGCGCGCGCGCTCCTCGACGCTCTGTCGGACGATCCCATCGCCAGCGTCATGCTCTTCGGCTCCGTGGCCGCGCGCTTCGGCAACGTCGGACAGAGCGACTACGCGATGGCCAACGCCGCGCTCGACGCGCTCGCGCTCGAGGAGCGGGCGCGGCGGCCCGACGCGCGGGTGCGCTGCATCGCGTGGGGCCCGTGGGCCGGCGGCATGGTGACCCCGGCGCTCGCCGCGCACTTCGCGGAGAAGGGGATCCCGCTGATCGATCTCGCCGAGGGCGCGCACGCCTTCGTGCGCGAGGCGCGCGGGGAGGTCGCGGAGCCGCCGCTCGTGGTGCTGGGCGCGCCGCTCGCCCGGAGCTCGGAGCACGCAGCGCGCTTCTCCTTCCGGGTCTCCCGCCACACCCACCCCGAGCTGCTCGACCACGCGGTCAAGGACGTGCCCGTGCTCCCGGTGGTGCTCGTGCTCGAGCACTTCGCGCGCGCGGCCAAGGCGCTTCGCCCCGATCTCGCGATGGCCCGCTGCCGCGACGTGAAGGTCCTGCGCGGGGTGCCGCTGACGCGCTTCGACGAGGGACACGTCTTCGAGATCGCGCTGAAGCTTCTCTCGAACGGGCACGGCGCGACCTACTCCGCGGAGCTGTCGAGTCAGGACGGCGTGCATTATCGTGCGCAGCTCGACCTCGTGGCCGAGCTCCCGATGGGCTCGACGCCGCGGCCCGCGCCGGCCGACATGAGCGCTCGCCCCGGCCCCCTCTACGGCGGCTGCCTCTTTCACGGCGCCCGCTTCCAGGTGATCCGCGCCCTCGACGGGGTCGGCGAAGGTGGCGCGGCCGGCACCCTCGTCGGCACGCCCGCGGTGGGTTGGCTCGAGCGCGCCTGGCAGGTCGACCCCGCGCTGCTCGACGGTGGCTTGCAGCTCGCGGTGCTCTGGACCGAGCGGCGCCTCGGAGGCGACGCGCTGCCCACCGGTCTGGACGCGCTGCACGTCTATCGCCCGGGCCCGATCGACGGCGAGGTCCGCGCGCTCGTGCACGGACACGACGCCGCGAGCGGGCGCGCGCGCTGCGACGTCACCTTCGTCGGCGAAGACGGAAGCCCCCTCGCGGAGCTCCGCGGCGTCGAGACGCACGTCTTGCCGCGATGAGCTTCGACCCCATCGCGATCGTCGGGCGCGGCTGCGTGCTGCCCGGGGCCCGGAGCCCCGCGGCGCTCTGGTCGCTCGTGGCCGAAGGGCGCGACGCGATCGGACCCGTGCCCGCGGGGCGCTGGCGCGTCGACGAGGGGCGCATCCTCTCGCGCGATCCCGGGCAGAGCGCCGACCGCGCCTGGTCCGACCGCGGGGGCTACGTGCGCGACTTCCCGCCCTCCGCTCGGGACCCGGTCTTCGCCTGGCCCCTCGACGCGGGCCGGCAGGCGTACGCGGAGGCGGGGCTCGAGCCCGGCCGGCGCGGCGGCGCGATCCTCGGCAACCTGTCTTTCCCGAGCGCAGCTCACGCCGCGCTCGCCGAGGACCACTGGATGGGCCGGCCTCGCCGCGTCGATCCGCGCGAGCGCTTCCACTCGAGCCAGCCCGCCGTGCAGCTCGCGCGCGCGCTCGGGCTCGACGGCGCGGCGAGCTACTGCCTCGACGCGGCCTGCGCCTCGAGCCTCTACGCCATCCGGCTCGCGTGCGAGGCGCTGCACGACGAGCGCGCCGACGTGATGCTCGCGGGCGCGGTCAACTGCACCGACGACCTCTTCATCCACGTCGGCTTCTGCGCGCTCGACGCCCTCAGCAAGACCGGGCGGAGCCGCCCGTTCCACCCCGAGGCCGACGGGCTCGTCCCGGGAGAAGGCGCCGCGGTGGTGGCCCTGATGCGGCTGTCCGACGCGCGCGCCGAGGGCCGACCCGTCCTCGGCGTGATCCGGAGCGTGGGGCTCGCCAACGACGGCCGCGCGCGCGGCTTCCTCGCGCCTTCCGTGGAGGGGCAGGTCCGCGCCATGCGCGCCGCGTATGCGCAAGCGGGTCTGTCTCCCGCCGACGTCGCCTGGATCGAGTGCCACGCCACGGGCACGCCGGTGGGGGACGCGGCGGAGATCCGGAGCACGAGCGAGGTCTTCGCGGACGCGGGGGAGATCCCCATCGGATCGCTCAAGGCCAACCTCGGGCACCTCATCACGGCGGCGGGCGCGGCGGGGCTGCTCAAGGTGCTGGGCGCGCTCGAGCACGGGCTGCGCCCGCCGACGCCGCACCTCGATCGGGTGACCGACGCGCTCGAGGGCGCGCCGCTCCGCGTGGTGCGCGAGCTCGAGCGCTGGCAGGGCCCTCGCCGCGCGGCGATCAGCGCCTTCGGGTTCGGCGGCAACGACGCGCACCTCGTCGTCGAGGCGGACGGCGAGACCGCGCCCGCGCGGCGCGCGACGACGTCGACGGCGCGAGCGCCGATCGCGATCGTCGGGGTCGGCGCGAAGGTGGGCGCGCTCGAGTCGGCCGACGCGTTCCGGGACGCGCTGAGGACGGGCCGCGGGGGCCGCCGCGCGGAGCGAGTGCGCCTCCCGCTCGACGCGCTGAGATCCCCGCCCGCCGATCTCGAGGCCGCGCTCGGCCAGCAGACGATGATCCTCGCCGCCGCCCTCGACGCCGCGCCCGATCGTCTCGACCCCGAGCGGACGGGCGTGCTCGTCGGCATGCAGTGCGACTCCGAGATCGCCCGCTACGGCGCGCGCTGGCGGAGCCCCGGCGACGCGGACCGCTTCGCGCCCGTGCTGAAGGCGGCCGGCGTGCTCGGTACGATGCCGAACATCCCCGCCAACCGGCTCAACGCACAGCTCGACCTGCGCGGGCCGAGCTACACGTTGAGCGCCGACGCGCTGAGCGGGCTGCGCGCGCTCGAGATCGCCAGCCGTGCGCTCCGTTCGGGCGAGCTGGAGACGGCCTTCGTCGGCGCGGTGGATCTCAGCTGCGAGCCCGTGCACGAGGCGGCGGCGCGAGAGGCGCTGGACGAGCCGCGCGGCGGCGACGCGGCGGTGATGCTCGTGCTCGAGCGGCTCGACGTGGCGCGGGCGAAGGAGCGCCCGGTGCTGGCGATCCTCGAAGACGACGCGGGATTCGAGACGGTCGGCCCCTCGCTGGCGGCGCGCTTCGGCCACGCGCACGCGGCCCGTGGGCTGCTGGAGCTGACCGCGCTCGCGCTCGAGGGGCGCACCGCGACGCTCCGGATGGAGGGGCTCGGTGGGGAGTGGGCGACGATCTCCGTGCGCCCCGACCCCGAGACGCAGGACCCGCCTCTCGGCATGCGGCCCGCCCGCCGGTACCTGACGTTGCCAGCGCACCCGCCGAGCCTGCTCTCGGCGGCGCCCGCGGGGGATCTGCCGGCCGCGCCCACGCTGCCGCCGGTGGAAGCCGGCTGGGTGGACCTGCCGCAGGCCGAGCACCTCGGGCTGCGCGTGGACGCGGCGCGGGAGAGCGCACCGACACCGAGCCCGACGAACGGGAGCGGCTCGCACGCGCTGCTGGCCCAGCTGCGCGCGCACCAGGCGCACGTCGCGGCGATGCACCGCGAGTTCCTCGAGACGCAGAGCCGGTTGCACGCGGAGTTCCTCGCCGGCCGAGCTCGCGCGGCGGAGGCGCTGATCGCGAGCGGCGCCGTGGCCGCCTCGGAGAGGGACGGGTCGGCGGCCGTGTCTGCTTCGGGCGCGGCGCCTGAATCCGCTGCCGCGTCCGCATCCGCATCCGCTCCCGCTCCCGCTCCCGCTCCCGCTCCCGCTCCCGCTCCCGCTCCCGCTCCCGCTCCCGCTCCCGCTCCCGCTCCCGCTCCCGCTCCC
>SHBB01000088.1 GCA_004213565.1 Sandaracinaceae bacterium
GAGCGCGCGCGCCAGCGCCATCAGCGCGGCGTGGCGGTCGGTGGGCTCGCGCCGCCGCAGGCGCGCCAGCAGGTCGCGCACCACCTCGGCCGACGCCGCCGCGCCCGCCGCCCGCGCCGCCTCGAAGCGCAGCCGCCCGTCCGTGTCGTCGAGGAGCGCGAGCAGCGCGGGCGCGCCGTCCGGGTCCCCGATGTCGCCGATCGCGCGCACCGCGGCCAGGCGCAGCTCGGGGTCTCGGTGCGACAGCAGCGTGCGGAGGGTCGGCAGCGAGCGCCGCGCGCCCACCCGGCCGAGCAGCCCGATCACCGGCTGTCGCTCCGGCTCCGTCACGTGCCCCAGCACGGCGAGGAGCGGGTCGGCGGCGCGGCCGTCGGGCTCCGCCTTCTCGAAGTAGCGGCGCAGCGCCTCGAGCACGGCGAGGCGGATGTGCACCTCCTCGGCGCGCAGGCGCTCGAGCAGCGGCACCAGGGCGTCCGGGGAGCCCGTCGCGCCGAGCGCGCGCAGCGCGGCCGGGGGTTCGC
This sequence comes from Sandaracinaceae bacterium, assembly GCA_004213565.1. GTDB lineage: Bacteria > Myxococcota_A > Polyangia > Polyangiales > Sandaracinaceae > JAVJQK01. The sequence goes on from SHBB01000088.1 coordinate 522, forward strand.
CGCGTCCTTCGCGGAGCGCGGCGAGGAGCGCGGGGGCCGCCGGCTCGATCGAGTGGAAGCTCGAGACCTCGAGCAGCGTGCGCGCGATCTGCGTCGCGTGTCCCGGCTCGTCCGCCTGGTCGAGCGCCGCCGCGAGCGCGAGCGTGATCTGGTCCGACTCCCCGTCGCCGCCCGTCCGAGCGCTGCGCCGCGCGCGCTCCACCAGCGTCTGCGCGGCCATCGCGCGCGTGCGCGGCTCCTGGAGCGCCTCGACCAGCGAGCCCCGCGCCAGCTCGCCCCCGATCTGTCCGAGCGCCGCCGTCACCGCGCGCGGGAGCCTCGGGTCCGGCGACGTCATCAGCGCGACCAGCGGCCGCACCGCCTCCTCCGAGCCGAGCCGTCCCAGCGCGCCGACCGCCGCGAGCCTCGGCTCTGGCGCGTCGTCGCGGAGCCCTTGCACGAGCGCGGGCACCGCGCGGTCGTCGCCCAGATCCCCCAGCGCGGAGTAGACCGCGGCGCGGACCTCCGGCGCGTCGTCCCGGGCGCGCCCCACCAGCGGCACCACCGCGCGGAGATCCCCCATGTTGCCGAGCAGCTGGGCCGCGAGCGTGCGCACCCGTCCGTCCACGTCGTCGAGCCGCCCGAGGAGCGGCACCACCACCTCGTCGCCGCCGACCGCGGCCAGCGCCTCGACCCCCGCGCGGCGGACCTCCCCGTGCGCGTCGCCGAGCACCCGGACCAGCTGCGGCACCGTCCCGTCGGCGCCGATCTGTCCGAGCGCGCGCGCGGCGGCGGCTCTCACGTCCGCGTCCGGGTCGTCCAGCCAGTCGAGCAGCCGCGGCACCGCCTCGTTCATGCGCACCCGGCCCACCGCCTCGGCCGCCTCCGCGCGCACGCCCGCGTCTTCGTCCTCGAGCGCCGCCAGCAGCGGCTCCCGGACCTCCGCCGCGGGATAGCTCGACAGCAGCTGCACCACCTCGCGTCGCCGTGCGGGATCGGGGTCCGTCAGCTCCCGCCGCAGCCGCGTCAGCCGCCCCTCCCACTCGAACCCGAGCGAGGAGAGCGCCAACACCACCAACACCAGCCGAGCCACCCAACGCACCCCCGAGTTCTACCCAACATTCCCCCCCCACGCGAGGACATGGGGACGGTGTTTACTTGTGACCGGACTTTTTGCGTACCTGTATCTGGGGGTAGGAAAATCTTGCGTACCACAAGTCAACAAGTAAACACCGTCCCTCCACGCGAGGACACGCTCCGCGGTCGGGGAGGTATGCTCCGGCATGGCGCGGAGCGTTGGGGTGCGGGCGAACGGCCTGCGGTTTCATGTGCTCGAGGAGGGGGAGGGCGAGCGGCTCGCGCTGTGCCTGCACGGGTTCCCCGAGCTGTCCCGGTCCTGGCGCCATCAGCTGCCCGCGCTGGCGAAGCTCGGCTACCGGGCCTGGGCGCCGGATCTACGCGGCTACGGGCAGACGGAGCGGCCCCCTCTCACACGGGACTACGCGATCGAGCACCTCGTCGACGACGTGGTCGGGCTCATCGACGCGGCCGGGGTCGAGAAGGCGACGCTCATCGGGCACGACTGGGGCGGGTTCATCGCCTGGCACGTCGCGTCGCGCCACCCCGAGCGGCTGGAGCGCCTCGCGATCCTGAACATCCCGCATCCCGTCCCGTTCCAGCGCGCGGTCCGACGCGGGCCGCAGCTCCTCCGCAGCTGGTACGTGCTGACGTTTCAGATCCCCGGGCTCGCCGAGCGGCTCCTCTCCGCCGACGACCACCACCGCGTCGCGGCCGCGTTCACCAGCATGGCCGTCGACCCGAGCCGCTTCACCGAGGCCGACCTCGACGCCTACCGCGAGGCCGCCGCCCAGCCGGGCGCGCTCCGGGCGATGCTCTCCTACTACCGCGCCTACCTCACGGGCGGCGGCATGCGGCGCCAGAACGCGCTCGGCTTCCCGCGCATCGACGTGCCCACGCTCATCCTCTGGGGCGAGCAGGACACCGCGCTCGGCCGCGAGTGCCTGATCGGGACCCGCGAGCTCGTCCCGGACCTCACGATCCGCTACCTGCCCAACGCCTCGCACTGGGTGCAGCAGGAGGCGCCCGAGGAGGTCAACGCGCTGCTGTCACGCTGGCTCCAGGACGAGCCCGTGCCGCACAGCTGGGAGCTCTGACGCTCTCAGCCGCCGCCCATCTGCTGCAAGGCGAGCAGGCCGAGCACGCGCTCCAGCTCCTCCTCGGTGAACGACGCGCGCAGGTCCACACGCGATCCTTCGGCGCCGATCTCCGCCTCTCGCAGAGGCCGATCGAGCCCCACCGCGCGCACCAGCATCTGGCCCGCGTAGAAGTCGCGCTGCTCACGGAACCACGTCGCCGCCGCGCCCGCCGACGCGTCGTCCGCGTAGCTGCCCTGCGCCTCGAGGTGCACGCGGCCCTCCTCGGCTTCGTCGTCTCGCAGCACCAGCTCGATGCTCTCCGGCGGGTGCTGGATGCGCCGCGTGGTCGCCGCGGTCAGGTTCGACGCGTTCGCCGAGATGATCACGCCGTCCTCGAGCGTCATCGCCGGCTCGATCGTCTCGTCGCCCTCGCGCCGCAGCTGGTGGTCTCGCGCGACCTCGAGCACGTGAGGCAGCGCCGCGGCCGTGGTCACCGCGATCTCGTTGTCGGCCGTGATCACCACCAGGCGCGGCGGGTCCGTGTCGGCCGGCCAGTCGACGACGTCGAAGCCGCCCTCCTGGCGCCAGCTCGGCCGCTCGCCGCGCTCCACCGACATGTTGAGCACCGCCTCGCGGACGCGCGCGGTCGTCATATTGTGGCGCACCAGCATCACGCCGTCGCCCGCCATCGAGCCCGACGCGGTCACCAGCACGCGGTCGAAGTCACGCACGGGGTCGATGCCGCTGTCGCCGAGCAGCTCTCGCCACGTCGGGTAGCCGCGCACCGCCGAGCCGATGTCGTCCGAGAGCGACGAGGACCGCACGCGCTCCATGTCGATCACCGCGCGCACGTCGTGATCGGCCGTGGCGTGCGACATCGGCGGCCCGGTCGGCCTCGGAGGCGGCGCCTCTACCTCGGCGCCCGCGGTCGCCTCACCCGCCGGCTCGGCCGCGGGCTCGGCGCCGCCACAGCCGATCAGCATCAGGGGGAGGAGCGCGGCGATTCGAATTCGTGAAAGCAAAGTCGGTGTCTCCGGGGGTCAGACGCGCGGCGCGCCGTCGGCATTCTCGTCCAAGAGCTGAAGCTCCACCAGGTGACGGTAGAGCCCGCCCGCCTCCATCAAAGCCTCGTGCGTGCCCTCTTCGACGATCGTCCCCTGATCCAGCACCACGATCCGGTCCGCGCGCCGCACGGTGCTCAGGCGATGCGCGATCACCAGCGCGGTCCGGTCCTTCAGCAGCACGTCGAGCGCCTTCTGGATCGCCGCCTCCGACTCCGCGTCGAGGTGGCTCGTCGCCTCGTCGAGGATGAGCAGCCGCGGGTTCGACAGCAGCGCCCGCGCGAGGGCCACACGCTGCCGCTGCCCCCCCGAGAGCTGCACGCCGCGCTCGCCCACCGTGGTCTCGTATCCGTCGGGCAGCGCGCGCACCATCGCGTCGATGTAGGCGTCCCTGGCCGCCCGCTCGATCTCCTCCCGCGTCGCCTCCGGCCGCCCGTACGCGATGTTCTCCGCGAGCGTCCCGCTGAAGAGCGTCGGCTCCTGGGCCACCGTCGCGATGGCGCGGCGCAGCTCCTCCAGCTCCGCCTCCCGCACGTCCAGCCCGTCCAGGAGCACGCGCCCCCGCGTCGGGTCGAAGAAGCGCGGCACCAGCTTCGCGAGCGTGCTCTTGCCCGCCCCCGAGCGCCCGACGAGGGCGACGGTCTCGCCCGGCCGGAGCACCAGGTCGACCTTCTTCAGCACCGCCGCGTCCGGCCGCGTCGGGTAGCGATGCTCGACCCCCTCGAAGCGCACCTCACCCTGACCCGCGGGGAGCGCCTTGGCGTCGCTCGGCGAGCGAATCTCCGGCACGGCGTCGATGACCTCGAAGAGGCGGTCCGTCGCGCCCGCCGCGCGCTGCAGCGAGCTCCACAGGTTGGCGAGGCTGCCCAGCGCCACCGCGACGATCGTCGTGTAGAGCATGAAGGCCGCGAGGTCGCCGCCCGTCATCTCGCCCGCCGCCACCGCGCGGCCGCCCACCCAGACGATGAGCGCGATCGCGCTGAAGCCGGCGAACGACGCGCTCGCCATGAACGCGCCGCGCCAGATGGCGAGCCGCCGGGCCGCCTCGAACGCCGCCTCCACCCCGGTCGCGTAGCGGACCGCCTCGTCCTCCTCGCGGCCGAACGCCTGCACCGTCTCGATGGCGCCGACGGCCTCCGAGACCCGCGCGCTCGCCTCGCCCAGGCGGTCCTGCACCGCGCGGCTCCGCTCGCGGATCTTGCGGCCGATCATCACCACGCCCACCGCGAGCGGCGGCACCACGGCGAGCATCACGAGCGTCAGCTTGGCGTTCTCGATGAAGAGCAGCGCGAGCCCGCCGAAGAGCTGGATCGCGTTGCGCAGGGCCATCGAGATGTCCGTGCCGACCGTGCCCTCCACCACCGCGACGTCCGCCGCGAGCCGCCCGACGAGCTCTCCCGTGGAGCGGGTGTGGAACCACCCCGGCTCGAGCGTCAGCAGCCGTCCGAACACGCGCTCGCGCAGCTCGGCCACCGCGCGCTGTCCGAGCCAGCTCATCAGGTAGTGACGGGCCCACGTGAGCCCCGCCTGCACGACGAAGAGCCCCAGCAGCCCGAGCGCGATCCAGTTCAGCATCTCGAGCGAGCCCTCGACCACGCCCTCGTCCACCGCGAAGCGGACCGCCTGCGGGTAGACCAGCGAGACGCTCGAGCCGGTGAAGAGGGCGACGGTGGCCAGCGCGAAGCGGCCCTTGTGGGGTCGCAGGACCTCGCTCAGCCGGGCGAGCCGCTTGATCCCGCGCGAGGGGGGCTTCGGCGTGGCCGGGGGCGCGTCGAGCGCGGCGAGGGAGTCGGATCCGGCGGACATTCCGCCAGACTTTGTGGCGCTCGGGGTCGAAACACCACCCCCTTTCATGGGACCGCCCGTCGCGCCCGCGCACCACCCGCTTCAGGGCGCGATCTCGCCGAGCTCCCACACGCGCACCAGGAAGTGCGGCTCCCCGCGTCGGTCGACCACGTGGATCTTCAGCGGCGGCTCTCCCGGCGCGAAGACCGGGGTGCAGCCCGGGCCCGAGTAGAGGTCTTCGAGCATGCGCGCGTCCAGGATCTGTCCGCCCTGGTCCGCGAGCTGCCCGGGGGCGATCCCGAGGGCCGAGGTGAGCCGCTGCATCAGCGGGCCCAGATCCGGATCGGCGCAATCGTCTTCGCTGTCGCGCGCGGCCACGAGGAAGTCCTCGGCGACCTCGGGCGTGGCCGACGGAACGAGCCCCAGCTCCTCCTGCGCCGCCGCGCACGCGGGCCCGCCGGGCTGGGAGCACCAGAGCACGATCGGGGGCAGGTCCTCCGCCTCGGCGAGGGTGGGCGGGGGCGCGTTGCGGTTCGCCTCCGTGGGAAGCGGCTGCTCGGGCGAGGCCGCGCGCGGCCGATTGGTGCGCACGCGCGGCTCCGCGCCGCCGCACCCGACGCCCACGACCACCAGCAGCCACCACAGCCCGCGCACGGCCCGGACCTTGATGCGCCGGCGGCTCGATTGCCACCAAACGCGCAAGACCGTTGCGAACGCGGACCCGGCGCGCGTACCCTGACTCCCGAATGGAACGCCGCGCGAACGAGCGCTACCGCGTGTGGTTTCCCCTCACCGTCGTGACCGACGAAGGGCAGGAGGGGACGGCCATCAGCTACGACGTCAGCGCGTCCGGCTTGCTCATGGCCTGCCCGGGGAGCCTGCAGGTCGACGACGTCGTGACCTTGCGCTTCAAGCTGGCGTCCGACGACCAAGACGAGCGCAACGTCCAGGCCAAGATCATCCGGGTCGAGGCCACGACGGACCCCGAGGGCCCGTGGCGCTATCGGATGGCGGTGGAGTTCCTCACGCCTCAGCCCGACCTCGAGGGGCTGCTCGAAGGTCAGGTCGAGGATTGACGATCTCGCTCTGACGGCGCACACCGAGGCGAGGAGCCGCGAGCCGTGGGCAAGAAGAGTGACCGACCGAACCTCCCCGTGCTCGGGGGCCTCTGGGGGACGCTCGAGTCGGGCGAGACACCCACGCTCGACGACGCGCGTGAGAAGCTGGGCGGGCCGTGGATCGGCCGCCAGGATCTCGGCGCGCCCGTCGACATCCCCGGCCCCGACGGCCGGCGGATCGGCGTCGTCATCCACGCCACCCCGACCGAGCGTGACGTCTGGATCGGCGGAGGCCGCATCCAGCGCGTCGCGCTCGCCGACACCCGCCCCGCGGGCGGGCTCGTCCCCGACCTGGACGAGATCGTCGACGACGCACACGTGCACGCGTCGTTGAGGACCGGGCAGCGCATCACCTTCCAGCGCCGCGACGGCAGCGTGGGCGAGGGCACCCTCGTGGAGAAGTGCCGCTACGGCTCGCTCGTCGGGCTCGAAGACGGCCGCGTGCTCGCGGTCAGCTTCCGCAAGCTCGCGCCCGCGGCCGAAGACGGCGCCCCGAGCTGAGCTCGGTCAGGCGGGTCGAGCGCGGAGCGCGCGGCGATAGAACCAGACGCACAGCAGCCCGACCAGCACGAACGCGACGCCCACGACGACCAGGCCCAGGGAGTTGCCCGGGCCATGGCCCATCCAGAGGATGCGCGCGGACGCGTCGAGCCTCTCGGTCAGCGGTGAGCGCGAAGAGAGCGGCACGATCACGCCCTCGGCGGTGAGCGCCCGGGCGCCTTCGGCGGGGAGCTCGTCCAGCGCCGCCAAGACGAGCGGCGAGGCGTCCGCCGGGACGATGGGGACGTAGGCGTGCGGCCCCTCGACCAGCGTGTCCTCGAAGCGCCACTGCGCGTCCGTCACGCGCACCCAACGATCGTCCGGGCACTGCGCCGCCGCGCACGGCGTAGGGGCGTCGGGCATCGACCGGAGATCGCTGAACGCGTCGAACGCCAGCGCGCCGCCGCCCACCACGAGCGCCACCCCCACCAGCAATCCCAGCCAGGAGAACCAGGGCGTGCGCTCGGCGAAGGCGCGCGCGTCGAGCGGATCGGTCATCCCCGCACGGTACACCGCCCGTGCGGCGCGTGACCTCCATCACTGTTACCTTGTGCGGCAGTGACCCGTCGCATGCTGTTCGCCGCGCCGCTCGCGGTCCTCCTGCTCGCGCTCGCGATCCCGGCCGCCGCGCGACCCGACAACCCGCCCGGCGGGCGCCGCGTCGGTCCCCTGACCATCGGGCAGGCGCCCCCGCCGCTCAGCCTCGAGCGCATCAGCGGCAGCGGCGGGCTCACCCTCGACGCCCTGCGCGGCAACGTCGTCGTGCTCGACTTCTGGGCCACGTGGTGCGGCCCCTGCCGCGCGGTCATGCCCATCCTCGACGACATGCACCGACGCGACGAGCGCCGCGGCCTCACCGTGGTCGGCATGTCGCCCGAGCCGGAGCCCGCCATCCGCCGCCACCTGCACGCGCAGCCGGTCGGCTACACCATCGCGCGCGATCAGGGCGGCACCATGCGCGCCTACGGCATCCGCGGCATCCCCACCCTGGTCGTGCTCGGGCGCGATGGTCAGGTGGCCGAGGTGATGGTCGGCGTCGACCGGGCGAGCATGGCGCGCGTCGACGCGCTCGTGCAGCGCCTCCTCGCGCAGCCCGCGCCCTGAGCGCATGCCCCCCGAGGCCATGCAGGACGCCGCCTTCGACGAGGTCATCGTGGATCTCGTGAGCGTCGCGCGCCGCGCGGGGCTCCGGGTCGGCACGGCCGAGACCCTCGACGCCCAGGCCGCCGCGGCCGCGGTCGGGCTCACCGCGAAAGAGGACTTCCGCGCCGCGCTCGCCGCGACCCTCTGCAAGCGCCCCGAGGACCGCGCCACCTTCGACCGCGTGTTCGACGGCTTCTTCCGCAGCGATCCGGCGCCGCGGCCGGCCGACCAGCTCCGCGCGCAGGGCGTCGACCAGGACACCCTCGACGTCATGCTCGAGCGCCTCGAGGCGGCGGGCGGCGACGGGAGCGGCGGCGGGCTCGCCTCGCTGCTCTCGGGGGATGCCGAGATCGAGCAGCGCCTCGAGCGCGCGCTCCGCGAGGCCAACGTCTCCGGCATGCAGAGCCCCATGCAAGTCGGCTTGTACTCATTGCGCGTCCTCGAGGAGATGCGCTTCTCGGCCATGGAGCAAGAGGCCGAGCGGCTCCGCGCGATGCTCGCCGCCGACGGCGCCGACCCGTCCGGCGTCGCCGAGGCGCTCAGCCACGCCCTCGAGGGTCTGCGTCGGCGAGTGCGCGCCCGCGTCCGCGAGGACTTCGAGGCGAAGAACCCCGACCGCCTCGCCCGCAGCCGCGCCGCGCGCCTCGAGCGGGAGGCGCTCGCCAACCTCGACAAGGACGAGCTGCGCCAGGTCACCGAGGAGGTCCGCCGCCTCGGCCACGTCCTGCGGGATCGGCTCGAGCGCCAGCGCCGCCGTGCGCGCCGCGGTCGGCTCGACGTGCGCTCCACCGTGCGCTCCAGCCTCCGCACGGGCGGCGTCCCCTTCGCGCCCGTCTTCCGTCGCCGCCGCCGCGATCGACCGAAGCTCGTCGTCCTCTGCGACGTCAGCGACTCCGTGCGCGCGGCGGCCCGCTTCCTCCTCGTGCTCGTCTACGCCATGCAGGAGGCCTTCAGCCGCACGCGCAGCTTCGTCTTCGTGCGCGACGTGGGCGAGTGCACGCAGCTCTTCGACGCCCATCCCGTGGACGAGGCCGTCGCGCTCGCGTTCGGCGGGGACGCCGTCCCGGTCGGCGCCAACAGCGACTACGGCCGCGTGCTCGGCCAGTTCGCCGACCGGCACCTCGACCTCGTCGACCGCCGCACCACCGTCGTCATCCTCGGCGACGGCCGCAGCAACCACCTCGACGCGAACGCCGAGGCCCTCGAGTCCATCCGCCGCCGCGCCGCGCGCGTCGTGTGGCTCAACCCCGAGCCGCGGAACAGCTGGGGCTTCGGCGACAGCGAGATGGCGCGCTACCTCCCGCACTGCACCTTCGCCGCCTCGGTGCGCAGCCTGGGCGAGCTCCGCCACGCCATCGAGCGCCTCGCCCGCGCGATCACCCGCTGAGCGAAGACGAAGCCCGGGCCCTCATGGACGGGGAGCGGCGCAGAACTGACGCCGCGTCGGGGCACCTTCTCGCCGGGGATGCGCGGCCCGTCGCTTGCAGCTCCGAGCGTGAGGAGGACTCACCATGCACGGAACCCAGCATCGCATCGAGACCCGCCGCTTCGAGCGCGCGGACGAGGCGCTCGACTTCGCGGACCACGGGCGCATCGACATCCTGAAGCTCGCCGACGGAACCACGGGCATGCACGCCGTGCTGAAGCCGGGCTGGACCTGGACCGGAGACGAGAAGCCGCTGCTCGGCAACCCGGACGCCTGCCCGATGAGCCACACCGGCTACTGCATCGGAGGAGAGCTGGTCGTGACGATGGTCGAGAGCGGCGCCGAGACGCACCTCCGCCCGGGAGACTTCTTCGAGATCCCGCCGGGCCACGACGCCTACGTGGTCGGCGACCGGGCGTGCGAGCTGATCCTCTTCGCGCCACCCGAGCACGCGGACTGACGCCGCCGCCCGGCCAGGCTCCGCGTGGGGCTCACGCTGCACCACCCCGACTCCTGCTCAGGTTCGGCGACGACGAAGAGGCCGATGACGTGGCTGCGCATGCGAGCACGCTACCCCACCTGTTTGGGCGCGCTCAGAGATCCGGCGCGCGCTCGAAGCGCATCTCCCGCAGGATTGCGATCAGCGGCGCGTGTTCTTCTTCGGGGCCGCAGACGTGGATCGCGACGGCCGCCCGCGGCTCGGGGCCGACCGCGCGGACCGAGCGACAGGGAAGAGGAGGTGGGCCGTCGGACTCGCTGTCCAGGTCCGCGATGAAGTCCTGCCAGGGGTCGGGGGACTCTACCCACCGCGGCCGCCGGGGTAGGACCCGGGCGCGGAACCGTCTCGGGTCGAGGGGCTCCTCGGCGCGCGTGTACCAGGAGTAGATCGAGACGAACGCCTCGCCGGGGCCTCTCAGGGCGTAGGAGACCTGCCACTGGTCGGTGAGCCCGCCCGTGCTCGACAGCGTGAAGCCCGCCGGGAGCTCCACCCTGAGCACGTGACCGAACGCCAGCGCCGCGCGCGCCGTGCGCGGCTCGAGCGGAGGCACCTCGAGGTGGTCGCGCAGGAAGCTCAGCACGGGCTCCACGCGCGCGAGGCAACGCTCGCTCGGCCTACGAGCGCCGACGCGCAGGAAGATCGTCGAGTCATCGGGCGTGGCCACCGACACGAACGCGCCGCGCTCGTCCCGCGCGCCCGCGCCGTCGACGTCAGGGCGCTCCCGGGTCTCGAGCGAGAGCGCGCAGTCCGCCGCGACGAGGCGATGGCGGCTCAGCCCATAGCTCAGGTTCTCCGCGGTCTCGAGTGGTTGCGTGAGCCCGCCTCCTTCGCTCACGCAGTCCCCCCCTTCGACGGTCCAGCCGCTCGGCGCCTCGGTTCGAGCGCGCCCACACGCGACCGCGAACGGCGTCCCCGGGCCTTCCTCCGGAGCCACCTCGACGACCGGCGCCGTCGCTGGCGGACTCACCTCGGCCGGAGGCTCCGCGGCCGGAGCGGGCTCGGCGGCGGTGGGTTCCGCGACCACGGATCGCGGTGCGGCTGGGGGCGGGGTCGACGGGCCGCAGCCCATCAGCAGCACGACCCACACGCACGCGATCCGGATGGAGTGACGTGGCGTCTGCATCCAGTGCAGCCTCTCACGCGCGGGGGAAGCTACGGTCCGTCTTCTCGGTACACTCCCACCCACGGGGCTGTCGACGCAGCGAAGAGCAGGTGTGCATGCGGATCTTCACCAACGGAAAGCTGACCGTCCTCCTCACCCCGAGCCACGTCTATCGCTGGCCGCGCAGGGGCGAGCCGAGCGTGGTGAAGAAGAAGTCGCCGGGCGCGACCGACATGGACGAGAGCGGGGTGCTGCTCGTCAGCTCGAAGGGCGAGGACCTCACGTCGGCCTTCGCCCCGCACTACGACGAGGCGACGGTGCTCGACGCGGGCCTCATCGACGACGCGCGCGCCGCCTTCCTGCACGGCGACCAGACCCTCACGTGGGGGCCGCCGCCCTCCGATGACTGGGCGCAGCGGGTCGACGTCTCGAAGCACCGGAGCGAGTTCCCCGGCTGGGCGGCCGCGCACCGGATCGGCCCCTTCGGCGTGCGGGACGATCTCGACGAGGAGGAGCAGGCCTACGAGCAGGAGCGGATCGACGCGCGCGGTGTCGGCTTCCCGCACGGGATCCTCCTCGCCAACGCGCACGGGATCGGGATCGCCTCGAACTTCTCCGGCAACGTGGCCCTCTTCCGACCGGACGAGACCGAGCCGAGCGTCGCCTTCCGGCTCGGCCTCGCCGAGGAGGACCGCGTCTACGCGCGCCCCACGAAGGACGGCCTGCTCGTCACCGTCGTCTTCAACGGCCGCTTCTCGCTGCTCCTCCGTGTCGACGCGAAGGGGAAGCTGCGCGCCGCGGTCCCGGAGCAGCAGGGCGGACGCACGCCCGCGCTCGAGATGGGGCGGCTCGTCCTCGACATCGTCGACACCAAGGCCGTCGTCCGTGACGCGAAGCTCGCGGAGCTGTCCTCGAGCGACGTCGTCATGAGGCCGATGACCGCGGCCGCGTCGGCCGACGGGCGGCACTTCGCCATCGCCGACAGCTTCGGCGGCGACCTCGCGCTCTACGCCGTGAGCGCCAAGGGCGCGATCAAGGAGATCGACCGCATCTCCTACGCGGACCTCCAACGGCAGGCGAAGGCGGAGGCCGACCTCGCGGACGCGCCGCCGTTCGACCCCGAGCGCATGACCGGCACGCCGAGCATCGGCTTCGCGATGAAGCCCGTCGTCTCGCCGCCGTGGACGCTCGCGCCGGGCCGCTTCGAGCTCCCGCTCATCGTGCGGAGCGCGGGCGGGGAGGGCCGCGGCGTGGCGATCCGGCTGAGCGGCGCCGCGCTCGACGAGGTGAAGCTCGACCGCGTCACCCTCGGCGACGAGAGCGCGGCGTTCGCGCCCGACGGAGACGGCCAGCGCGCGGAGCTGCCGAGCGCGACGCTCCTCGCGGACCTCGTGCGCCCCATCGACCCGCCGCCCACGAACGACCAGCGCGAGATCGTCGGTCAGCTCCTGGGCGAGACCCACCTCGAGCTGGTCGTGCACGGCCACGCGGAGAAGCCCTCCAACGCCATGCTCCGGGTGGAGGTCTCCGCCCTCGGCGCGACGAGCTCGCCGCTCAAGTGGATGCGCCCGCTGGTCGTGAAGGCGTGATGGCCCGGGCCGCCGCGCTGCTGGTCGCCAGCCTGCAGGCCAGCCTGCTCGGCGCGTGCGGAGGCGCGGACCGTGACCTCTCACCCGGTGATCCCGTGGCCCGGGATCTCGCAGCCTGTCGCCGAACCTGCCCCACGCTGGGCATCGACGACGGCGCTCGGTGCGAGTCGCTCTGCACGGAGCCGTGCGACGAGCTGTCGGCGACGTACGGCATGGCGCAGGAGCGCTGTGAGCAGCTTCAGGCGGGGGCGCTCGCCCCGAGCGCGGCCGACGAGCCCAACGGGACCGAGTCCTGCGGCGACTTCGTGGCATTCCTCTTCGACTGCGACATCGGCCGCCCGCCCCGCGACCCCACCCTCGACCCTACCCTCGACCGCGGCACCCAGCTGAACAACGAGCTCGTCGTCATGCAGGGGGTGATCGCCAATTGCGAGGCGCGCCGCCGACCGTACGACCCCGCGCTGATCGCGTGCTTCCGCGCCGCGTCCGCCGACTGCGTGCGCTACTCGACTTGCGCAGACGAGGCCGTCGCGGCGCGCGCCGAGTAGCCATCGCGGACGAGCCGCGCCCGGCGCGTTATGATCGGGCATGCGCATCACGCTGCTCGTGCCGTTCCTCCTGTCGCTCTTCGCGCTGTTGGCTCTGGGCGCTTGCGGGGGCGGCGAGCCCGAAGCCGAGGCGACCTGGGAGACCCACACCACCGCGGAGAGCGGCGGCGAGGACGTGTCCGAGCCGGCCGAAGGCGCGCCCGAAGAGGAAGGGGAGGGCGAGTAGCCCTCTCCGCCGACCCTGCTACACCGCTCGGTCCCCATGGCCGCCGAACGACTCCAAAAGATCCTCGCGCACGCGGGAGTGGCCTCGCGCCGCGCCGCGGAGAAGCTCATCGCAGACGGGCACGTCCGCGTGAACGGGCGCATCGTCACCGAGCTCGGCACCAAAGCCGACGCCCACAAGGACAAGATCGAGGTCGACGGCAAGCGCGTCGTGCTCGAGAAGCCCGTCCACTACCTCGTGCACAAGCCGCGCGAGATGGTGACCACCCTGAACGATCCCGAGGGGCGCGAGCACCTGGGGAAGCTGTTGGCGAAGCTGCCCGAGCGGGTGTACCCCGTAGGGAGGCTCGACTACCACACCAGCGGCGCGCTGCTGGTGACCAACGACGGTGAGCTCACGGATGCGCTCTTGAACCCCGCTCGCAACGTCCCGAAGGTGTACGCCGCCAAGCTGCGCGGCCACCTGGACGTCCCCGAGCTGGACAAGCTGCGCAACGGCGTCGAGCTGGACGACGGCTACAAGACCAAGCCGGCCGAGGTCTTCGTGCTCCGCGAGGAGAGCAAGAACACCTGGATCCAGATCACCCTGACCGAGGGCAAGAACCGCCAGATCCACCGCATGGCCGAGGCCATCGGTCATCCGGTTCAGCGCCTCGCGCGCACCGCCTTCGCCGGCCTGAGCACCGACGACCTGCGCCCGGGCGAGGTCCGCCCCCTGGCCAAGCGAGAGCTCGACAAGCTCGTGAAGACCTACCTGACGCCGGCCCGGATCCAGAAGGCCAACGCGCGTCAGCAAGCCGACGAGCAGGCGGGCATGCCCGTCGCTCCGCCGTCGGCCCCCAGGAGCAAGCCGCGCGGAGGCAGCAAGCGCCGCGCGGGACGCAACCCGCGGAGCCCCGGCCCTCGGGGCAAGCGCGGAGGAGGTGACCGATGATGGACGAGATGAACCCCAGCCTCGAAGCGTCCCTCGACGACTTGAAGGTCATCTACCGCGTCCTCGGCGAGCACTTCCAGGCCCACCCCGAGCTCGCCCAGAACGGCTTTTACCTGAGCCTCCGCCGCCTCCTCGAGGCCCAGGCCGAGGCCGAGGGCGTCGACGTGAGCGACGACGAGGAGTGGACCGCGTGGTTGCTCGACGTCGCCGATCCGACCGACCCGGAGAACCGCCGGGATCTACTCAACTGAGTCGCGAAATCCGGGCTTGACGCCTGGAAACGGCCGTCTATAGTGCGGCCTCCCTGGCGCGGGGTGGAGCAGTCTGGTAGCTCGTCGGGCTCATAACCCGAAGGTCGTCGGTTCAAATCCGGCCCCCGCAATCGGCACGAAGGCCTGGTTCCTAGGGACCAGGCCTTTCTGCGTTCTCGGCGAGGTGGGCGTCCCGCGGTCCGCGCCCCCCGGCTCGCGACTTCGACGAGACGACCCCGGCGCCTCCGAAGCCTGGGCTACACCGAGGACGAAGTGACGGCCCGCGCGGAGGAGGTCTTCCGGCACGTCTACCGTGCGTATCCAAGGCTCCCTTCGCCGTTCTACGACGAGGCGGCATGAAGCGGCCGACGAGCTTGGGCGCTGAACGCATTAACAGTGTCAGGCCGGCCTGCTACTCACAATGTGAGGAATGGCATTCGCGACCGCACGACAGCTCCGAGCGAGCGGTGGCACCCTCACCGAGGGCCACCGAAAACTGGCCAAGTCGCTCGGCCGGCAGGATCTGTTTCTCTCTCATACCCAGAGGGACTCGGAGTACGTCGGCCCCGCGATCGGTTTGCTCGAGAAGCACGGTGCCCACGTCTACGTGGACCTGCTCGATCCCGCCATCAAGACGCTCTCGGGAGCGGCGGTGGCGGACAGGGTGCGAGGCGCAGTGAAGCAGTGTCGCCGCCTCGTCGCTCTCATCACTCATGAGACCAAGAACTCCAAGTGGATCCCGTGGGAGATGGGCCTTGCCGACACCCTCGCAGGCGCTGCCAACATAGCGCTTCTTCCGATTCGTACAGACATGAAGTCCAGCGGGCTACTGAAGCAGGAGTACTTCCAGCTCTATCCTACCATCGAGTGGACGCTTCTGCAGGGCGAGGAACGTCATCGTTGGGTAGTTCGCAACCCAAGCAACGGTCGCTACTGGCGTTTGGAGAAGTGGCTCGAGCGCACTGCTCCCGCCAAGCCCAAGTTGGTGGTGCGTAGGTAGTCGCTGACTTCGAGAGGCCATGCAAGATGACCGACAAGAAACGAGTCTTCATCGCGTTCGCCAAGGAGGATGAGCGCTTCCGGAACCTGCTGAAGGGGCAGTCCCTCAACGAGAAGACCCCGTTTGAGTTCATCGACATGTCGGTGAAGGAGGCCTATGAGTCCGCCTGGAAGACCAAGGTGCAAACCAGAATCCGCGGCAGCCACGGCGTGCTCGTGCTGCTCAGCAAGCACACGCTGAACGCGGAAGGTCAGCTCTGGGAGATCAAGTGCGCGTTGGACGAGAGCAAGCCGATCGTCGGGATGTTCGTGGACAAGAACGACCTGACCGTTCCGCGATTGCTGCGCGACGCTGGGGTCAAGTGTATTGACTGGAGCTGGGTCTACATTTCCGCCTACTTTGGGGCATTGTAGGTCCGAGCATCCGGGGGGGCATGCATGCGAAAAGCACTCGCTGTCGGCATCAATTACTACGAACACGGCAGCCCATTGTTCGGCTGCGTGGATGACGCCTACTCGGTGAAGAGCGCGATAGAGCGTCATAGTGACGGTACGGTCAACTTCGACGTCAGGTTGCTCTCAGGTACCGGGCCGAGCGACACGGTTTCGCGGCGAGAGCTCAAGGACGCAGTGAGTGAGCTATTTGCCGGTGATTCGGAAACGGCGCTCTTCTACTTTGCTGGCCACGGCTACCTGGAGAGCACGGGCGGCTACTTATTGACCAGCGAATCGGCATCGGGCGATGAGGGACTCGCACTGAACGAGGTCTTGACACTCGCCAACCAGTCCACGGCCAGCAACCGCATCATCGTCCTCGATAGCTGCCATTCGGGCATCGCCGGAAGTCGCCCGACCACCGGCGGCACGGCCGAGCTTGCGGAGGGTATGACGATCTTGACGGCGTCGACCGCCGATCAGTACGCGTCCGAGGAGAACGGCGCGGGCGTGTTCACTGGACTCTTCGTTGATGCGCTCGCTGGTGCCGCCGCCAACCTCGTTGGTGACATCACGCCCGGGAGCGTGTACGCGCACATCGACCAGTCGTTGGGCGCTTGGGAGCAGAGGCCGGTGTTCAAGACGAACGTCAAGAGCTTCGTCTCTCTGCGCAAAGTGCAGCCTTCCGTCGAGCCAGGTGACCTTCGCCAGATCGCTTCCCTGTTCCCGAAACCTGGGTATGAGTTTCCCTTGGACCCGTCCTACGAACCCGAGCCGAACGGACGCCCCGACGGGGCCCCCGCCCCCGACCCCGATCACGTTCGGACCTTTGCGGTTCTCCAAAAGTACAACCGCGTCAACTTGCTGGTCCCGGTCGGCGCTCCTCACATGTGGCACGCGGCAATCAACAGCAAGTCCTGCAAGCTGACCGCCCTGGGCGAACACTATCGTCGGCTGGTCGAACGAAACCGGATCTGAGGGGCGAAGTGCGCGGACTTCTGGCGGCAGGATTGATCGTGGCGGGTCTGCGCTGCGCATGGCTGCGGTTGGCGCCCGGAGCAAGTGTCGCTCCACGCCCGTGGGGGCAGGACCTCGGATCCGTTGCCCTCTGGGGCCTCGGGGCCGCCGCCGGTTTCGGGGCGACGAGGAGCCTCATGCGACGCGGCGTGCCCTTCGGTGTCGCGAGCGCCGGGGTAGCCGTTGGCGCGGGGGCAACTTGGACCGTCGGTCAAGGAACTCCGCTGGCGGAGCTGGGCGCCGGTGCGTTTCTTGGTGCTGGTGGGGCCGCTATCACCGGCGCCGTCTCACCCAACTGGCGTCTCGGCATGCGGCCGCGACTGTTCGTCAGCCACAGCTTCGCTGACAGCGACGAGTATCTCCAACTGACGGAAAGCCTGCGGGACGAGGGGCTCGACTTCTTCGACCACAGTGTTCCAGTTGACCAGCAGTTCCGGACGTCATCCGCGCGAGTGCTCCAGCAACGCTTGCAGGGGCAGATCCGTGGCACCTCCGCGCTCGTCTACTTGGCCGGCCCCGGAGTTGAGCTGCGCCCTTGCGTGAGAGACGAGGTGAGCATGGCGATCGATGCCGAGAAGCCCATCATCGTCGTGGATTCGAAGCCAGACCTCTCGAGTCGACTGCCGGCCAATCTGTCGGGTTACGAGCTGAAGAGTCGGATCGCGTTGGACGAGCCGGGCAAGCTCGTTGGCGCGTTGGCACAACTCCGCTCCGAGTAGACCGCGCTTCTAGGGCATCAGTCGCACGCGCAGTTCCACCTCGGCACCGGCCAATATACGGTCGCGGAATCCGGCCCCCGCAATGCTCGGTAGCGCGATCGCTGGCAACAGCGGTCGCGTTTGTCGTTTCGGGACACACCGCGCAGTCGAACGACGCGGTCGAACGCGAGCCAACCGCGAGCTACCGGCGCTCCCCCAGCGCCTCGTCGAGCCTCGGGATGAGGTCCGATTGCTGCGCGCTCCACGGGATCTGGAACGCCCGTTCTACGCCATCGTGAACACCGATTCGCCCGAGGCGTGAACACGCCGCGGACGATGGTGAACAGTCAATCGCCGACGTGAACGCCTGCGGCCTGGTGGCCGCGGGGATCACCGATGCTTCAGTGACGGTGGGCGTCGCCCCCGCCATCCCAAGCTCCGACCAAGGAGGCGAAGGATGGCCAAGGAGCGACTGCCCATGAGGAAGATATTGGAGATCCTGCGTCTGCGCTTCGTCCTCGGACTAACGGTCCGGGAGACGTCGGCGGCGCTGGGGGTGAGCACCGGAGCGGTGTCACGGACGACCGAGCGCGCGCTCGGCTCGGAGCTGACGTACGAGACCGCGGCGGGGCTGGGATTCGATGAACTCGAGGCCCGGCTTTATCCGAAGACGAAGCGCGTGGGCGCGCACGTCGAGCCAGATGTGAGGTGGGTCCACCGGGAGCTGCGTCGGGTCGGGGTCACGCTGGAACTGCTTCACCAGGAGTACCGGGCCGAACACGGCGCGGGAGCGCTGGGCTACTCGGCGTTCTGCCGTCGCTACCAACGCTGGCGCGCAAAGCGAGGGCCGGTACTGCGCAAGCACTACGTCGGCGGGGAGGTGCTGTTCGTCGACTTCTCGGGCAAGCGGCCGAACATCGTGGACCGCCTGACGGGGCAGGCGCACGAGGTGGAGCTCTTCGTCGCGGTGATGGGCGCGTCGAACTTCACGTACGTCGAGGCAGTCGCGACGCAGCGGGTGGAGGACTGGATCGGCGCGCACGTGCGCGCGCTGTCGTACCTCGGCGGCGTGCCCCGCACGGTCGTGCCGGACCAGCTGCGCTCGGCGGTGAGCGAGCCCGATCGGTACGAGCCGAAGGTGCAGCGGACCTACGAGGACCTGGGGCGGCACTACGGGATGGCCGTGATCCCCGCGCGTCCGCGGAAGCCGCGCGACAAGGCGAAGGTCGAGGCGGGTGTGCTGGTGGCGCAGCGCTGGATCCTGGCTCGGCTGCGCGACGAGACGTTCTTCTCGATCGAGGCGCTCAACGCTCGGGTGCGCGAGCTGCTCGAGGACCTGAACGGGCGGCCGATGAAGAGCCTGGGCGGGGTGAGCCGTCGAGAACTCTTCGAGCGCGTCGATCGGCCGGCGCTGATGCAGCTGTCCACCGACCGTTTCGAGCCGGCCGAGTGGAGCAAGGCGCGAGTGCACGAGGACTACCACGTGGACGTGCGACGCCACTGGTACTCGGCCCCCTTCGAGCTGATCGGGCAGGAGGTCGAGGTGCGGCTCACCGCGACCATGGTCGAGCTGTATCGGCACGGTCGCCGGGTCGCCGCGCACCCGCGCGATGAAGCGCCATACCGGTCGAGCACCGACCCGCGGCACCGGCCCCCGAACCACCAGGCGATCTTCGACGGGACGCGCGACCAACTGATGCAGTGGGCGCGCGATATCGGGGAGTCGACGAGCGAGCTGATGCAACGCCTGCTCGACCCGGAGCACAACTTCTCCGGCTCGGTGCGTCGCCGCTCGGGGTACGGCGTCCGGAGCCTCGGAGCCAAGTACGAGGGAGCTCGGATCGAGGAGGCGTGCCGTCGGGTGCTCGCCCTCGAGCGCGCCTCCTACAAGAGCGTCGAGCGCATCCTGCGCCTCGGCCTCGACCAGGCGCCGACGCCGGAGGCCCCGCCTCCGAGCGCGCCGGCGATCGACCACGACCAGGTCCGCGGAGCCGACTACTTCGCGGACGACGAGGACACTGAAGAGGAGGACCAAGATGCTGCGTGAACCGACGATGGAGAAGCTCTACGCCCTACGCCTGGCCGTGATGGCGATGGCCTGGGAGGAGCAGGAGAAGGACCCGAAGCTGCGCGAGCTCGACTTCGGCGAGCGCTTCGGCTTGCTGGTCGAGGCCGAGCACCGCGCGCGCGACAACCGCCGAATGGCGCGACTGCTCAAGCAAGCGGACCTGCGTATCGCCGAAGCGTGCATGGAGGACCTGCAGACAGGACCGGACCGCGGCCTTCCGGCGACGACCGTCCGGCAGTTGGCGACCGGAGCGTGGATCGGCGAGCGCCTCAACGTGCTCGTCAGCGGGGCGACCGGTGTGGGCAAGAGCTACCTCGGCTGCGCGCTCGGACAGATGGCCTGTCGGCAGGGGCTCGTCGTGCTCTACCGGCGTGTGCCCCGGCTCTTCGAGGAGCTGCGCATCGCCAAGGCGGAGGGCTCGTACGCGCGCAAGCTGATGAAGCTGGCGAAGGCGGACCTGCTCATCCTCGACGACCTCGGCCTCGGCCACCTCGACGAGGCGCAGCGACACGACCTGCTCGAGGTCCTCGAGGACCGCTACAGCAAGCGCTCAACCGTCGTGACCAGCCAGCTGCCCATCCGAAAATGGCACGAATGGATCGGGGACCCGACCCTCGCCGACGCGATTTTGGACCGTCTCGTCCACAACGCGTACAAGGTCTCGCTCAAGGGACCGTCCCGTCGAAAGGTCGAGAACTCGGACACGAACTGACCACTGCGACGCCCACCGTCACTGACCCGATCACGAACGCGATCGGATGATCACGACGGGGTAGATCGAGCGATCACACTTCGTGGAATACGCACAAACTTGGATGACGCGCGCGAGGCGGCGGTCGAAAGCGGAGAAGGACCCGGTCATCTTTGAGGTGCTCATCGCGGTCGTACGGATCGGCGCCGGTCAGGCCGCAGCATGCGAACAGGCAGGCATCTCGCAGGAGACTCTGCGCACCTATGTGCGTCGCGGGACCGCGGGGGAGGAACCGTTCGCATCGTGGCTCGTGGAGTTCGAGAAGGCCCGCTCCGGCCCCCGCGTGTACTGCCTCGAGGTACTCCACCGCGCGGCCACGGCGGACTGGCGCGCAGCTGCCTGGTTGCTGGAAAAGCTCTACCCATATGAGTTCGGTGCTCTCCGTGGCACTCCGACCCCAGCACCCACGCGTCCGCAGTTCGACCTCGCAAAGCTGAGCGTCGAGGAGCTTTTCGAGCTCAAGCGCCTCAGTGTTAGCGGGCGCGGTGTCTGAGGTTCAGACGGCGGATCTCGCGCACGCTGCTTGAGGGGAGTGAGGCCGGCGCCGCGCCGATGCCCATCGCCAGGTTTTCGTGGTTCTTGTCCACGTCGGGT
>SHBB01000089.1 GCA_004213565.1 Sandaracinaceae bacterium
GTCCCGTCGAGATCGATGTCCGCCACCACCGGGAGCCCGCCCACGTAGCCGTCGTTGTCGCCCTCGAGGGTGCGCGCGTCTCGCTCCCAGCGGAGCACGCCCAGGGCGTCGACGACCACCGCGCCGATGACCACCTCGGGCGCCCCATCGGCGTCGAGATCCGCGATCGCGACGGCCGCGTTGGCGAAGGTGCGCCAGTCGCCGACGGAGTAGGGCGAGCCGTCGCTCCGGGTGCTCAGCCAGAAGAGCGATCCGTCGGCGCGCAGCGCGAGGATCCGTCCGTCGGTCCGCATGGTCACGATCTCCGGCGTCCCGTCGCCGTCGAGGTCCGCCAGCGCGTGGGTCGGGCAGCCGCTCACCTGCTCGCCGTCGACGTCGCGCACCGACCAGAGGATCTCGCCCGTCCCGCCGCGGAGCGCGCGGATCACCCCTCGGCACTCGGTCCCGCCGGGCTCGAAGAAGCTCTGCACCACCTCGGGCACGCGGTCGCCGTCGAGGTCCATCACGGCCGGCATCACGATCGCCTGGTCGAAGCTCGGGTGCTCGGTCGCGCTCTCGACGCTCCACTCGATGGTCGGCTCGAAGGTCTCGAAGGTCGGCTCGACGCGGCACGTCACGGGGTCGAACTGCGGCAGGCAGCGCTCGAGCGTCGGCTCGCAGAAGGCCCCCTCCGGGCAGTCGTAGGAGTCCGTGCAGGGCCCGCCCACGTCGGCGCACACGTCCGAGACGCAGACCTGGCCGCCCCCGCAGCAGGTCGCGAGGTCGGCGCCGCAGCGCACCCCGCTCTCGCACGCCGCGAGGCACGCGCCGTCGATGCACTCCTGCCCTCCCGCGCAGCACGCGGGCGGGCTCCCGCAGAGGATCGCGCTCGGGCACCCGCCGCCCGCGTCGTCGTCCGGCGCCGCGTCGCGCTCCGATGTCCCGCCGTCCACGCCGGGCACGCAGGTTCCGTCGACGCAGCGCTCCCCGCCCGCGCAGTCGGCGGCGGTCGAGCAGGTGTCGGCGGCGCCGTCTCCGCAGGCGACGAGGAGCAGGGCGAGCGTGAAGGCGAAGCGAGGCATGGGGCGATGATAGCGCCTCGGAAAACTTTCCCGCGCGCGAGCTGTCAGCGCTCCCATGCGACGAGCACTTCTGTGGGCGATGAGCGGGGTGGGGGCGCTGGGGCTGGTGGCGACGACCGCATTCGGCATGGACCGGGAGCTCTTCGCGGAGGACGCGCCCGCGCCGCCGCGGGTCGAGGCGCTCGTGACCCCGCCGCGGGCCTTCGACGACGCGCTCATCCAGGCGGACGAGGTGGAGCTGGTGCGCGTGCCGAGCCTCGATCAGGTGCGGGTCGACCGAGCGGTGGCGCAAGCGCGGCAGCTCGGGCTGTCGCTGCGCGTCGACCATCGCCCCGGGCGGCCGCTCACCCGGCGCACCTGGCGGCGCCATCGGGTCGAGGCGGGCTCGATCACGCCGGCGCCGGGCACCGAGGTCCTCGCGGGCACCGAGCTGACGGCGCGGAGCGAGCCGCTCGAGGTCCGGGTCGTCCTGGGCTACTGATGAGCCTGGACCTCGTGCTGCGGCCGCTGGTGTATGCGGCGCTCTCCGGGCTGCTCCTCGCCCCGCTCGAGCGGCTCTTTCCCGCGCGCCGCGCCGGCCGGACCCGCCGCAGCCTCCGGACGGATCTCGGCTTCGCGACCGTCGGGGTGGTGATGGCCCACGCGCTCGTCGCGCTCTCTGCGGGGGGGGTCCTGGCCGCCCTCGCGTCTCCCGAGGCGCCGCTCGCGGACGCCCCCACGTGGGTCTCGCTCCCGCTCGGGCTCCTCGCGTTCGAGCTGGCGGGTTATGCGTATCACCGCGCCGCGCACGCCTTCGCGCCGCTCCGGCGGCTCCACGACGTGCACCACAGCGCGACGCACATGGACTGGCTGGCCGGCTTCCGGCAGCACCCGCTCGAGATCGCGCTCATGACGCTCGCGCAGAACGCGCCGCTCGCGCTCCTCGGGCTGCCGCTGGCCGAGCACGCCGCGGTCGTGGTGGCGATGCAGACGCACACCCTCTTCGTGCACGCGAACCTCCGCACGCCGGGCTGGCTCGCGTGGTTCGTGGCCACGCCGGCCTTTCATCACCGGCACCACGATCGCGAGGCGGCGCTGGCGAACTACGCGTCGCTCTTCCCGTGGATCGACCGCGTGTTCGGCACGGCGTCGGAGGCGCCAGCGGGAGACTTCGGCCTCCCCGGCCCGGAGCGCGAGGGCTTCGTCGCGCTGCTGCTCACGCCGCTCAGGCGAGGTTGTGGAAGACCTGCTGGACGTCGTCGTCCTGCTCGAGGAGATCGACCAGCTTGAGCGCCTCCTCGGCCTGCGCGTCGTCCAGCTCGACGGTGGTCTGCGGCACGAACTCGCTCGCGGTCGACACGGGCTCGATGTTCCGCTCCTCGAGCGCGCTCTGCAGCCGCCCGAAGTCGCCGAGCGCGCAGCGCACGATGAGCTGCTTCTCGCCCTTCTCGCCCGTGCCCTCGCCCATGTCCTCGAGGCCGTGGTCGATCAGGTCGAGCTCGAGCTCCTCGCGGTCCGAGACGTCCTCGGGGTTCAGGCGGAAGACGCCCATGCGATCGAAGCCGAACGACACGCTGCCGCTGTTGCCGATGGAGCCGCCGGCCTTGTTGAAGCACACGCGGACGTTCGCGATGGTGCGCGTGGGGTTGTCGGTCGCGGCGACCGCGATGACGGCCACGCCGTGAGGCGCGTAGCCTTCGTAGATCGCCTCCTGGTAGTCGGCGCTGTCCTTGCCGAGGGCGCGCTTGATCGCGTTCTCGATCTTGTCCTTCGGCATGTTGACCGCGCGCGCGTTCTGGATCGCGCGGCGGAGCGCCGGGTTGGCGGCCGGGTCCGGGCCGCTCTGCTTGACCGCCACGGCGATCTCGCGGCCCACCCGGGTGAAGGCCTTCGCCATCTTGTCCCAGCGGGCGAACATCGTGGCTTTGCGGGTCTCGAAAATGCGTCCCATGTCCTCGCTCCCGTCGAGATCTGCCGATGTACCACGGGGGCCGCGGGAGTCGAGCGGGCGGGGCGAGGCGCGGTCACGGCTCTCGGATCGACAGCAGCGGGGTCCAGCCCAGCTGGCGCAGGGCCTTCGTGACCGCGTCCGAGTGCTGCTCGTCGATCAGGAAGGCCACCTGCGAGCCGTCACGGAAGGACGTCGCCGACGTCACCGGGCTCGCGTCGTTGCCCCTCCGGTGCACGAGCGGGAGGTAGCCGGGGCGCGTGGTCGCGCCGGTCAGGACGGTCCCATTCGTGCGCCCGCGCAGCTCGAACCAGCTCACCGAGGCGTAGCCGCGCTCGATCTTCTCGGCCCACGCGTCGACCTCCGCCCGCGCGCCGAAGAGGATCTCGCCGCCGAGCTCCTCGACCATCTCGGGCGTGATCCCGCGCGTCCAGCTGGTGATCGCGACCGGGAAGCGCAGCTCCGTGCTCCGGTGTCGGCCCCTCTGCGCGACGAGGTAGTTGACCTCCTCGTTGCCCGTGATCGCCATCGCGCCCACCCGCGTGTCGAGCTGCGCGAGCTCCATCGCCGGCTTCTCGAGGGCGTTCTTGTGGATGGCGCGCAGCTCCGCGTCTTCGATGGCGCGCACGTTCGAGGCGTCGTGATCGATGAGCACCACGCTCTGGTCGTCGTCCACGAGCAGGCGACCGACGGTCCGCGCGAGCGCGTTGCCCCCGACGATCGCCCACCCGTCGTTCGAGCCGCGCTTCAGACCGAGCAGCCGCGCCGCGAGCGGGCCGGTCAGCGCCGACCAGAGCACGGTCACCGCGATGACGAGGAAGACGAGCGCCCGCAGCTCGGCGCCGCCCTCGAGGCCCACGCGGTCGAGCTCGTAGCCGAAGAGCGAGGCGACGGCCGCGGCCACGATGCCGCGCGGGCCGATCCAGCCGGCGAAGACCCGCTCTCGCGCCGTCATCTCCGTGCCCCAGGTGCCGGCCGCCACGCTCAGCGGGCGCACGAGGAACACGCAGCCGAACGCCACGAAGAGGCCCGACCAGCCGAGCGAGAGGAGCTCGGCCAGGCGCACGTCGGCGACGAGGAGCACGAAGAGCAGCCCGATGAGCATCACCGTCAGCTGCTCCTTGAACTCGCGCAGCTCGCGTCCGACGTGGGTGCGGGTGTTGCCGACCACGAACCCCGCGACGGTGACGGCCGCGATGCCCGTCTCGTGGATGGTGGCGTTGGCCACCTGGAACACGAGGATCGCCCACGCGAGCGTGAACGGGTTCTCGAGGCCCTCGGGGATGATGTTGCGGTAGCGGAGGATGAGCGACAGGGCGCCGCCTCCGATCAGCCCGCAGGTCGCGCCGAAGGCGAGCCGACCGAACACGCTCGGCCCGGCCAGGACGGCGGCGCCGTTGCTCGGCTGCAGCACGATCTCGAGGGCGACCGCGGCGGTGATCGCGCCGATCGCGTCGATCAAGACGCCCTCGGCCTCGAGGATCGTGGAGACCGTCTTCTTCACCCGGATGCGGCGAAGGAGCGGGGTGACCACGGTGGGCCCGGTGACCACGACGAGCGTCCCGAACAGGAGCGAGCGCTGCCAGCCCCAGCCCTTGGCCAGCCAGACCAGGCACGCGCCGGTGGCCAGGCTCACCAGCGCGCCGACCGTGACGAGCTGCCGGATGGGGCGCTCCTCCCGGCGCAGCCGCCGCAGGTTCAGGCTCATCCCGCCTTCGAAGAGGATCACCGCGACGGCGAAGCCAACGATCTGGTTGAGGCTGTCGCCGAGGACCCCCGGCTGCACCACGTTGGCGACATCCGGGCCGAGGAGGAAGCCGATGAACAGCAGCAGCACGATGCCCGGGAGGCGCAGGTGCTGAGCCACGGCCTGGCCGAGCATTCCGGCCGCGAGCGCCGCCGCGACCGTGAAGGCCGCGTTCCCGTCGATGTGAAACTCCACTGTCTCTCCCGCCAGCCTGCGCTGATAGGGGAGGGATAGGCGCATCCCCGCGCCCTGACAGCCAAAATGCCCCGGAGTCGGCTACGGCCGCTCAGTGATGGCCGCTCAGAGATACGGGCCGCAGCGCATCCGGAACATGTGACAGGTGTAGGAATCCCGCATCGGGCAGTCATCGGGCCCGCTGCAGCGACAGCTGTCGATGGGGACACAGCGGAAGCTCCAGCACGTGCCCTCGACCTCCGCCACCTCGCCCTCGGGGCACACCGGCTCGGCGGCGCGGCAGGTCACCGCGCTCCGATCGCAGGTCGTCCCGTCGTCGCAGGCGCCTCGGTGGCGGAAGGGCCGGGTCGGGCAGGTGCCCGAGTCGGTGAACGTCACGCCGTCGCAGCCGCAGTAGGGCGCGGCGTCGTCGGTGCACGCCATGCCGGTCGCGACGCAGGTCCAGGCGTCGCCGCAGCTCGGGCCTCCCTCGCAGACGAGGCCGCCCTCGCAGGCGCGCTCGGGGGTGCACGCTTCGCCGCCGCTGCCCGCGTCGCGCGTCCCCGCGTCGTCGCCGCCCGCGTCCTCTTCGTTTCCGCCGGCGTCGTCCATCCCGCCAGCGTCCGGCTCGACCGGGGGCGCGTCCACGCGCGCGCCGCCGTCGTCGGCGATCGCCGCGTCCATGCCGAGGCCAGCGTCGGCGTCGCCGCCGCCGCCGCCACAGGCCGCGAGCGTGAGCGCGAGAGAGAAGAGTCGAATCCGCATGAGCCTCCAGCGAGGGAGGGTAGCGCGGATGCGCTCAGGCGGTGGAGAGCACCGCGCCGGCCCGGTGGGGCGCGAGGTTGCGGTAGCCGCGGACCATGCCGCGCGCGTGCGCGATCTTGCCGCGCTCCGCCGTCACCCGATCGCGCTCTCCCTCGAGCGCAGCCAGGGCCTCCGCGTCGCGCGCGTGCACCCGCTCCAGCGCCGACTTCAGCGCGTCGCGCGCTTCTTCGTCGAGGCTGGCCGGGTCGAGCGCGGTGATCGCGTCCAGCACGGGCGCGCGCGCGGCGACCGCCTCCGCGAGCCCCTCGAGCGTCGCGTCCTCGGGCGAGACCCAGGCGTCGTCGAGCGCCGCGATGAGCTTCCGGACGCTCACCCGCGACCCGCGAGCTGCGTCCACGCGTCCTCGAGCGTGCCCATCACCTCGATGGCCGGCTGGAGCAGGCTCGCGTCGGCGCGAATGTTGGACTCGGTGATCTGATAGAGCACGAAGTCGTAGAGGCGGTCGAGCTCCTCGCAGAGCTCCGGCGCGTGGTCGTGGTCGAGCGTCGCCTGCAGCTCGCTGACGATCGCGTGCGCCCGTCCCAGGACGCGCCCGCGGTTCGCGGTGTCGCCCGCCTCCTGGAAGGCCGACGCCTGTCGCATGAAGCGGATCGCGCCCCGGTAGAGGTCCACGACCAGCTGGACGGGGGAGGCCGTCTCGACGCGCGCGGTTTGGTACTGAAGTGCAGCGAACGACATGTGTGACTCCGGTTACGGTCTCGGTCTCAACCCAGGCCGACGAGCGCGGCCATGATCTGGTTCCCCTGATTGGTCAGCCCGCTCACCAGCTCTTCGAGCTTGGCGTATTGCTTGACGAGCTGTTCTTCGGTCTTCTCGAGGCGGAGCTCGAGACGATCGATCTGCTTGTCGATGTCGCGGTTGCGACCCTCGAGCGCGTCGATGCGGCTGGGGATGATGCCGTCGGCGCTGTCCACGAATTCGTCGATGAGGTCGTCGAAGCCCTTCACGAAGCCGTCGATGCCCCCGATCCGGTTTCCCGCGAGCAGGGTGCTGACGGCGTTCGCGTCCGCGCCGACCGCCTCGTCGAAGTCGGCCGCGTCGAGCTTCAGGGTCCCGTCCTGGTTGGTCTGGATGCCGATGGACGCGAGCGTCCGGTAGGCGCCGCTCGTCCCGGGGACCGCCGAGCCCATGAATGACCGCAAGCGAGACTGCACGCTGCGCAGCGCGGAGTCGCCGACGAGGCTGCCCGCGCCCTTGGCCTTGCCGGTGTACGCGAACTCGGCGTTGATGCCCTTCGCGACCTCGTTGTACGCGTCGACGAAGCCCTGCGCTTTTTCCCGGAGCGCGTCCGTGTCGCGCTGCACGCCGAGCGTCGCCGGCGTCGCGTCGGGGGAGGCGCCGGTCAGCGTGATGCTCACGCCGGGCACCGCGTCCGAGAAGGTGTTGGAGGCGCGCGTCATCGCGAAGCCGTCCACGCTGAACACCGCGTCCACGGCCGCCTGGACCTGGTTGGCGGGCACGTCGAGGCCGAGGCTCGTGCCCGTCTCGGTGAAGCTGATCGCGTTGGCCGCGCCGGTGTCGTTGCCGGTGACCCGCAGCCGATAGTTCGTGCCGTCGAACATGAGGCCCGCGGTCACGTCCGCGCCGGAGCCGTTGATCTTGCCGACCACGCTCTCGAGCGTGTCGGTCCCGTCGACCGTGATGTCGACCGGATCCCCGGACCCGACCTGGAGGGTCAGCGTCCCGGTGCCGAAGGCGCCCGTGGCGGTCTTGTCGGCGAAGGTGTTCGAGTAGGTCTTCTCGACCTTGGCGAGCGAGGTGACGTGGATGTCGGTCGGGCCGACGGCCGCGCCGCCGCTCGAGGTCGCGGTGAAGACCTTCTCGTCGCTGGTGCTCACCTTGGTGGTGAGCACGTCCTCGGGCTTGCCCAGCTTCTTGGCCGCGTCCTGCAGCGACTTGAGCTTGGTCTCGAGGCTGCGGAACTTGCTCGCCTGCGAGTCGTAGTTCTTCTTCTTCGTCTCCAGCCGGTCCACGGGCATGCGCTCGAGCTGCATGAGCTGCGAGATGATCCCGGCCGTGTCGAGGCCGGTGGACAGTCCGCTGAAGGTGATGGCAGGCATGAGTGAGCTTTCGGGTGTCGGTTCGCCGACGTCGCTGTCGGCTTCCTGACGGTTCATCGGATGGTCGAGGCGTTCTCCTGAGCGGAAATCCCAAAAAAAAGACCCCCCGTGGAGCGAAGGCTCCACGGGGGGGCTTCACCGAGCGACTAGCCCAGCAAGGCGAGTGCCACCTGAGGCGACTGGTTCGCCTGGGCGAGCACGGAGACGCCGGCCTGCATGAGGATGTTGTTCCTCGTCATGTCGGCGGTCTCGCTGGCCACGTCCACGTCACGGATCCGCGAGTTGGCGGCGGACAGGTTCTCCCGAGCGCTGCCGAGGTTGCTGATCGTGACGTTGAGGCGGTTCTGCACCGAGCCGATGTCGGCCCGACGGCTCGAGACGTCGGTGATCGCCTGGTCGATGACCGCCAGCGCGTTCTGCGCGCCGGTGGCGGTGCTGATGTCGATCCCGGCGATGGAGCTCACCGAGCCGCCCGTGATGACGCCGAGGTCGGCCGCCTTCACGCCCTTGATCGTCGCGCTGATCGAGTCGTTGCTCGTCGCGCCCAGACCCACCTGGAACGAGAAGCTCGTCCCCGTGGAGCCGCCTTCCAGCAGCTTGGTCCCGTTGAACTCCGTGACGCTACCGATCCGGTCGAGCTCGCTCGACAGGGCGGTGACTTCGTCGTTCAGGAAACCGCGCTCGGTGGACCCGAGCGTGCCGTTGGCCGACTGCACGGCGAGCTCTCGCATCCGGGTCAGGATGCCGCTCGCCTCGTTCATGGAGCCCTCCGCGGTCTGCAGGAGGGACACGCCATCGTTGGCGTTCCGCTCCGCCTGGGAGAGGCTTCGTACCTGGCTCTTCAGCTTCTCGCTGATGGCCAGACCGGCGGCGTCGTCGGCGGCGGTGTTGATGCGGAGACCGGTGCTGAGCCGTCCCAGGTTGCCCATCAAGGACTTCTGGGTGCGACCGAGGTTCCGCTGCGCGTTCATGGACGCGACGTTCGTGTTGACTGTGATTGCCATTTTGTTCTCCTCCGTGAGCTGTCAAAAACACGGGTCTTCCAGACCCGTCATCGGAGGGGAGGTGCCAGCCCACCCTTCGACACCCATTCAATCGGTCGGACTCGGAACACTCTTGAGAGAAAAAGTTCAGCTATCTCGAATAGTTGGCGTCTCAAAACGAGACGGACGGAAAGAACGAAGGCGGCCCGCTGATGCGGACCGCCTTCGTTCTCCGTGAAAATGCCCCGTGCCGGGGGGCGCGCGTCAGCCGAGCAGCGACAGAGCGATCTGGGGCTGCTGGTTGGCCTGAGCGAGGACCGAGGTTCCGGCCTGCATCAGGATGTTGTTTCGGGTCATGGCCGCCGTCTCGGCTGCCACATCGACGTCGCGAATCCGGCTGTTCGCGGCGCTGAGGTTCTCCCGGGCCGTGCCCAGGTTCGCGATGGTCACCACCATCCGGTTCTGGACCGCGCCGAGGTCCGCGCGGCGGCTCGAGACGTCCGAGATGGCCTGGTCGATGACCGCCAGCGCGTTCTGGGCGCCGGTGATGGTGGTCAGGTCGATGCCCGCGACCGAGCTGACCGCGCCGCCGGTGACCGCGCCGAGGTCGGCCGACTTGGTGCCCTTGATGGTGGCCGCGATGCGGTCGTTCGTGGTGGCGCCGATGCCGACCTGGAAGTTGAAGGTCGTGCCGGTGGTGCCGCCGTCGAGCAGCTTGGCGCCGTTGAACTCGGTGACCTCGCCGATGCGGTCGAGCTCGGCCTGGAGGGCGTCGACCTCCTGGTTGAGGAAGCCGCGCTCGGTGCCGCCGACCGTGTCGGTGGCCGACTGAACCGCGAGCTCACGCATCCGGGTGAGGATGCCGCTGACCTCGTTCATCGCGCCCTCGGCCACCTGCAGCAGGCTGTTGCCGTCGTAGGCGTTGCGCTCGGCCTGCGAGAGGCTGCGAATCTGGCTCTTCAGCTTCTCGCTGATGGCGAGGCCGGCCGCGTCGTCCGCCGCGGTGTTGATCCGCAGGCCCGTCGAGAGGCGACCGAAGTTGCCCATCAGGCTGCCCTGGGTCTTGTTGAGGTTCCGCTGTGCGTTGATGGACGCAACGTTCGTGTTCATCGTGATGGCCATGTCACTCCTCCTTGAGTGTGGTTCCGGGTCATCCCGACCCTTGCCAACTGCTTGATTTTCTCGTCTTGTGGCGCCCTGTCGCGCCGTGCTCGCAGAGAGATTCGGGCGAACCCGGCGCGGGCTTGAACGAAAAGATCAGCGGAGTGATCGGCGCGGGGTCAGAGGCTCAGTCCGAGCCGAGCGCGCACGAGGCCGATGGGTCCCAGGCCGTCTCCCGCCGCGTCGTTCAGGGCCGCGCCCGGGAGGTAGAGGCCGCCCTCGACGCCGCCGGACAGCACGAGGTCGTCGGTCAGATCACCGTGCAACAGGATGGACGCGTCGATCTCGAAGCCGAGCTCGCGCTGCCGCGGGTCGCCCCCACGGAAGTTCTGCGACTCGGAGAGCGCCTGCTGCGCGTAGGGGTCGACGACGTCGCTCGTCGCGTAGCCGAAGACGCCGCCGAGGCGCCCCTCGATCCACTCCCACGGCCGCCAGATGGCGTAGGGGAAGAGATAGAAGGCGCCCGCGACGCCGCCGTTGGTGGGGATCAGCTCGGCGCCGCGGCTCGGGCGGGCCGCCAGCGCGTCCGACTGCGCGAGGTGCGCCGCGCGCGCGGTCTGCGCGGCCAGGACCTCGCTGAACATGATCAGGCCCACCCGGTGGTCGGGGTCGAAGGTGCCGCGGCTCTGGATGGCGTCGTAGGTGTCGGAGTCGCCCGACGCGTAGCCGGTCTCCAGGACGAGGTCGATGTCGGGGTGGAGCCGCCCGAGCTGCAAGACGCCCAGGAGCTGCTCGACGTCCTGCCGCTCGCGCTCGTTGGTGCGGGCGAAGGTCGTCTCGCCGCGGATGTACGCCGCCTCGAGCGCGGCGAAGAGCCGGCCGCCGGTCCCGTCCTCGACGTGCCAGCGCGCGAACACGTCGCCGACGACCACGTCCAGCACGTCGCCGAGCCGGTTCTCCTGGTGTCGATAGGCGACGTAGGCCCCGACCGTGTTGCGCTTCGCCGTGTCGTCGTACTGGAAGGCGAGCAGGCCCTGGAGCGCGACGTCGCCGCGCCGCTCGAAGTCGGCCGTCTGATCCCACGCGACCCAGTCGAAGCCGACGCCGATCGCGTAGGGGCTCTCGAGGCCGTCGGGCTTGATGGCGAAGAGCGCGCGCCGGACGAGGTCGCCGTAGCGGTAGTCGCCGAAGACCGGCTGCTGGTCGCCCCCGTTCGCCACCATGCCGAGGCCCCACGAGAAGCCCATCTGCCCGAGCCGGAGGAGACCGACCGGGGTCAGCCACTCGAGATAGAGGTGGCGCAGCCGGATGCCGGGGTAGCCGTACTCGTCGCGCGGCCACATCGCGGTCGAGGTGCCCTGCGCCAGGTCGCCGAAGGCCACCCCGTAGAGCACGTCCCCTTCGGCGATGAGCCGCAGCTCGGGTCGGAAGCCGGTCTGCATGCGCAGGCGGAGCCACTGCTCGGCCCAGTAGTTCTGCCCCAGCTGTCCGGAGCTCGCCGGATCCGTGCGGGGGAGAGGGCGCAGCGGGATGTCGCTCATCGCGTTGAGGCGGAAGCGGTACTCGCCGCCCAGGGTGAAGAACGGCTCGTAGCTGGGCGGGCCCTCCTCCTCCAGCTCGACCTCGGGCGCGTGAAAGGGCGGCGACGCCTCGAGCCAGGCCTCGAGATCCACCTCGGTGCGCGCGGGCGGCGCGTCGTCCTCGGCCTCGGTCGGCGTCGGCGTCGGCGCCGGCGTCGGCGTCGGCGTCGGTGCGTCGTCCGTGGCCTCCAGGGGCGGGGTCGGCTCCGTCGGCGCGGGGACCGGCGCCTCCTCGGGCTCCGGATCGTCCGCGGCGGCGGGCGTCTCCGCGGCGGGTGCCTCCGGTTGCGCCGCCACCAGGTTGGGAATCAGCGCCCAGGCCAGCGCCAGGACGCACACGAAGCGAAGCGAGATTGATCGAGACATGGAGTCCTCACGGAGGTCAGGGCGCCCTCCGCGCCCACGCCGTCACCGGGCGCGGATGATAGGAGGTCCGGGGCGCCAGGGGAAACCGCGCGGTCGCATTCTGCCTCACCGCTTTTTCCCCGCACCGATGTGCTGCTAGCGTTCGCCCGGGTTCTCGACTCTCGAGGTTGATGATGCGGTTTGGTGGGCTCTCGCTTCTTCTCTTGCTGCTCGGCGGCTGCGCCAGCGATCTCCCCGAGGGGCATCGGGCCACGCCCGAGGGCGACGGCCCGCGCATCCTCTGGGACCTCTACGCGGAGCCCCTCCCGGACATCCCGCTGCCGAACGACGTGGCGACCTGGCCCGACCCCTCGCGCGCGACCGGGCGTCGCCTGAACGCGAGCCTGCTCGTCGACACCGAGACCGAGCGGCAGATCCGCCGCTACTTCGACGAGCTGGACGGCTGGGGCACGTTCGCGCCGATCACGATCCCCTTCGACGCCGAGATCGACGTCGCGGATCTGCTCGAGCGCCAGGGCGGGGCCGACAACTTCCACGAGCGAGACTTCCCCGACCACGCCGTCTACGTCATCAACATGGAGACCGGCGTCCCCGCCCTGCTCGACCTCAACGGTGGCAACTTCTATTACACGGCCACGCACGTCGACCAGTACTGGGAGAACGATCCGCGCGACGGCGAGTCGAACATCCTCTTCGAGACGGTCGAGGAGGATCGGAACGGCAACGGCGTGCTCGACGTCGGCGAGGACACCGACTTCGACGGGGTCCTGGACCACCCGAACACCATCGACGGGGAGCTCGGGACCGACTTCATCGACACCCACGACCGGATGCTGTGGTTCTACGAGCGTGAGACCGACACGCTGATCCTCCGCCCGATCCTCCCGCTCGATCAGCGCACGACCTACGCCGTCGTGGTCACCGATCGGCTCCGCGGCGCGGACGGCGAGCCGGTCCGCTCGCCCTTCTCCACCGTGCATCACCTGCGGCAGACCGAGCCGCTCGAGGAGCTCCCGGCGCACTTCGCGGCCCACCCCGAGCTCTACGGCGACCTCGCGGATCGCGGCTGGGAGGGCGTGGCGTTCGCGTGGACGTTCACCACGCAGTCCGTCACCGCCGACATGGACATGATCCGCGACGGCCTCTACGGCGAGGGGCTCATGGCGCACCTCGCGGAGGACTTCCCGGTCGCCACCGCGCCCGCCCAGATGCAGGGGCCCTCGCGCGGGCAGAGCTGCACGGTGGAGGGGCAGAGCACCTACATCGCCGACGGCGATCGCTTCCGCACCGTGCTGCGCGCCATCGCGGAGCAGGCGTTCGGGCTCACCGACGATCAGATCGAGAACTACATGGCGAGCTGGGCGCAGCTCGATCACGTGGTGATGTTCTACTTCGACTCCCCCTACTTCTTCGAGAACCCGGATCAAGAGGACCTGAACGACGCGTTCCGGATCGACCACATGACCGGCGAGGCGCGCGTCACGAACGAGGTGCTCGGCGCGCTGGTCATGGTCCCGAAGGAG
Source organism: Sandaracinaceae bacterium (assembly GCA_004213565.1). GTDB lineage: Bacteria > Myxococcota_A > Polyangia > Polyangiales > Sandaracinaceae > JAVJQK01. The sequence goes on from SHBB01000089.1 coordinate 13,348, forward strand.
ACCGCGGAGCACCAGCAGCCCTTCGACACGTCGATCTACGTGCACGGCCACGGCAGCAACAACGGCGAGGCGCTCCTCTTCGGCGGCCTGATGATGCAGCACGGCATGGCGGTGGCGCTCCTCAACGCGCACGGCCACGGCCTCGAGTTCGACGACGACGAGCTGCGCCTCTACGACGCCTTCTTCGGCAGCGAGTGCCTCAGCCCGACCATTCGCGCGGTCGCGGCCGGGCGCGCGCGCGACCACGACGGCGACGGCACGCTCGACAGCGGCGTGAACTTCTGGACCGCGAGCGTGTTTCACACGCGGGACTCCGTGCGCCAGACGGTCGTCGACCACATGCAGGCGGTCCGCATCCTGCGGTCGTTCGACGGACGACCCGCGACGCCGGTGACGCTCGAGGAGCGCTCGCTCGGCACGCTCGAATTCGACGGCGACTACGACGGCGACGGCAGCGTGGACGTGGCCGGCGACTTCGACTCGGACGGCACGCCCGACTTCGGGGGGCCGGACGCGAACTACCACTTCACCGGCGGCTCGCTGGGCGGCATCACGTCGGCCATGTTCGCCGGCATGGAGCCCGCGATCACCTCCGCGGCGCCGATCGTCGGCGCGGGGGGCCTCTCGGACGTGGCCATCCGCACCGAGAACGGCTCCGTGCTGCCCGCGATGATCCTGCGGCTGATGGGCCCGTTCGTGATGGGGCGCGCCGGCTCCGAGCCCGGCCGCGACAGCGGCTGCGCCGCGGGCGAGACCTCGCTCTACTTCCTCTCCACCAGCCTCACGCGCGCCGCCCGCACCGAGTTCGCGTGCCTGCCCGGGCAGTACGACGAGGACGACGTGATGGTGGTGCGCAACCTGGACGGGGACATCGTCCGCTGCGGCGGCGTCTTCGGCGGGCCGAGCCAGTTCCGCGTCCCGATCCCCGCCGACGCGGGCGACCCGGTGGTGGTCGAGCTCTACGAGGACGCGCTGGCGGACATCCAGTTCGGGAGCTGCGAGTGGCGCGGAGAGGCCCCGGCGCCCGACGTCGTGGTCGACACGTTCCAGGTCTCCAACGGCGTGGCGGGCGCGGGCCGCTGCCCGAACTGCGCGCGCTTCGAGGACCAGATCTGGGAGCAGGGCGAGGCGCTCGTCGCCCCCACGCACGGCTTCGGCCGTCAGCGCCAGACCCCGGATCTTCGGCGCCTGGTGATGCTCGCGCAGATCGCGCTCGAGTCCGGCGACCCGATCAACTACGCGCGCCGGGTCTTCCTCGAGCCCCGCGAGGTCGCCGGCGTCGAGCGGCCCGCCAACAACCTGCTGATGCTGCAGACCATCGGGGACGCGAACGTGTGTCTCGCGACGGGGAACGCCTTCGCGCGCGCGGCCGGCGTGCTGCCCTTCCTGCCCCCCGACGCGCCCGACGCGTACGCGGAGTGGCGGGCGCCGGCGAGCTTCGCGGGCCGCTACGAGGGCATGCCCACGCCCAACGACGTGCTGATCCAGAGGCACGTGCTCGAGGGCATCCCGTGGCTGAACCGGCACCCGGTGGAGGGCGCGGACGACTTCCTCTCGGACGTCGACGACCTCAGCGACGGGCTGCTCACCTTCAACCCGGACGGCCGCTCGCAGATGCACGAGGCGGACGGCGGCCTGCGCCCGGTGCGCCTCGACCCGCCGCTCCGCTGGGTGCGGCAGATGCGCCCGATGTCGAGCCCGTCCGACGACGCGGTCTGGTCGTTCGCGCCCGACACGGACATGGGCGGGGTGCTCAACGGGTACGTGATCCCGCGCGGCATCCACGGGGTGAACCCGGACGAGATGTACAACAGCGAGGTGCCGTTCGACATCGGCGTCTACACGTTCAACCTGCTGGGCCGCTACATGCGGACGGGCGGGCAAGACCTGCCGTACGTGAGCGACCCCGAGGGCCACCACTGCCTCGAGGACTCCTCGTGTCCGTATCTCCCGGCGCGGCCTGCGCCCTGAGCGCTGCGCCCTGCGCCTGATCCGGGATCAGCGCGCGGCGCGCTTCGCGAGCGCGGCGACCTTCTTCGCGGAGCTCTCGATGGCCGCGTAGGTGCGCCGCTCTCGCTCCGCCGGGGCCAGCGCGTCGTCGGCCATGATCTCCATCAGCGCCGGCGCGACGTGAGACTCCGCGAGGGGCGACTCCTTCGCCCGCGCCTTCACCTGCTCGCTCGCCTTTCGGGCCGCCTTGGCGTTGCGGCGCTGGAGCCCCTTGACCACCTTGCTCGCCGCGTTGGCCAGCGCGCCGGCGCTCCGGGCCGCCTCGCTCGCCACCTCGCGGATGCGCGCGCTCGGCACGGTGGGCGCCGCGTCGATGCGCGCGTGGAGGTCGTGCGTGCGCTCGGGCAGCTCCGCCAGCAGCGCCTCGAGCGCCGTCTCCTCGAAGCCTTCGATCGAGGCGCCGCCTTCGGTCGCGTTGACCAGGCGCCGCACCCCGCGCAGCTCGCGCGCGGCCATCTCGAACCAGCGCCGGAAGAGCGTCAGCTCGTGCGTGCTCCAGACCGTGCCGCCGCCCCAGGCCGGGACGTCGACCGCGGGGCGCACCTTCGACGGCACCTTCAGGCCGCCGGCGCGCGTCATCTCGTCCCACTTCGCCACCCGGTCGATGTGGAGGAGCGGGCCCTCGCGCCGCACGACCGTGCCCTCGAAGAGGGTGTCGGACGCGTAGCCGCGGCCGTCGGTGTAGGCCAGGTCCTGGCCGAGCACGACGATGGGGTCGGCCCCGAGCGCGGCCGCGAGGGAGAAGGCGGCCGTGGCGACCGAGCCGCCGTAGCCGAGCACGCCGATGCCGAGCGCGTCGCCGAGCCAGCGATACTGCGCCGCGTTGGCGAGGAAGCAGACCTTGCGCGCGACGTCGACCTCGAAGTTGGGGCCGCCGCTCGTCAGATCGAGCGCGAGGGCCCGGGTCACGTGGGCCGCCTTCTTCATCGGCTCGGAGACGTCCAGCGCCTCGATGGCCACGAGCAGGTCGATCGGCGCGTCGATGGCGGCCATGACGGGGGCGGAGGTGTTCACCGCGAAGACCGCGCCGCGCTTCGACGCCTCGGCCAGCAGGTGCCGGTTCTTGTCCAGCGACGGCCCCGCGCTGACGATGAACGCGGGCACTCCCTCGAGCGCCCCCGAGAGCGACGCGATGGACGGCACGTCCGCGAGGCGCGGCAGGTTCTCGAGCGCGCGCTCGGTGAGGAAGGCGGCGCGCTCCTGCACGCTGTTGCGTCGGAGCATCACCAGGCCCTGCACCTCGTTGATCAGGCTGGCCACCGCGCTCAGCGCGTCCGGGAACGCGCGGGCGTACGGGGGCGCGTGCAGGAGGATGGTGTTCTGGTCGGGCCGCGAGACCCCGAGCAGGTGCTCGTGCAGCTTCGTCAGATCGGTGAAGACCTGCGCCCCCTCGACCCCGGGGCCGTGCGCCCTCGCCAGCTCGAGCGCGGCGCCGCACGGCTCGAACACGATCGGGTCCCGGCCGAGCTCCCGCAGGCGCTGCACCCGGTAGCCGAGCCCCGCTCCGAAGAGCACGACGTGGTCGCTGGCGGAGACGGTCTCGGGCCCCGCGAACATCTCGGCCGCCACGACCGGATCGACGGGATCCTCCAGGGGCTCGGCGCCGAAGCGCAGGCTGGGGAGTCCGGTCTCGCTCTCGAAGAGGGTGGGCTGCATGCGCTCGCGTTCAGCAAGCGGCGCGCCACGCGGCCCGCGTAGGACGAGCGCCACGTCTCCGTCGCTCGGGTCCGGAGAACCGTCAGACGCTCGACGATCCAGCGTCGGGCTCTTGGCTGTTTCGATGGAATCGCCCGCGATCCGGGGCCCGAGGGGGCCTGGCATCCATCGTGCTGAGGCTTGGGGCGTGACCTCCGAACCCTGGACCGACCCCGCCCAGCACGAGAGCGTGCCCTGCTCGCTCTGCGACCGGGACCCCGACGACGCCATCGTGGTCGGCACCCGCGCGCGCTTCGGGATGGACGTGCGCAACGTCGCGTGCCGCGGCTGCGGGCTGGTGCGGGTGAACCCGCGGCCGTGCCCCGAGGCGATGGACGCCTACTACCGCGGCCCGTACCGCGCGCAGTACCGCACGGTGAAGCTGCCCGTGCCGGGCGGCGGACGCTTCGTCGGCCCGGACGACGAGGGCTACGCCGAGGCCCGCGCGGCCCGCTATCAGAGCCAGGCGCAGGTCGCGCTCCGGCTCGGCGACCTCACCGCCGGCCAGCGCGTGCTCGAGGTGGGCTGCCGCGACGGCCAGACCCTGATGCACATGTTGCGCCTCGGCGGGGTCGAGGTCTTCGGCGTCGAGCCAGGCCCCGAGGAGGCGGCGCAGGCCATCGCCCGCGGCGTCGACGTCTTCGTCGGGCTCCTCGAGGAGTACGCGCCGAGCGAGGACGAGCGCTTCGACCAGGTGCAGATGTTCCACGTGCTCGAGCACCTGCACGAGCCCCTCGCCGCGCTGACGCGCCTCGCGAGCTGGCTGAAGCCGGGCGGCACCCTCCTCATCGAGGTGCCCAACGTCACCCAGCCGTACGGCGCGCTCGAGGGCAACTTCTTCCAGAACGCGCACCTGACGAGCTTCGGCGCCAACACCCTCGCCGCGATGTTCGCGCGGGCCGGGCTGGCGCCGCAGAAGATGGCCGACGGCGGCTCGCTCTTCATGACCGGCACGCCCGACGCGACGCCGGGGGAGACGCTCCCGCGTCCCTTCGCCCACGCGATGCTCCCCGACCCGGGGCAGGGCGGCGACTGGATCGCCGAGCGTCTGGACACCTACCGGCACGTGCAGCGCGTCAAGGAGGAGATCTTGTCGGGTCACGTCTCGATGGACCGCCTCGGCGTGCTCACCCAGATGCTCCGCCGCCCGGGCTTCGCCGTGCACACCCGCGAGAGCGTCGAGGCGCTCCTCGACGTCTTCTCCCGAGCGGGCGCCCCGCGCGCCGCGCTCGCCCTCGCCACCGCGGTGGTGGAGGGGCCTCATCCAGCTGCGCTCAAGCACCAGTGTCAACGCCTCATCGAGCTCTGCCACGCGCGGCTCGCGGGCTCCGAAGGGATCGCCAGAACATGACCGACAACGCACAGCGCCGCGTGCTCGTCCTGAACGGCAACGGCAACAACCTCGGCGACCAGGCCATCTTCGCCGGCTGGCTGCGCGTCTTCGGAGACGCCGTCGACGCGGCCGGCCTCGACGTCATCGTCGACCAGTCGTTCATCTACGACCTGCCCTTCCGGGAGGAGACGATCGCGACGATCAACCAGTCGTACGATCTGCTCGTCATGGGCGGCGGCGGCTTCCTCTATCACCGCGGCGCCGACAAGTCGGCCAGCGGCTGGGGCTTCGACATCCCCGAGGAGCTGATCCCGAGCCTCGAGGTGCCCTTCGCGATCTACTCCACGGGCTACAACTACCGCGCCTTCGCGCCGGAGCACTTCCCCGCGCACACCGCGAGCCACGTGCGCGCCACGGTGAAGCACGCGGCCCACTTCTCGGTGCGTGAGCACGGCTCGGTGAAGAAGCTCGAGGAGGCCTTCGGGGTGTCCGAGGGCGTCTCGTTCGTCCCCGACTGCGCGCTCCACGTCGAGCCCGCGCGGGTGCACCTGCCGCGCCTCGACCCGAGCCGGAAGTCGCTGGGCCTCTGCCTGCGGATCGACCGCCCCGAGGAGCGCTTCCCCGCGCCCTTCAGCCAGAGCTTCGAGCGCTACATCCAGACCCTCGTCGAGACCTGCAAGCAGCTGGTCGAAGAAGACGGCTATCAGATCGTCTTCACGCCGCACCTGCTCACGGCGGGCGACCTCGAGGTCGGGCGGCTGCTGCGCGCCTCGCTCCCCGAGGATTCTCTCCTGCTGCTCCACGAGGAGGTGCCGGCCATCTACCAGGGCGCGGACCTGCTCCACCCCGGCCTGCTCGCCGGCGTCTACGAGAAGCTCCACCTCGTGCTCGGTCAACGCCTTCACTCGGTGATCTTGCCCTGGGCGATGGGCACCCCGGTGGTCAGCCTCTCCACCACGCGCTCGAACGGGTGGATGCAAGAGGAGTTCGGCTCGCCGAAGAGCCAGCACATCGATCTCTTCGACTTCGACCGCGAGTGCCGCACCGAGCGCTTCGTCTCGGCCGTCCGCGAGGCCTCGGCCCAGCGGGACGCGCTCAGCGCGCAGGCGAAGACGCGCAAGGCGGAGCTCGTCCAGATCGCGCAGCGTGAGACCCGCGCGCTGGTCGGCGCCACGCTCGGCCAGCTCCGCGTGAAGCAGAGCCCCTTCCTGGCGGAGGTCGCGGCGCGATGAAACAGCGCAAGGAGATCCTGGCCATCATCCCCGCCCGCGGCGGCTCGGTGGGCATCCCTCGCAAGAACGTGCGCGCCCTCGGCGGCCGCCCGCTCATCGCCTGGACGATCACGCAGGCGCTCCGCACCGAGGCGGTGACCCGGGTGGTCGTCTCGACCGACGACCGCGAGATCACGCAGGTCTCGCGCGCCTGGGGCGCGGAGGTGATCGAGCGGCCGACCACGCTCGCCGGCCCGACCGCCTCGAGCGAGTCCGCGCTGACCCACACCCTCGACACCCTCGAGGCCCGTGACGGCTACGTGCCCGACCTCGTGGTCTTCTTGCAGTGCACGTCGCCCTTCCGGCAGCCCAACGACATCGGCGACGCCATCGCCACGCTGGTCGAGGCCGAGGCCGACTCGCTCTTCTCCTGCTGCCCGACCCACGGCTTCGTGTGGCGTCAGCACGGCGACGGGCCGCGCTCGCTCAACTACGACCACACGCACCGCCCGCGCCGGCAGGACGCGCCCGAGGACGTGGTCGAGAACGGCTCCATCTACGTCTTCGCCCCGTGGGTGCTCCGCGAGCAGAACAACCGCCTCGGCGGGAAGGTCGCCACCTACCCCATGCGCATGCGGGACTCCTTCCAGGTCGACGAGCCGGAGGACCTCGCGCTGATGGAGGCGCTGCTCATCAGCGAGGTGCCCAAGGCGGACCCCGCGCTCCTCGCGCCGCTCTCGCTCGTGCTCCTCGACTTCGACGGGGTGCTGACCAACAACCGCGTCAGCGTCGACCAGACCGGCACCGAGTCGGTCACCTGCCACCGCGGGGACGGCTGGGGCATCGCCCGCCTGCGTGACGCGGGGGTGCGGGTGGAGGTCGTCTCCACCGAGACCAACCCGGTCGTGGCCGCGCGCTGCGCCAAGCTCGGCATCCGCTGCCATCAGGGCATCGCGGACAAGCGCGCCGCGGTCGGCCGGATCCTGGCGGAGGCGAAGCTCTCGCCGCGCCAGGTGGCGTTCGTCGGCAACGACGTGAACGACCTCGGCGCGCTCGAGCAGGTGGGCGTGCCCGTCGTGGTGGCGGACGCGACCCCGGCCGCGAAGGCGGCGGCGGTCTGGGTGACGGAGAAGATCGGCGGCGACGGCGCGGTGCGAGAGGTGGCGGACGCCATCCTCGCGGCGCGGCGCGACGCCTCGGAAGGAGTGCGCCGTGTCGCGTGAAGAATCCATGTCGCTCGAAGACAGCCTCTGGCGCGATTCCAGCGCCCCGGTGAAGCCCGGCCCCGCGTGGGGGATGGTCGTCGAACGAGAGGTCGTCGAGCGCGAGATCCTCGAGCGCGAGGAAGACGTCGGCGTCATCCGGGCGCGAGAGGCGCTCCTCGAGCTCAGCCGCACCGCGGCGCTCGCGGCGCAGACCCTGCCCACCCAGATCGCGGAGGCCGGCGCCGTCTGCGCGGAGTCGATCCGCGGCGGGGGCAAGATCCTCGCCTGCGGCAACGGCGGCAGCGCGGCCGACGCCCAGCACTTCGTCGCCGAGCTGATCGGCCGGATGGGCATGGAGCGGGCCGCGCTGCCCGCCGTCTCGCTCACCGTCGACCCCTCGGTCATCACCTGCATCGCGAACGACTACGGCTACGAAGAGGTCTTCGCCCGTCAGGTGCGCGGCCTCGGCCGACCCGGCGACGTCCTCGTCGGCATGTCGACCAGCGGCACGAGCAAGAACGTGCTCGCGGCCCTCGACGCCGCGAACGAGCTCGGAATGACCACCATCGCGATCGTCGGCCAGGCCGGGAGCCCGGCCGC
>SHBB01000009.1 GCA_004213565.1 Sandaracinaceae bacterium
GCGAGGCATCGGCGTGCGAATCGAGGAGCGACGACGAGGAATACTCGAAGTATTCCGAGGAGGAGCGACGCTGAGTCGCGCGCCGAGGGCCGCGGCGAACGGTCAGAAACGCTGTGGCGAGGTTCTAAAGCGCCCCGGGTCTCGGCCCGGGGCGCTTCACTATTGTGGGGCGCGTTCCCGGGGGCCCTTACGCGGGTCACTGGTCGACGGGCCTCTCTCCCGCTATCAACCGCGGCATGGGTTTCTTCACCAAGCTGCTCGGCATCACGCCGAAGAAGCAGCCCCTCCACATCGACGACGACAACTTCCAGCGTGAGGTGCTCCAGTCCAAGGAGCCGGTGATCCTCGACGTCTGGGGCCCGAACTGTCAGCCCTGCAAGAAGCTCGAGCCGATCATCATGCAGCTCGCCGCGGAGTACGACGGGCGCGTGAAGGTCTGCGAGCTGAACAGCCAGGACGCGCCTCGCACCGCGATGCGCCTGAAGGTCAAGGGCACCCCCACGGTGCTCTACTTCAAGGGCGGCCGCGAGAAGGAGCGCGTCGTCGGCATGCGCGGCAGCCTCTTTCACGAGCAGAGCATCGAGGAGCTCTTCGGGATCCCGAAAGAGGCCGAGTAGTGGCGAAGCGGCGCTACTGGCTGGTGAAGAGCGAGCCGGACGCTTACTCCATCGAGGACCTCGAGCGCGATGGCCAGGCGGAGTGGGACGGGGTGCGGAACTACCAGGCGCGCAACTCCATGCGCGACGAGATGACCGTCGGCGACCTCGTGCTCTTCTACCACTCGAACGCCAAGCCCCCGGGCGTGGCCGGTGTGGCGAAGGTGGCGACCGAGGCGTATCCGGACCCGACGCAGTTCGATCCGAAGAGCAAGTACCACGACCCGAAGGCCACCGAGGAGGCGCCGCGCTGGCACCTCGTGGACCTCTCCTTCGTGGAGAAGTTCGACGCCGTGCTCGGGCTCGACGTCCTCAAGGAGCACGCCGACGACCTCGAGGGCATGATGGTGATCAAGCGCGGGATCCGCTTCAGCGTGCAGCCGGTCGAGAAGGAGCACTTCCGGAAGGTGCTGAAGCTCGCGGGCGCGAAGACCAAGGTTCGTTGACGACCGCGCTCTAAAAGATCCTGAAAAGAGCGGCGTCGGGGAAGCCGGTCCGGGCCGGCTCGTATAGAGACGGGTCATGCACTACGACCCGCAGCGCCAGGGCGCCATCCAGTCCAGCTTCCGCAACGAAGGCCTCACGCCGCATGACGACGGCTACTACGACGACGGCTTCGCGCCTGGCTGCTGCCAGGGCTGCGGCGCCGACGAGCCCCTCGCCCACGTCTCGTTCGGCCAGAACGTCGGCCTGCTCGTGATGCGCTTCGGCTCGCGCACCGAGGGCCTCTTCTGCGCGCGCTGCGTGGACAGCGAGTTCTGGACGAAGACCCTGGTCACCGGCTTCTTCGGCTGGTGGGGCATCGTCAGCTTCTTCGTCACGCTGGTGACGCTGCCGATGAACGTCACGTCCTACGTCGGCGCGAAGCGGGCGCTCGCGGCCCAGCAGCCCGGCGTCTTGCCCGGCTGAGCCTCAGGCGCCCTTGGACTTGGCCGAGGGCGGCCGCGGCTTGCCGTCCGGGCCGAGCGCGGGCCGCTCTCCCGATCTCGACACCTCACGGCTGGCGCGCGGCGGCCGGCGGCGCGTGTCCTCGCTGGACACGTCGCTCGACGCGTAGAGCCCCGGGCTGTCGGAGCGCGTGGGCGGCGCGGTCATCGGGGGCGGCCGGGAAGACGGCGGCCGGAAGCTCCCCGTGCTCATGCGGGGCCGGACCAGCCAGCGCTGCGCCGCGAAGTCGCTCTCGAACGCCCGCACGAAGGCGCGCTGCGCGAGCGCGGTCATGTTCACCCGCGCGACCGCCATCTCCGAGGGCAGCACGAACGCGACCTGGTTGAAGCCACGGTCCGGGGCGAGGATCCACCCCCACATCGCCTCGCGGACCGCCTTGCTGGGCTCGCCGATCTCGCCCCGGGCGTCGATGACGCCCTTCTTCAGGCGCGTCTTCGCGATCACCCGGTCTACCGCGCGCGTGTAGCGGTCGACCTCGTCGACCGAGCGCAGCTCGCCCTCCTCCAGGAGGAAGAGGTGGGTGTCTCGGGCCTCGACCACCACCCGCGCGTGCGGGAGCTGAATGACCTCACGAAGGGACATGGCGCGCGTCGAGCCTATGCCAGATGTGCTGCGCTGAACATGTCACCAGACGGGGGTTTTCCCCCACGCAAGGTCGTTTTCTCCGCAGATCTGACGGAAGCTTCCGTTCTGGTTCAATCGGCGCCGGAGAGGGCGAAGAGCTGAACGTTCGCGAGCGCGACCACCTCGGCCGGCGCGGAGGCTCCGACGAGTCGATACAGGCGCTGCATGTATGCCACGTGCAGCTGCTGCAGGGTCCGGTAGTCCTCCTCGGACAAGGTGAACACGGCCCAGCTGAAGAGCCCCTCACGCCCCTCCTCGAGGGCCCGTCGACCCGCGTCGGCCCAGTGGAGCTTGAGCTTCTTGCGCTCCTCCGGCGTCGCGACGGTGGTGTCGAGCACCGCTTCGTCCGCCACGTACCTTCCTCGCTCGAAGCGGACCAGCCCCACCTCGGCGAGCACGTCCCGCGCGGCGACGACCTCGGGCACGGGTACGCCCAGCCGGTCGGCCAACCAGCGATCCGAGTGGGGCCGACGACGATAGGCGCGGGTCTCGAAGACGCGCAGCAGCGCCTGGGACCAGGGGTGGGAGAACGCCACGTTCCGCCTCGCCTGGAGCTCGCGCCAAGGCCCCGCGATCTGTGGGATGGACGCGGGATCGACGATGGCGGCGACGAAGTCGACCAGCCGCAGCGTGCAGACCTCGATGAGCGCGAGGAGCTGTGGCAGCCGCGGAGACGTGCGACCCGACAACCACCGCGACACCGTGAAGCGGCTCGCTCCGCAGCGCGCCGCCAGGTCTCCTACCCGCGTGCTCCCCCGCAGCATCGACAACAGGGTGGTGATGCCCTCGGGCGTGGTGAGCGCGGCTCCGTCGAGATCGAACGGGAAGCGCGCGAAGGCCGCCACGGGATCGCCCCCCGTGCGCTCGATGATCCGGAAGAGCTCGTAGGCGGCCGGGGCTCGGCGCCCGCTCTCCCAGTTGTGGACGGCGTTGGAGGTGTATCCGAGGCGCCGGCTGAGCGCGGTCTGCGAGCGTTCTCCTCGGAGAGCCCGGACGAGGTCTCGGCTGAGCGCGTCGAGGTCGAGGTCGTCCATATCGTCAATAGTGCACATCCGCGGGCATAGTGGCAGACGATAAGTGGCATTGAGGCGAGATGGAGGCGTTGTAGGGGTTCGCACCGAGGCGTACCCAGAGGACATGAGACGACGATGGCGAGACACACTGCCCTGGCTGGCCGCACTGCTGCTGACCGGCGCCTGCTCGGGGGGGCTCACGGGGGAGATCGGCGGCCCGTCCTGCGAGACGCCAGTGGGCGTCGTGGACCTGGACGAGGCTCACCCCGAGATCGGAGAGAGCCCCCGCGCTCGACTCGACGCCCGCGGGGCGCCCCTCACCGCGCCTGTCACCTGGACGGACGGAAGCACGACGATGGTCACCCTTTCCCTCGAGGCGGCGCCCGCGCGGAGCCGCGACGTCGTGACGCTCGAAGGCGAGATGTGCGCGCCCTTCTACCGCGCGCCCATACGGCTGCGGGTGGTGACCGCGGACGGGCGGCTCGACCACACCTTCGAGGGCGACGCCGACCTGCACGCGCTGGAGACGTTCGCGTGGCTGGAGGCGCAGACCGAGCACGTCGAGGGGTTCGATCCCGCCGCGTACGCGCCGCGCTTCGACCCGGAGCAGGCTCGGCTGAGGGTGGGGATCCGGTGGGCGGAGGGCGCATCCATCCGAGGTCTGCTCGAGCTGGAGCCGGGTGTGGATGGCGAGGAGAAGCGAGAGGTGGCGTCATGGTGATCCGTGCGGTGTTCTGTCTCCTCCTGGGCGGGTGCGCGTGCTCGACCCCTCCGGACGTGTCCGCGGACGGCAGGACGCCCCCTCGGGACGCGCGCGTGGTCCCCTCGGAGGACGCTGGGCGTGACGCGACCGTGCCGCGCGACGCGCGGGCGCCGACCGACGCGGGCGAGCGCGACTCCGGGGTCTCGCCGCCGCCGGTCGAGCCCCCCGGGCCCGAGACGCGCTACGAGGACTGCGACCCGCCTCCGGTCCCTGCGCCGGTAGAGGTGACCTCCGACGGTTGCGAGTCGGTGACGGAAGGTCGGATCCAGGCGGTGCGCGCCACCGCGGACGGCGTGGCCATCGTCCTGCGCCAGGGGTTCGACGAGCGCCCTGGGTCGACCTGTGAAGTGCAGGTGACCGGCGTCGGGGCAGACATCGCGGCGGACATCGCCTGGTCGGTCGGGGCCGTGTACGCGGCCTACATCTCGCCGGGCTCCCCCGGAGAGCTGTGGCTGGCCGACGGCGACGACTGGTGGAGCTGCGGCACCCTGAGCCCCTATCCCCTCGTGCTCCACGTGGGCGGCCGCCCGTTCGGGTCCGGGGTGCCGACCTACACCGGCGCGGGGGTCGAGCCAGCCTGGGGCGCGACGGGCTGCCGGTACACAAGCGACTGCGAGACCTACGCGCTCGCCTATGAGGGCTGGATCATGGGCCGTGACTGCGCCCAGCGCCGCTCGGGCCCGGTCGACCAGTCGGAGACGAACGCCTTCGAGGTCGACGGGGTGACGAGGAGACTCCGCACCTTGCACTCGTACACATCGGTGGAGTGCCCGCTTCCGGACGATGAGGGCACGACCTCGGACCTGCGAGGCGGCGCCTGGGCGATGTGGAGCACCGCCGCTCCCTGACTTCGTCAGCGGACGATGATCTCCGCGTAGGCCCGCGCGGTCTCTCGTTCGCTGCGCGCCTGGGTCTCCCGGTCGAGCGCGAGGTGGCCGAAGCGCGTGCTCCAGCCCTCCGCCCACTCGAAATTGTCCACGAGCGACCACGCGAAGTACCCGCGCACGTCGAGCCCCTCGTGCGCGGCGTCGGCGATGGCCTCGAGGTGGCTGCGCAGGTAGTCGGTCCGCTGGGTCTCGTCGCAGGTGCCGTTCTCGGTCACGTAGAGCGGCACGCCGAGCGCGGACAATCGCTCGATCTGGGCGACCATGGCGCCGGGATCGGGCTGTCCCCAGTCGTTGTGCTCGGTGCGCACCGTCGGCGTCTGCACGTGGCGGCCGAAGGCCTCGCCGACCGCGCTCGGGTCGAAGCGCACGTCGTAGCGACCGTAGAAGTTGAGACCCACCCAGTCGAAGCTGCGTCGCAGCAGCGGCGCGGGCGCGGGGATCGCCTTGAGCGGGAAGGCGTAGCGCCCCTCCGCCAGCGCGTGCAGCGCCGCGCCGTTGAACGCCCAGTCCTGCGCCGCGGCGGCCCAGCGATCGAGCGCGCGCGAGGGATCGGCGGGCGCGAAGCGCGGCATGTTCAGCACGATCCCCACCCGCGGCTGGGGCAAGGTGCGGTGCAGCGCGCGGTAGCCCAGCGCGTGCGCGTCGAGCATGTGCCGCATCGCGGTGAAGCAGGCCCGCATGCTCCCGCGCCCCGGCGGCCAGCGCGTCCCCGCGTAGCCCATGTAGGCGAGCACGCTCGGCTCGTTGAGCGTCGCCCAGAGCGCCACGTGCGGGCCGAGCGCGTCCGCGGCGCGCGTCGCGAAGCCCTCGAAGAGCGCGGGCACGTTGGGGTGCGTCCAGCCGCCCATCTTCGCGATCCACCGGGGCAGGGTGAAGTGGTTGAGGGTGCAGAGGATGGTGAGGTCGCGGCTCGCGGCGAAGCGCAGGATCTCCCGGTATCGCTCGAACGCGTCACCGTCGAAGCGCCCCACCTCGGGCTCGAGCCGGCTCCACTCGAGGCTCATCCGATGCGCGCGATGCCCGAGCTCCGCCGCCTTCGCGAGATCCTCCTCGGCCCTCCCCGCCCACCAGCCCGCCGCGTCACCGCTGGTGGTGCCGTCCTCGATCTTCCCGGCCTGCTCCCAGTCCCACCAGTCGTTGTGCACGTTGCCGCCCTCGACCTGGTGGCTGCTGGTCGCGGCGCCGAAGAGGAAGCCCTCGGGAAAGTCACGCATGGCAGGGCGACTCTACACGGCCCGGCCAGGCGCGCGTCAGAGGCTGGAGACGGCCCGACAGACGCCCTCGACGCACTCGGCCGTGGCGGGCGCGCAGGTCGCGGACGACACGCAGCCGGGGGACACGCGCACGCAGTCGGCCTCGCCCAGGGCCTGCACGTCGCGCTGCGCGTCCTCGAGCGAGTCGGTCCGGGCTGAGCTGGGGCAGAACGCGAACTGCGAGTCGGCGCACTCGACGCGCGGCGAGAAGAGCCCGCAGTCGGCGTCGACCTCGCACGCGCGGTGCGGCGCGAGGGCCTCCTCGAAGCGGGCCGAGATCGCGAGGTCGGCCTCCATGCAACTCAGCGGCGACGCATCACACGCGGACAGGGCGAGCAGCGCCCCGAGGACGAGCGTTCGTTTCATGAAACATGAGCTGACAGCTTCGCAATACGACGTCAAGGCCCGAGATTCAGCGCGCTTCGTCGCTCGGAGCCGATGCGTCCGACGCGCCGTGTCGGCCCGCCAAGAGCGCCTCCAGGGCCCGCATGTCGACGGGCTTGACGAGGTGGGCCTCGAAGCCCGCCTCCGCGGTGCGACGCCGGTCGGAGGCCTGGCCATAGCCGGTGAGCGCGATGAAGCGTGGCGGTCGCGAGGCGAGCCGCTCGCGGAGGTGCTCGGCGAGCTCGTAGCCGTCCATCACGGGCAGGCCGATGTCGAGGATGGCCACGTCGGGCTCGAAGGCCCTCACGGCGCCGAGCGCGCCCGGCCCGTCGAACGCGGTGCACGTCTCGTAGCCCCGCTTCTGCAGCAAGACGGTGAGCATGGTGGCCGCGTCCTCGTTGTCGTCCACCACCAGGACCCGCACGTTCGGTGAGGCGTCGGAGGGCGCGTCCGCGGGGCGGGGCGACATCTCCGCCTCGCTCACCTCGAGCGCGGGCACCTCGACGTGAAAGACGGCGCCTCGCTGAAGCCCATCGGACTCGGCCCAGATCCGCCCGCGGTGGAGCTCCACCAGGCTCCGCGCGATCGCGAGACCCAGCCCCAGCCCGCCATGGGATCGGTCGAACGCGATGTTCTCCTGCCGGAAGCGGTCGAAGATCCGCTCGAGCGTGTCTGGCTCGAGCCCGACGCCCTCGTCCTCGACGCGCAGGTGCACGCGGTCGTCTTCACGATCCGCGCGGAGCGTGACCTGCGCGCCCTCCGGCGAGTAGCGCGCCGCGTTGATGAGGAGGTTGGCGATCACCTGGGCGAAGCGCGCGGGGTCCGCGTCGAGCGGCAGCCCGTGCTCGGGCATGCGCATCACCAGCGTCTGTCGCTTCTCCTCGAGGAGCGGGCTCGCCATGTCGACCGCGCGGACGGCGACCTCGCGGAGCTCCACCCTCTCGGTGGCGATGGAGATCGCGCCGCGGGCGATGCGCGCCACGTCGAGGAGATCGTCGACCAGACGCTGGAGGTGTCGCACCTGCCGGTCGATCACCTTGAGCTCGCGCGATTCGGCGCCCTCGACGTCGAGCAGCTCGAGCGCGGTGACGATGGGCGCGAGCGGGTTGCGCAGCTCGTGGCCGAGCATGGCGAGGAAGTCGTCCTTCACCCGCGTCGCCTCCTCGGCCTCCACCCGCGCCAGGTCGAGCTGCTGTGCCTGGCGCTCATGAGCGCGGAGCGTCTGCTCGAGGTCCGCGCGGGTCGCCTCGAGCGCGCGCGCGAGCGCGGTGAACCGTCGCGCGTTCTGCTGGGCGAGATCCACCTCGGCGCCCGCGATCCGCACGCGGTGCTCGGCCTGCACCATGGCCTTCATCATCGGCGCCATCTTGGAGATCAGCTCGGGCAGCGCGTCGAGCCCGACCGCCACGATGGCCCAGCCGTCGTATCCATATGCGACCGCGTCGTCCTCGTCGCCTTCGCGGGTGCGCACGCGCGCTCGGTGCGGGCCGGGCGTCCTGACCCGCTCGAGCAGCGCCCGCCACTCCGGTCCGCCCGGCACCACGGCCGCGAACCCCATCGCGGGGACGAGCTGCCCGTCCAGCTCGTGGTCCGCGACGAAGACATAGAGCTCGCGCGCGCCGAGCCGGGCGGACAGCGCTCTGCATACCGACTCGCGCCGCTCCAGGTCGCCGAGCGCGGCGACGAGACCGAGGAGCGCCGTGTCCTCCTCGGTCATCGCGGGAAGACGAACACGACTGCGGTGCAGTTGTGGAAGCCGCCGAACTGCCCGGCGCCGCGCGCGATCTGCCCGTAGGTGTTGCACCCGACGAAGCGCGCCTCCCCGAGCGCCTCGGCCACCCTGTCCAGCTCGAAGCCGAACACGTCCCCCATGCGAAGCCGGGTGGCGACGCAGTCGAAGAACACGGCCGCGCCGGGCTTCTCGACCCCGAGGGCCTGAACCGCCGAGCGCGCGGCGTTCCCCGCGGCTTCGACCGCGGAGTCGTTGGTCGCGCTCATGATCCGCACCCGCGCGCCCTCGGGGATCTCCGCCGCGCACGCGACCGCTCCGTCGTCACCGACCGAGAGCGGCACCCGGAGGCGGTGCCCCTCCTCGGTCTCCACGCCGAGGATGTTGTGCAGGAAGAACGGGAGCGGGTCGGCCCGGTCCAGCGCCTGCCCCGAGCTCGCCGCGTGCTCCTCGAAGACCTCGATCGCGGGGAGCCCGTTGAGGCTCACGAGGCGCTTGCCCTCGACCTTGGTGACGCGAAAGGGCCGGCTCGCCGGTCGCCAGCCGTGGCCGACGCCGACCCCGAGCGGCTTCTCGCTGAGGATCTCGAGGGCGACCACCGCGTCCGTGCACACCTCGGTCCCGCAGAAGACGTGGGTGCGCTTGAACTGCGCGTCGTCCCCCGCGCCTCCGCCCGCGAACTCGTAGCGCGCGCCCGTCATGACGGTGAGCTGCTCCACGAGGTTGTCGCTGTGGCCGGCGAGCGCGTCGGTCATCACCAGCGCCGCGCGGTGCGGGTACTCGGGCGCGTCCACGCCGACGAAGCCATCGACCACCTCCCGCGCGGCCCGGGTCGGGTCTTCGCTGACGCGCCTCCCGAGACCGGACGAGAACCGAAGGTGGTCGGAGCGGATCGCCAACGCGCAGGCCGTCCCTTCCCCGTGCTCCGCCTGGGTGAACTCGCCCGCCGAGGAGGCGCCGATGAGGATCTTCGGTGACGCCGCGTCGTGGAGCGCGGCGAGCAACGCTTCGTGGTCGAAGCGTGAGGAAGCGAAGACCACCACCGCGTGGAGGTCTTCACCGAGCTCGCGACGGAGCGCTTCACCGAGCTCGCGGCCGGCCGCGGCCCCATCGACCTGTCGCGTGTACGCCGCCGCGGTCTCGAGCATGTTGGCCTTACTGCAGGGGGATCGGGAGTGGCTGCTGAGCGACGTAGGTCCCACCGTTCAGGCCACAAGACGCCCGCCGAAGCGCGACGACGGTAAAAAGGAGGCGGCGCGCCCGCGGATGGGCGCGCCGCCTTCGGTCTCAGCTGCGCACGCGCACGCCCTCGGGGGCCGGGGCGTAGCGCGCGAGCTCGAGATGATGCGTGCCCCGGCCGCGCGCGAGGCTGGCGAGGTCGGTCGCGTAGCCGAAGAGCTCGGCGAGCGGCGCCTCCGCCTCCACGCGGACGAGATCGCGCTCGGTCTCCATCCCGAGGATCCGGCTGCGGCGCGCGGACAGGTCCCCGATCAGGTCGCCGACGTGCGCCTCGGGTGCGTGCACCTCGAGACGGACGAGCGGCTCGAGGAGCACCGGGCCCGCCTGCCGCAGCGCGGCGCGGAAGGCCTGCTCCGCGCAGAGCGCGAAGGCGTGCTCACTCGAGTCGTTGGGGTGGGTGGATCCGTCGAGGAGACGGACCCGCACGTCGACCACGGGGTGGCCGAGGACACCGGACCCGAGCGCCGCCTCGACGCCCTTCCGGACGCCCGAGACGTACTCGCGCGGGATCGCGCCGCCGCGGATCCGGTCTTCGAAGACGAAGCCTTCTCCGGGCGACGCCGGCTCGAGCTCCATCACCACGTGGGCGAAGAGACCCGGGCCGCCGGTCTGCTTCCGGAGCACCTCATCGACGCGCGCGCGGGACGAGACCGTCTCGCGGTACGCGACGCGGGGCGCGCCGACGTCGACGGTCACGCCGTGCTCGGTGGAGAGCCGGCTGACCGCGATCTCGAGGTGTAGCTGACCCATGCCCCCGAGGAGCATCTGCCCCGTGTCGGGGTCGGCGATCACGCGGAGGGAGGGGTCGGCGACCCGCAGCCGCGCGAGCGCCTTCGGGAGACGATCGCGATCGCTGCGGGTCCTGGGCTCGATGGCCACGCGCATCACCGCGTCGGGTGCGCGGACCGGCTCGAGCGAGATGGGATGGGACGGCTCGGACAGCGTGTCCCCGGTCGAGAGATCGGCCGAGACCAGCGCCACGATGCTCCCCGCGGGCGCCTCCTCGACGTCTTCGCGCTGAGCAGCGAAGAGCCGAACGAGGCGACCGACACGGAGCTTGCGAGACTGAACGGCCACGACGTCTCCGCGGCGCAGCACGCCCGCGTACACGCGCACGAAGGCGAGCGCGCCGAAGGTGTCGAAGTCGACCTTGAAGCAGAGCCCGGCGAGCGGCGCGTCGGCCGCGCGCGCCCAGCCCTCCGCGAGAGGCGCCGCCTCCGACGGATCGGGGAGCAGCGCGACCACCGCGTCGAGCAAGAGCGGGACGCCGACGTTCCGGTACGCCGAGCCCGCGAGCACGGGCAGCCAGCGACCCTCGAGGGTCCCGCGCCGCAACGCAGCCAGCAGCGCCTCGGCGCTGACGTCGCGGCTCTCGACGAAGCTCTCCAGGAGCGCCTCGTCGAGCTCCGCGCACGCCTCCACGAGCGCCTCGCGCGCCGCGTCGATCCGGGGATCGTCACACGGCACGCGCGACGCCACGCGGCCCTCGTCGTCGAAGGTCACGCGCTCGCGTCTCACCACGTCGAGGATCGCCGAGAGGGGCTCTCCGTCGGGCAGCGTGAGCACGAGCGGGCGCACCCCGAGTCGGTCTCGCAGCGAGCGCACCGCGCGGTCGAGGTCGGCCCCGGCGCGGTCGAGCTTGTTCACGAACGCGATCCGAGGCACCCCGTGCCGCTCGGCCTGTCGCCACACCGTCTCGGTCTGCGGCTCCACGCCGGCCACCGCGTCGAGGAGAACGACGGCCCCGTCGAGCACGCGCAGCGAGCGCTCCACCTCCATCGTGAAGTCCACGTGACCGGGGGTGTCGATCAGCGTCAGCGCGTGATCGCCCCAGGCGCACGAGACCGCCGCGGCGGTGATGGTGATGCCCTTGGCCTGCTCTTCGGGTCGGTGGTCCGTGGTGGTGGTGCCCTCGTCGACGCCGCCGATCCGATGGATGCGGCCGGCGTGGAAGAGGATCCGCTCGGTCAGCGTGGTCTTGCCCGCGTCGACATGAGCGATGATTCCGAGGTTGCGCTGGCGAGAAATGGCGATTGTTCCGGTCATGATGACCTCCGAAAGACACACGGGTGCACGCGCCGCGCGCCGGCTCATCGGCGCGTGCGGAGATCGACGCCCGGACGGACGTCGGACGGTTCGGACCATCCGCGGCGGGGGCACGTAGAGCGCAGCTCGGGCGGCTCTACGCGGAGATTCCCGCCGCGGTCAGCGCGATACCGGCCAGACCGACAGGAGCGCGTACGACGGGCCGGACAGATCGCGCCGCCCGCAGGCCCGCCCGCCGAAGCGGAGGACTCGCGTGAGGTCGGTCGTGATGGTCCGGGGCGTCATGACAGAGGCTCCACCGGATAGATGATGCATCGCCAGCCCGAAGTCAATCCCTCGAATCAATGCCCGCTCACGTTCCTCTCGTGCGAACGGGCGCGCCGCGACTAAGATGCGCCGCGTGAAGATTGACCTCAGCGATTTCGAGACCCGCATCCGTGTCCGCCAGCTCCGGCTCGAGGACTACGACGAGTGGAAGGCCCTGCTGACGCGGTGCTTCCCCACGCTCAAGCCGTGGCTGCCCGCGCAGATGGAGAGCATGATCTCCCGCTTCCCCGAGGGGCAGGTCTGCATCGAGGTGGACGGCGAGATGGTGGCGAGCAGCTCCGCGCTCATCGTCCAGTACGACGACTACACCGACTGGCACGACTACCTCGAGATCTCGGGCAACGGCTACCTCGAGAACCACGACCCCGAGGGCGACACGCTCTACGGCATCGAGATGATGGTCGACCCCGACTACCGCGGGCAGAAGCTGGCCCGGCGCCTGTACGAGGAGCGCAAGCGCATCGCGCGCGACTTCAACTGCGCGCGCATGATCGTCGGCGGGCGCATCCCCGGCTACGCGAAGCACAGGGACGAGCTGAGCGCGCACGAGTACGTCGAGAGGGTCATCACGAAGCAGCTCTACGACCCCGTCCTGACCACGCAGCTCTCCAACGGCTTCCAGCTGCGCCAGCTCATCGAGGACTACCTCCCCAACGACGAGGACTCGGGCGGCTGGGCGACCTGCCTCGAGTGGCCGAACCTCGACTACGTGCCGAAGTCTCGCCGCAAGAAGATGCGGCGCTCGGTGCTCTCGGTGCGCCTCTCACTCGTGCAATACAAGATGCGCCTCCTCGAGAGCTGGGAGGAGTTCGAGCGGCAGTGCGAGTTCTTCGTCGACACGGCGAGCGACTACAAGGCCGACTTCCTCTGCTTCCCGGAGCTGTTCACCGTGCAGCTCCTCTCGCTCATCGACGAGCGCCGGCCGGCCGAGGGCGCGCGCCGCCTCGCCGACTTCACCCCGCGCTACCTCGAGCTCTTCGGCCGCCTGGCGACCCACTACAACATCAACATCATCGGCGGCAGCCAGCTCGCGCTCGAGGACGACGGCCTCCTCTACAACATCGCCTACCTCTTCGGCCGCGACGGCTCGATCGGCAAGCAGAAGAAGATCCACGTCACGCCGAACGAGGCGAAGTGGTGGGGCATCGCCGGCGGCGACAAGGTCGAGATCTTCGACACCGACTTCGGCAAGGTCGCCATCCTCATCTGCTACGACAGCGAGTTCCCCGAGCTCGCGCGCGTCGCGGTGAAGAAGGGCGCGAAGATCCTCTTCGTCCCCTCCAACACCAACGACCGCCACGGCCACCTCCGCGTCCGCCTCTGCTGCCAGGCCCGGGCGATCGAGAACCAGGTCTACGTCGTCAACGCGGGCTGCGTCGGCAACCTCCCCCTCGTGGAGAACGCCGACACCCACTACGCGCAGAGCGGCATCTTCACGCCCAGCGACATCCCCTTCGCGCGGGACGGCGTCGCGGTCGAGGCGGAGCCCAACGTCGAGACCGTGCTCTTCCAGGACGTCGATCTCGAGCTCCTCCGCCGCGCCCGCCGCACCGGCACCGTCCAGAACTGGCTCGACCGCCGCACCGACCTCTACAAGGTCGTCTACACCCCGCCCGGCGAAGACGAGTTCGTCGTGGACTGACGAACGTCAGCCGCGGATGCTCTGCGCGAACCGGAAGAAGTCGTCCGGGTCGTGCCGACGCTTGATGGCGCGGAGCCTCGGCAGGTTCGCCCCGTAGTACGCGCGCTCCCAGTCGCTCAGCCGCGGATCGATGTAGTTGCCGTAGGCGCCGCCCGCGTGCGGCTGCATCGCGGCGTAGAGCTGATCCAGCCAGCGCTCGCTCGCCTCGGCCGCGTTCGATCGCCGCGACCAGTACGTCGCGTACTGCGCGATGAAGCGCGCGCGCCGGTGCACGAAGGCCGTCGCGTCGGGGTCGACCGCGTTGATCGCGCCCCCGACCGCGTCGAGCCCCACGCGGCCCGAGCCCTCCGCGAGGCCCGAGCGATCGAGCCCCTCCAGCAGCGTCTCGATGCCACCCGGAGAGAGCGACGTCTGGACCACGTGCGAGCGCGTCCGCTTCATACCCCGCCCCAGCGTGCCCGGGGGCGGCATGTGGCACTCCTCGTACGTGCGACGCGCGCAGCCGCCGAGGACGAGCATCGTGTCCAGGAGCGCCGCGCTCTCCACGCGTCGCCGTCGTGGCGCCGAGCCCACCCGCGCGATGAGGGCGTCGAGGTGGGGGGCGAGCGATGACGCGTCCCCGAGGAACACCCCGTGGATGGCGACCGAGCGATCCGCGCCGCGGCTCCCGAGCTCGCACTTGGACCAGATCTCCCGAGGCGCGTCCGGTCCCCACTCCTGCCAGCCCGCGACGACGTCCGCCGCCGCGCCCCAGCGCCACGGCAACGCGAAGCGCGTGATCCGGGGGACATGGTGGGTTCGGAAACGAAATTGCGTGACCACCCCGAAGTTCCCGCCGCCTCCGCCGCGGCTCGCCCAGAACAGGTCGGCGTCCGTCTCGGCGTCGCACGCGTGGATCACCCCGTCCGCGGTCACGATCCGCATCGCGTCCACCGCGTCGCAGGTCAGCCCGAGCTTGCGTCCGAACACGCCCTGCCCGCCGCCGAGCGTCAGCCCCGAGATCCCGACGCTCGGACAGGTCCCGCCGGGGATGACCAGGCTGCGCGCGGCGAGCTGCGCGTAGATGTCGATGAGCTTCGCGCCCGCGCCGACGCTCGCCATGGCGCCCGATCCGTCGAGCGCCACCGCGGACATGGGCCCGACGTCGCAGACCAAGCCCTCGCCGCTCGAGTATCCGCCGTAGCTGTGGCCGCCGCAGCGGGCCGCGAACGGGAGCGCGTGCGCCCGCGCGAACGCGACGGAGCGCTGCACGTCCGACTCCGAGCGGCAGTACGCGACGCCCTGGGGCTCGAGCGAGTCGAAGCGCGGGTCGAACAGCCTACGCGCCACCGCGTAGCGCTCGGCATCCGGACGGACCACCTCCCCCTCGAGGCGCTCGGCGAGCCGCGCCCAATCCGCGTCCGTCGCCGGGCGGGTCTCGGGCACAGGCTCGCTCCGGCGCTCGACCGGCGGCGGCGGCGGCGCCTCTTCCACCGCAGGAGCGCGCGGCGGCGTCGCGTCCTCCTCACCGCAGCCAGCCAGCAGCGCGGCGGAGCCCAGGAGCTCGAGCAGTTCACGTCGACGCATCGTGGGAGCGTAGCCCAGCGCGTCGGGCCCGTTCGTCGTCGACCGACGACGGGCTATACTCGTGAGGTGAACGCGCGCCAGCACCTGCACGCCCTGGTGGACGACCTGGACGAGGATGACCTCGACCTCGCGCGGGCCGCCCTCCGCGAGATCTCCGAGGAGGTCTTCGATCTCTCCGAGGACGACGCGGCGGCGCTTCGCGAGCGAGAGACCGAATGCGACCGGGGCGAGGTCGTCGACGCGAACACCTTCCTGCGACAGCTACGGGGAGCCGTCGACCATTCCGAAGGTTGAGATCGCGCGGCGCGCTGCTCGAGAGATCGAGCTTGCGCGCAGATGGTGGCTGAAGAACCGCGACAAGGCGCCGCATGCGTTCCAGATCCTGGCGCTCTGGCACATGAGCCGCAGCAGAGCTCCCTGACTCGGCGCCCGGCGGATCTGCCCCCATACTTCTGGCGTGAGCGGAACGGGACCCTTCACCGAGGAGTGCGTCGAGGCGGCGCGGCGCTCGTGGACGCCGCGCAAGGGGCCGCGCGCAGCGTCCCGGGTGCGGCTCTTTCGAGACTTCGTGCCCGAGCACCTGATCTTCGGCGGACACCCGGCCCTGCCGTTCCTGCTGGTCACGCCGTTCGTAGGCTGGCTCCTGGAGCACGCCCCGACGCACGCCTGGGCGCCGGCCGTGTTCCTGCTGGGCGCGCTGAGCTGGACCCTCGTGGAGTACGCCATGCATCGCTGGCTCTTCCACTTCCCGAGCCAGGGTGACCCGGGCAAGGTCACGACCTTCATCGTGCACGGCCACCATCACGTCTCGCCGCAGGAGCCCTCGCGCCTGGCGGCCACGCCCGTGCAGATCGGCTCGCTCGCGCTGCTGATGCTCGGCGTCTTCCAGTGGACGCTCGGCCCGGCGTGGATGAGCGCGATGGCCGGCTTCCTGGTCGCGTACCTCGCGTACGAGGCCGTGCACCACATCGCGCACCACGGGCGGCCGCGCTCGCGCCTGCTGCGCGCGATCCAGCGTCACCACCTCGCGCATCACTACGAGCACGCGGGCGCGGCGCGCTGGGGCATCTCGAGCCCGCTCTGGGACTGGGTCTTCCGGACCCTCAGGCCGCGCGCTGATGCGCTTCGACCCGAGCGAGCCGACGCGCCGCTTCCGTGAAGAGCAGGTCCGCCTCTCGGTGCCAGGGGAGCTCCGTCTCCGTGCGCACCCAGCGCGCGAACGAGCCGAGGAAGCGCGCCATGTCGGGCCCCACCCGCAGCCGCTCCGCGAGGTGGCTCAGCAGCGACGACTCGCGCCTGAGCGTGAGCCCGTCCGCGAGCATCATCCAGACCGCGCCCGCGTAGGCGAGCAGCCGCGCCTGCCGGTCCATGCCCTCGAAGTCGATCTCGTCGAGCGTGGGCACCGTGAGGATGGAGCCGTCGGTCACCCCGAGGGCCAGCGCCGCGCCCGCGAGGGCCTCGCTCTCCTCGTCGGAGACATCGCCGTCCGCGCCGGCCATGCAACCGAGCAGAGCGAGCACCGAGCGGCGCGCGGCGGGATCGAGCGTGAGCAGAGCGGTCATACCGTCGTCCTTCCTCATCCGGGAGGTCGAACGGTTCTTGGGGCCCATCGATTCCGAGTGTCCAGCCCCTGCGACAACTTGTCACCGAGCCAGGGTCGCGCCGTGGGGAGCGAAGTTTTCTCGGCGTCGGGCGAAACCACTTCCCCGAGACGACGATGCCATCCTCGCTCGAACAGCCGGGGAGCATTTCCAGATGCGCGACAGGAGAAGGAAGAACACTGAAGCGC
The DNA here is from genome assembly GCA_004213565.1 of Sandaracinaceae bacterium. Taxonomy (GTDB): domain Bacteria; phylum Myxococcota_A; class Polyangia; order Polyangiales; family Sandaracinaceae; genus JAVJQK01. The sequence goes on from SHBB01000009.1 coordinate 16,867, forward strand.
GGCGCCCGAACGGCCGATGCATCCTGGCGGCCGCGCTGCTCCTGAGCATCGCGGGGACCGCACGAGCGAACCCGACGATCCCGCGCCAGCCATTCGACCCGGAGTGCACTCCCGAGAACATGACGCGAGGCTCATGGACCGAGTGTCACTACTGTCCAATGGAGAGCCGCCGAGGCTACGAAGGCAGACCCGACGCCCCCCCGCCGCGGCCTCCACCCTCTCTGACAGCCCCGGGCCAGATCCGGGCAGCAGGTGGAAACTGCGACCTTCTCAGATATGCGGGGTTCCGGCGCCGATGCCAGAGCGGGTCGAGAGGCGTCTACTGCCGGCGCCCCGAGCGAGAGGCGGAACCAGCCACCGAAGAGCGTTCGAGTCGGCCGATGCTCTGTTCGGCGAGCCCGCTCGGAGGAAGTGACCCTGCGCTCCCGCTGATGCTCGCGTCCTGGGTCTTCTACGGCGCTCGCCGGCGTCGACGTTCGCATCCGGGATTGTCAGAAGACCGAAAGGCACGGGTGCAGCGACGGCTGCGGCGGCTCGTCCCGAGGGGGCGGCGGACAGAAGGGGAACCGATCAGGCGGCGGCGGCGGCACCGTGGGACCCAGCGACATCGCGTCCGGTGACGTCGCCTCCTCCACGGCCGTGGGCTTCGACCTCTCTGCCTTCGGCGCCTCCACCTGCGAGCACCCGGCGACGCCTGCGGTCGTCGCGGCGAGCGCGAGCGCGATCAACCGATCTCGCCGCGAACGAACGATGTCGTCGTCGCTCAATCCCACTCCCGCGATTGCTGACTCTCGATGTCGTGCCAGTAGGGTCGCAAGAAGCCGTAGCGGTTGCGCGCGCGCCAGCGGAAGGGGTTGTATCGATGGGAGAGCCCCGCCAGCTCGTACATGAACCCCTGCATCGCTGGCTCCGCATGGAGCTCCTCCATGCGCGCCCTCATGCGCTCCTGGGCCGCCTGAGAGTCCGGGTAGGCAGCCATCGAAGGACGCCCTCCGCGACCTCCCGGGAGCGTGGACTCACCGTCCGGAGGCTCGAGAAGGCCCGCGGCCCCTCGCGCTCCGTATCCGACGTGCAACCAGAGCCCGAGCTCTTCGCGGAGCATGTTCTCGACGACGACGGCGAAGTACTCCTCGAGGTTCGGCCAGCCGACCTGAGGATCGCCCTCGTTCAGGCAGCGGCGAGTGCCCGTCGTCTCGACCCCGAGCGCAGCGCGGAGAGCATGGGCCAGCTCGTGGCAGAGCGTCGTGACGCTCGGATTCTCAGGCGGCGAGTGGCAGGGCGACAGCGCGTCCACGAAGATGCGACAGTTTGTGCCACGGCCGGTGCCTACCCCTGGGTACAGGGGAAGACCGCGCGCTGTTGCATCTCTCACGTCGTTGGGCGCACATAACCCAGCAGAGTTGTCTGACCACGGTTCACGGTAGATCGTCTCGTAGCTGTCATGGTGTGTCAGGACCACCACGGTGTTCTGCAGGGCGCCCACGAGATAGCGTCCAACAAGTGTGTCGGTGAGCAGACGGAGATCGCGCCCGCACCTCATCGCCCAGCCCATGTCGGCATCCTCGAACTCCGCCCGGTAGTCGTTCGCGTCGATGGGGATGTGGGGCGGCAACCGAAGGAACTGGAGCTCCGGGTACTGGCGGATGAACGAGGAAGGGCGTGTACCGGTCACGACCCCTCCATCGTGTCCCAGCCAGCGAGGTTGCGCGAGAAGTTTCGCCAAGTCGGCGTGCGGTTTCGGCTCGCGCAATCGCAAGCATCCGCTACGCTCGGCGCGCTCGTACGATTCTCGGAAACCTGCCCGAGCTCGGGTCGAAGAGGATCGCTGCCGAGGGGAGCACGGATGAGCGACGACCGAGAGGACGGGGCGGAGGCCGCCGCGAATGCCGTCGAAGGGCTTCGATCCACCGCTGAGGGGGCGGGCGCGTCGGAGGTCGCGGACGCGGCCCGCGTCGTCCAGGGCGCGAGCGAGGCGGCGAGCGCAGCTCAGGGGCTGAGCCGCGGGGACGCGGGGCAGGCGCTGGAGGGAGCCTCGGGCGCGTCGCGCTATCTCGTGCCCGACGATGAGGTCGCCAGCGTGCTGGAGAGCGCGGGGGAAGCCGGAGACCTGCTGGAGCAGGGCGTCGACGCGCTCGGGGGCCTCACGGGCGCGACGCGGAACCCGGTGACGTTCCATCTGGAGGTCGCCGGGCTCGACGGCCGCTGGGGCGTGACGGACGTGTCGCTCCACGAGGCCCTCAACGCGATCCCGCACGCGCGCATTCGCGCACGCTATGACGGCCGGCCGGAGCGGGCGGAGCTGATGCTGGTCGAAGCGAAGCTGTCCATCGAGCGCGGCGAGCAGCTGCGGGAGTTCAAGGGCCTCGTCTTTCGCGCGCGCATCCGAGACGACGGCGAAGGGAGCGAGATCGATCTTCAGATCGCGCCGGCCGCGAACCACCTGGCGCACACGCTGAAGAGCCGAATCCACCAGAAGCTGACCGTCGTCGAGGTGATCGTCGAGACGTACAAGGACATGCTCGGCGACCTGCAGCGATCGGTCGACCAGGCCAACCTGGTCCGGACCTACGAGCAGCGCGAGTACATCGTCCAGTACCAGGAGACCAACCTCGCCTTCATCTCGAGGCTGGCCGAAGAAGAGGGCATCTTCTGGTTCTTCGATCACGAAGCCGACCGAGAGGTGCTCGTGCTCGCCGACGCCACGGGCAACCTCCCACGCGCCAGGCCCAACGACGATGGGATGGCGCCGTTTCACCACGACGCACGCCAAGCACCGGACGACGAGGCCGTCACCAGCCTGAGCTTCGAGGAGTCCTTCGGCGCCACCGACATAGTCGTCCGTGATTACGACTGGACCAACCCGACCCTGGACGTGATTGGCAAACAGACGGGCCTGGGCACGAGCGACCCGGCGGGCGAGATCTACGACCACACGGAGGCCGTGGTCATGCACGGCTTCAACGGGACGCAGTACAAGGGCAACACGGCGATCCAGCAAGCGAAGATGCGCGCTGAGCGCCTCGCGCTCGACCGGCAGCGCTGGACCATGACCGCGACCGTGGTCAGCGCGCTCCCGGGGCGCTCGCTCGAGGTCGAAGGGGCGCCCGACGACCTCGATGGGAACTACGTGATCGTCGCGGCCACCTCTCACGGCAGCGCTACCGAGGGGCAGTCGGGGACGTGGCAGTCCTCGATGGACGTCATTCCGAGGTCACTGCCGTATCGGCCGCCTCACCGCACGCCGCGTCCGATCGTGCATGGGCCCGACACGGCCATCGTCGTGGGCCCGGAGGGCTCGGAGATTCACACCGACGAGCACGGCCGGGTGAAGGTGCGGTTTCACTGGGACCGGGAGCACGCGCCCCGCGAGAACGACTCATCGTGTTGGATGCGCGTGGCGCACAACTGGGCCGGCCCAGGGTTTGGCACGTTCTTCTTGCCGCGTGTCGACATGGAGGTGGTGGTCAGCTTCCTCGGCGGCAACCCCGACCGTCCCATCGTCACGGGCTGCGTCTATCACGGCACCAACCGCGCTGGTGTGGAGCTCGAGGCGAAGAAGACGCAGAGCCTGATCCGGACGAAGTCGTCGCCGCGGAGCGATGGCTTCAACGAGATGCGGTTCGAGGACGAGGCGGGCAACGAGTTCATCTACGTTCACGCCGAGAAGGACTACAACGAGGAGGTCGAGCACGATCACTCGACCCACGTGAAGAACAACCAGTCCAACACGGTCGACGTGGACCAGACCGAGACGGTCGGGAACGACCAGCGGATGACCGTGCACAACGATCGCTTCCACACCGTCGACCACGACGAGTGGGTGGAGGTCGGGCACTACCGCTCGGAGATCGTGCACGGCAACGAGGACTGGGTCATCGAAGGCCAGCGCGCCCGCACGGTGAAGGACGACGAGCTGCTCACGGTCCAGGACGGACACCGCAAGATCCATGTCCAGACGGGCAAGGACCTCGAGACGTTCGACGGCGGCCGCGAGGTGAAGGTCAAGGCGTTCGACAACCTGAAGGTGCTCGACGGCGCGAACCGCAACGAGCACATCACCGGGCAGTACAACGTCACCGTCGACGGCGCGCACTACACGCTGGTGCAGGGCGAGACCGAGAAGTTCACGCAGGGCAGCCAGAAGACCTACGTCGAGTCGGCGAAGGAGGTGCACGCCAAGACCGGCAGCTCGCATCTCCTGATGAAGAACGACGGCAAGATCAAGCTCGCGGGCGACACGAAGATCGAGCTCGAGGTCGGCGCCTGCAAGATCGAGATGACGACGGAGAAGATCACGCTCTCCGCCGGATCGTCGTCGATCGAGCTCGGTCCGAGCGGCGTGACCACGTCGGGCTCCACCGTCACCTCGTCCGCGCAGACCATGAACGAGATCACGGGGCTGCTCGTCAAGATCAACTGAGGGGGGACAGGCGATGGAGTCGATGGCGCGCCCCCTGCGGGCGCTGCACGAGGACGTGTCGTGGTTCGCGCGCGCGACGGAGGTGAAGCTGCTTCATGTCCGCTGCGGCGCCGCGCTGCGCAAGAGCGCGCTGAAGCTGCTCGCGGCGGGCGAGCTGAGCCTCGACAATCAGAGCCCGTTCGTTGTGCTCGAGGACGCGTGGCGGCTGGCGGACGGCGGCTGGCGGGTGCGCGCCCAGCGGCTCGCCGAACACTGGGAGGGCCGGCGCAGGGTGCTCAGCGAGGAAGGCATCGAGCTCGGCTCGCTCTCCGGGCGCGCGCCCGCCTCGCCCGACCCCCACGCCGCGTTCGGCGGCTGGGTGAACCTCGTCCTGCAGTGCGTGCGGCCGCCGCTCGAAGGCCTCGTCATCGTGCTCGCGCCCGCGCTCATCGAAGACGCGGGGCTGTTCGAAGCCGAGCTGCGTGAGCTCGTGATGCAGCCTGAGCTCGCCGCCGCGCGCTGGATCGTGATGGACATGCAGGAGGCGCCGCTCGCGGCCCTGCACGAGGAGCTGGGGGCCCGGGCGATGCAGAACGTCAGCGTCCGGGACGACGCGGCCTTCGCGCAGGACCTGAACGCCATGATGGCGTCGGTCGACCCAGAGCTGCCCGGGCCCGCGCGCGCCGGAGCGGCCTGGCCTCGCGGCATCATCCCTCCACCTCGCAAGGGCGACCGAACGCCGACGGTGGAGCAGCAGGCCGAGGTCGACGTCGAGCTGGCCGCCGCGGGCATGAGCCCCGCGCTCGCGGGCTCGCAGGGCGCGCGCATGCAGCAGTACATGCTCGCCGCGGCCGTGCAGATGAAGCTCGGCAACGGAGAGCTCGCCATTCAGCACCAGCGCGAGGCGTGTCGCATCGCGGCCGAAGCGCAGGGAGAGCGCGAGCTGGTGCTGCAGTGGATGGTGCTCGCGGGGTACGAGCTCGCCCTCGGTCGGGAGGACGAGTCGTATCGCCAGTACGCGGGCGTCGCGCAGAAGGCCGAGGAGCTGGAGCTCCACCTCGAGCGCGCCCAGGCCGGTCTCGCCCTGGCGCTGATGGACGCGCGCGCGGGCCGACACCCCGACGCGGCGGGGCAGTACGCGCGGAGCGCCGAGCACGCGCTGAAGGCCAACGCGACGGGGCTGGCCATCGAGTGCTGGCGGCTCGCGGGACAGATGGCTGCCGAGGCGCAGCTCGGAGACCGGGCCACCGAGTGCTGGCGCCAGGCGATCGAGCTGGCCGAGGGCGCGGCCCCCGACGTGGCCAAGACCTCGAGCGCCCCGCGGGCCGCGCGGGAGCTGGCTGCGCTGCTCCGAGCCCGCGGGCTGGGCGCGCAGGCCGAGTCGCTCGAGCACCAGGCCAACCGCATCGAGCAGGGCGACACGCGCGCCGCGGCGGAGGCGCTCCTCTGATGCTCGCCTCCAAGAACACCGACGGGGTCATCGGCGTCGACATCCACTGGGAGATGGTGCCCATGCCCGCGCCCGTCCCCACGCCGCTCCCGAACCCCTTCGTGGGCCTGATCATGGACCCGCTCGGGTTCGCCGTCGGCGCCGTGATCAGCGCGGTGATCTCCGAGCTCTGTGGCGCACCTCCGACCGGCGCAGTCATCGTCAACTTCCTCCCGGCGACGAACACCGGCACCGAGGCGATGGGCTTCGGGCACATCCTCATCCCGCCCGGCACCTCGTGGGCGCCGATGCCGAGCGTCATGCCCCTCGTCCTCCCGAAGGAGACGCCCTCGGGGCCCGACAACCCGGCCATGCCCGACGACGACGGCATCGTGGTGACCGGCAGCCTGACCGTGCACGCGATGGGCTCCAACTTCGCGCGGTTCGGCGACTTCGTGATGAGCTGCAGCGAGCCGGTGCGGCTCCCGAGCTCGACCATCCTCGCGATGCCCAAGGGCCTCCCCGTCCTCGTCGGCGGCCCGCCCACCCTCGACGCGATGGCCGCGCTCGGCGCCTTCATCCGCACGAAGTGGATGAGCCACCAGCTCAACAACCTGCTCTCGCGCGTCGTCGGCCCCGGGCGCCTGCGCAACCTCCTGAGCCGCGCCATCTGCTTCCTCACCGGCCACCCCGTCGACGTCGCGACCGGTCGCGTCTTCACCGACCACGTCGACGTCGAGCTGCCTGGCCCGCTGCCTCTGAAGATCGAGCGCGTCTACAACTCCGGCTTCGCCGACCGCGCGGGCGCCCTCGGCCACGGCTGGAGCCACAGCCTCGAGCAGAAGGTCTGGCGCGAGCGCGGCAAGGTCGTCTACCTCACCGAGGACGGCCGCGAGGTCGAGTTCGACACCTTCGACTTGCCGAACCACCGCATCGAGCCGGGCGAAGAGGTCTACTACCCGATCGATCGCCTCACCCTGAAGTGCCGCGGCGAGAACACCTGGGAGGTCTGGACTTCGGACGGCCTCTGCCACGACTTCGAGCCGCTCCCCGGCGGCGATGCTGGGGTCGCGCGACTCACGCGCATGCGGACCCGCGACGACCACCGCATCGAGCTGCACTACGACGAGCACGCGCGCCTGAGCTGGCTCCGCGACTCGGGCGGCCGCCGCGTCCTCTTCGAGAACGACGCCCACGGCCGGCTCACCAAGATCAAGCTCCCCGTCTCGCGCGGCGAAGGTCACTTCGAGCACCTCCGCTACAGCTACGACGAGCGCGGCGACCTCGTCCGGGTCACCGACGCCGCGGGCTCGTTCTGGGAGTTCGAGTACACCTCGCACCTCCTCACCCGCGAGACCGATCGAGAAGGCCTCAGCTTCTACTTCGGCTACGACGGCATCGGTCAGGGCGCCTACTGCATCCGCACGTGGGGCGACGGCGGCATCTACGACCACGAGATCCTCTACGACAAGCAGGGCGGGACCACCTGCGTCACCAACTCGCTCGGCGCCGTCACCACCTACCGCCAGAACGAGATCCACTGCGTCACCGAGGTCATCGACGCCCACGGCGGCGTGACGAAGTACGAGTACGACCCGCACAGCCTCCAGCGCACGGCGGAGACCGACGCCCTCGGCCACACGACCCGCTGGGCCTACGACCGCCGCGGCAACACCACGCGCATCGAAGCCCCTGACGGCGCGGTGACCACCCTCGAGCCCCACCCCCGCTTCGACGCGCCCGTCCTCGCCGTCGACCCCAACGGCGGCGAGTGGCGCTGGGAGTACGACGACTTCGGCCGCATCAAAGGCCGCGCGAACCCCTTCGGCCACTGGACCCGCTACGAGTACGAGGACAAGCGGCTCGCCCGCGCCAGCACCCCGGGCGGCGCCGAGACCGCCCTCTCCTACGACGAGTCCGGCAACGTCGCGCGCGTCATCACCGCCACCGGCGCCGAGGTCCGCTTCGAGCACGATCGCCTCGGCCGCGTGGCCAAGCTCGTCAACCCGCGCGGCGGCGTCGAGCGGCGCCAGTACGACGCGCTCGGCAATCTCATGCGCGTCGAGGAGCCGCACGGCGTCGTCCGCACCTTCACCTACGACAAGGAGCAGAACCTCACCCGCGCCGTCGACAGTCTGCGCGACATCTCCTTCACCTACGCCGGCTACCACCGCCTCCACGAGCGCCTCGAGGCCGGCACCGCGATCCGCTTCCACTACGACACCGAGGACCAGCTCCTCGCGGTCGAGAACGAGCACGGCGAGCGCTACCGCTTCGACCTCGACGAGCGCGGCCTCGTCCGCAGCGAGACGGGCTTCGACGACTTCACCCGCCGCTACACCCGCGACGCCGCCGGCCGCGTCACCCAGGTCGACAAGCCCAGCGGCCGCGTCGACCAGCTCACCTACGACGCGGCCGGCCGCATCACCGACGTCGCCCACTCCGACGGCACCTTCGAGCGCTACCGCTACCGCGCCGACGGCTCGCTCATCGAGGCGAGCAACGACACGGCCGAGGTCCACTTCGAGCGCGACCCTCTCGGCAAGGTGGTCCGCGAGCTCACCCGTCTGCCCGACGGAACCGAGCACTGGGTCCGGAGCGGCTACGGCCCCGACGGCCACCGCGTGCGCGTCGAGTCCAGCGACGGCCACATGCACCACATCCACCGCAACCTCGCGGGCGACGTCACCCGCGTCGAGCTCGAGGGCAACCGCTGGCACGTCGACTTCGAGCGCGACCCTCTCGGCCTCGAGCTCAGCCGCAGCTTCCCCAACGGCATCACCTCGAGCTGGGAGCGCGACGTCGTCGGCCGCCCCATGCGCCGCACCGTCACCTACCAGGGCGACAAGGTCCTCGACGACAAGCGCTACGTCTGGGAGGGCGACGACCAGATCCGCGCCATCCTCGACCCCCAGCACGGCGACGCCCACTACGAGCACGACGCCCGAGGCCGCCTCGTCTGGGGCCGCATGCCGTGGGGCGAAGAACAGCACCGCGCCATGGACGCGGTCGGCAACATCTTCCGCAGCCCCGACCTCTCCGACCGCCGCTACGGCAAAGGCGGCCGCATCGAGGAGGCCGACGGCACCGCCTACCGCCACGACGAAGACGGCAACCTCGTCGAGAAGACCGACGTCCTCGGCGACACCACCCTCTACCGCTGGAACGGCGCCGGCATGCTCGACTCCGTCCTGCTCCCCGACGGCAAGGAGGTCTCGTTCGAGTACGACGTCATGGCCCGAAGACTAGCCAGAGTGTGTTCGGAGCGTTGCACCGATGGCAGTCAAACGAGGTATACGTGGGACGGAAATCAACCTCTGGCTGACTACGACAGCGAAATAGGCATGCGGGCCTGGTTGTTCGAGCCTGACGGTCTCGCCCTAGTCGCAAGCCTGGATGGTGACCGAATCGATGGCGCCTTGACGGACCAGATCGATGTGCCGACGCAGCTCTTCGACCAGGCCGGTGAGTGCGTCTGGTCCGGCTTCCTGGACGTGCACGGGGAGGCGGCGCTTGCGACTGCGGCGCTAGCACTTCCGTTCCGGTGGCCCGGCCAGCGCTGGGACGAAGAACTCCGCCTGTCATACAACCGGCACCGATACTATTCTCCCCCAACTGGCGCCTTCGTCTCGGTAGACCCGCTCGGACTCAGCGGGTCAATCAGCCTCTTCGCCTACCCGGCAGACCCGCTCAGCTGGGCGGATCCTCTGGGCCTCAAGACCTGTGCTCAGGCTGCTCGCGACAACCGCCGGGGACAGTTCTTCGAAGCCGTCATCGGAGACGATGGTGTCTTGCGCGTCGTGTCGGGCCCCCTTTCTGCCCAGGAAGCGGTCGCTCGGCTGCGACGCATCATCAGGGACGGTGGGCACGGCGGCATCTACACGGTCGCTTCGCGCGACGCGCGGTCGCTAGCTCGCCGTGTGGGAAGGGGCAGAGCCGGAGGCAGGGCGCTTCATGACGTTGCGCATCTGAATCGTGCATCGGGGTCCCGAAGCGGCAACTATTCACACTTCCACCCTCCGGGCAGACCGGGCGGACACGTTTGGTATGGAACTCCACGATCATGAGCCGAGTAACAGCTTTCCTACTCAAGGGGGCGCCGAAGCGCGGCGTCGAAGGATTGACCCGTGTTGCGACAGATGCGCTGCGGGATGCCTACATCAGTGGTGAGTGCCGACCACGCGTTGCGCCGCCCTCGCCCTTTGTGCGGCTCATAGACAGTGAAAGGACGACCCCTCCACTGCGGCTTTTCATCGCCGTGGCCGACGAGGATGTCGGGAAGCTGACGGGCACAAGAGTGATCTTACCTCTGCTGGAACCGGCCGGACTGTGGCGTCCGGGGCCGGTAAGCGGTCGCAACTTCATGGCACTCGCCACCGAGGGCATGGAGGATCTCGCTGAACGACTGATCTTGGGGCTAGACGATCTCCTTCCCTATGGGTGGATCGGGATCTGGAACGCGGTCGCTGCCGGCTCATCGGGCGTACCCGCCCCAAGCGGGTCTATAGGTAGTCGGCAGCGGCCTCACTTCCGGGGCCCGGTCGGAGCGAACGAAGTGGTGTACTTCGAGGGTCGTCACCGACAAGGCGGGTCCAGCCTCCCCTTCATGTGAGCGCGAGAGCAAGCTCCACTCATCCAGGCGAGCAACGACGCGGCCGAGGTCCACTTCGAGCGCGACCCTCTCGGCAAGGGGGCTGTGAGCGAGATCCACGGGGCTGCGATCGAGACCCAAACCCGGGGGCTCTGACAAGCCTGATTGCGGCAGCTCGGCGTTCCAGCCAAGTCGCTGGAGACCCGCATGCTCGCCCGGGCGATTCGTCGGGTGGATGATTTCGTCGCGACGATGGCTGGAATCCTCGGCCTACGAGATCGAGTTCATCGGCGAGGTGGCTGTGGTGGCTAGTCTCGGGCGGAGCGTGCGCAGGTTCCTTGAGGAGCGCGCATTTGACAGTCTACAGCTGGGGTCCGCGTTCGTTCTTCCGGATTCTTTGCCCCATGATCTGTGGCGCTACAGCAACCCAAGCGGTGGGCGTTTCATTGCGAAGGCTGGGAACCTTCAAGTCGGAGTATTTCAGGGCTGCGTCGAGTATTTTCATTTGGAGTTCGAGGACGGTGATTGGCCGGTCGACCTCTCGCCCATCCGAACTCTGGATGTGAGTGCTTCCGATACCTACCTGAGTTCGTCCCTCTCGGACTCGGTGTGTCATCTTCGCGATGATCACGGTATTCAGCTGAAGACGCGCCATGCGGTACTCTTTCTCAACCAGTCCGGAGATCCCATCGCTCTCTCCCTGTCTGGCGACCGGTGATCACTGTGCTGTGGAGCCGTTGCCGCCTCGGCTCCAACCTGGCGCTCTGATGAGTACGAGGAAGAGCGCGTCGCCGGCGCCACGACGGCCGGCGGGGCCGAGGCCGCCCTCGCCCTACGAGCCGGGCTGCACGAGACGCTCGTCGCACGCAGCGCCCGCACATCCGGCCGTTGCAGGGTCCCAGGAGAAGGGTCTGGTGCGTCGGTACTCCGCGCTTCGCGCGCTGGTCTGATCGTGTGGCTCACGAGCGTGGAGATCTTCGGGTACCGGCAACGGGAGAAGTACTACCCACGAACGCCACGCCGACGCAGCCCCTCGATGAACTCATGAAATGGTTCCAGCGAGAGCGCCGGACGACGAGGGGAGGATGCTCGAGATGATCTGGCGTGGGCACGTGACAACAGATGCGAACGGACTCTTCATGTACGATCCAACGGTGTTTCGCGCTGCCTACGGTGCATCCTTGCGGGATGGTAGAAACCTTCTGCAGGAGTACCTCTCGGATGATTGCGGCGACGAAGCTCTGCGCTCAGGGTTGGTGGTACCTATCCTAGCCATTGACGCCGACACCTATTCCGTGAGCGTCTCCACGGAACCAGCCGTGCTCGAGAACATCGTTTGCACGAATGCGGTATACGCACTTAGAGTTGAGGAGGGAGTCGTGGTCGCAGACATTGCGCAGCTCATGGAATGGTCGGACGCACACGCCCGTGAGGGCTTCGCCGCGCCTGTGCCATGTGGAATCTACGCGGTATCCGTCGCGGGGTTCCAGCGACGGGTGGCCGGCGAGATTATCGATGCCGGCTATGTCTTTACCCTGGAGAAGCAGCCCAGGTTGCCAGCCGTCACCGCAGACACCGGACACCCGATGCGGGTTCTGGACGTGTTCGAGTAGCCTTCGTACCTGCCACGGTCGAGTCAGAACAGCGTTTCCCGACAACGGTCCAGGCAACGGATCACTAGCCGCACGATAGCGTGAGCACCTTCACCTACGACAAGGAGCAGAACCTCACCCGCGCCGTCGACAGCCTGCGCGACATCTCCTTCACGTACGCCGGCTACCACCGCCTCCACGAGCGCCTCGAGGCGCGCAGGCGATCCGCTTCCACTACGACACGAGGACCAGCTCCTCGCGGCCGAGAACGAGCACGGCGAACGCTATCGCTTCGACCTCGACGAGCGCGGCCAGCTGGACGAGCTTGGGCGCATCAGTTCGGATCCCGGGCGAACACACACTACTGGCAGAGGATCGTCATCCGAGTGGGACTCGACATAGAGCTTGCAAGCCGATGACAACCTATCTGCCGACACCAGACGCACTATGAAGGCGCCTGAGAACTCGAGTCGAGACGAGAGTGACGGCGTCCTGGCTTCGGTTGTGGGATGCCTTCGCGAGCATTCAACGATCACAAGACAAACCCTCTCGGGGGGACCCAGATCAGATCAGCAACTACGCCTCGCAGCCGGGTGGCGCCGATTGCTCCGGCTCCGAGCGTTCTTGGGCATCCAGCTAGGCCATCTGGAACGGCAAGCACGGCGGCTAGACGTGCGTCGCTCTCTTGGCGCCCTGGACGATGCACTGTTTGAGGGGGCGGTCGAGGACGGGGACGCGACGGCGGTGCGCTCTGCTATCAAGCGGTTGAGTGCGGTGGAGAGCGTTTCGGTCCTGGAGGCTCGAAGGCAGCTGCAACTCGCGCGGGAGCGTTGGTCGCCCTCGCTCGAGCCAACCACTCCTGACGAACTCCGCGTCGATGTTATTCGTATCGGCCCTGGCGCGGTCGCATCCGGGCGCTTGTGGCCCGCTCTTCCATCGGTGCGGCTCGACCAGCGTGATGCGCTGGCCGATGCCCTCGAAGAGATGGAACACGTGCTGTGTGTCGACGGCTCCTTGGCGAGCGTCCTGGTGTGGAGCGCGCCTAGTGGGAGTTGGTACGCGAGACCCCTCACGAACAAGAGATCTGTCGGACCGCTGTTCGCCAGAGCTTACACCCTTGCGGCCCTGCCGAGCGCTGGGCGAGACCTCAAAGTGGAGCAACGCCCCGTACGTACGTCGCTCGCGACGCCCACGGGACCGGAGCCCGCATGGAAAGTCTGGAGTGACGGCGCTCGGCAACTCTGGTTGCTCGAGGACCTCACGTTCGCCGCGGTGGTCGAGGAACGGTCCACGTATACGCTGGGTGGACGTCGCTGGGAGCTATCGGAGGCGCTTCAAGGCTTTGATCGGCTCTGAGTACCGAACCATCACGCGAGCGGCGCTCAGCTCAGCGAGCGTTCACCGGACCTCGGGGGGTACCAGGACTTCTTGGCCGGTTCGATGTCTCCCGGCTTCCTACTCTGCTGTCTTCAACGGTGGCCGGACGGGTTCTCCGTCGTGAGGTCCGACCTGAGCGGCGGGGTGGTGCTCGACGTGGTCCTCGACGACCCGGTCGATGGAGACTTCTACGAGTTCGAGCGCTGGCCCTGAGGACCGTCCAACCGCGACCGTCGAGTGATCGTGAGGTGGGCCAGGCGCGGTGGCGCCGCTACCGTGGCGCTCATGCTTCGCTTCGTCCTCGCGGCCGCGCTTCTCTCGGGCTGCTACCTCTCGCATGGACGAGAGGAGGCCGTCGACGTCGACGCCGGGACCCGCCGGGACTCCGGAATCCGGGTCGACGCGGCGACGCCGGACGCGCGGGTCGAGGGGTGTACCGGAGTGCGGCTCGCCGAGACGCGGCTGATCGAGGGCGCGCCGAGCGTGACGCCGCGGCTGGTCGCGCTGCCGGGCGGAGACGTGGGGGTGGTGCACGTGTCGCGGGACGGCTCGCCGACGCGGGTTCGGTTCGATCGGCTCGACGCCACGCTGACGCCGATCTCGAGCGGGACAGTCGCGACCGACTCGTTCACGTGGGCGGAGCCGGTGTCGCTCGACGGCGCGCTGTTCGTGGCGTGGGGGCTGGCGGGGGACGAGGGGAGCGTGCTGCAGCCGGTCGACGCCGACGGAGCACCGAACGGGCCGCGCTCGATCGTGCCGCTCCAGCATCCGTCGGTGCTGCGGGCGGCGGCGGGCTCGCTCTTCTGGATGGCGTTCGACATGCGCGAGGACAACACGCTCGTGATGGCGCACGTCGAGCCCTCGGGGGAGCTCTCGCATCCGCCCGCGAGGGTGCCGCTCGGGCGGTATGGCTCGGGTCACGGCGCGATCGCGCGGCCGGATCGCCGCTCGCACGTCATCACGTACCCGCGGGAGGGGCCGCGTGGGGTTCGGAACGCGTACGTCAGCGCGCTCGACGCGACGGGCGCGCTCGGGCCGGAGCGCATGCTCGGCGAGGACGGCGATCAGCTCGCGCTGCCGGTGCGCCTCGGGGAGCGCCTCGTCGTCGTTCACCACGGGGACGCGCTGGTGCTGCAGGTGACCGACGCCGACTCGCTCGAGCTGCTCGAGCGCTTCGTACACCCCGCGCGTGACAGCCGCCCCTTCTTCGTCGGCGCGCTCGGCGGCCGGCTCCTCGTGGGGCACGCGACGGAAGGCGAGCTGCGCATGGACGACTTCGGCGCGGAGCTCGCGACCGAGCACGCGCGGATCGTCATCCGCCCCGACGGCCCGCGCGTGAACGGCCCGAGCGGCAGCGTGCTCGAGACCCCCGGCGCGCTCTACCTCGCGGTCGGCACCGTCAGCGGCACCGAGACCCGCCCGCTCATCGCGCGCATCGTGTGCACCTTCGACTGACCCCCATTCGCCGGAGGGTATAGGCTCCGAACCAGGAGGTGCGGGGACATGAGAAACTTACTTGGTCTGTTCATGGTGGCGTTCGCGTTCACGGGGCTGTCGATGCCGATCACGGCCGACGCGCAGGACGTCCTCTACTGTAGAGACGGCAACTCGGGCACGGACGCGATGGACGCCGCGCTCATGGACTTCACGGCGATGAGTCCGATGGCGACGGTGACGCGAAACCTCGAGGACACGAGCCTGACGGCGTGTGAGACGGCGCTCGCCGGCACCACGTTCGACCTGGTGATCGTGGCGGTGCAAAGCAACGGTCCGTACACGACGCCCAACTTCGACGCGCACGTGATGGGTGGGGGGCGCACCATCTTCACGGAGTGGAACCAGGACGCGGCCAACGCGGCGATGTTCGGAGCCACCTACACGGGCGAGACGAACACCACGACGCTCACCGTCGTGGCGCCGTTCGACGCGGGGCTCACGGCCAACCCGATCACGCTGATGAACCCCGGCTGGGGCACGTACACGATGACGCTCGCTCCGACGGGAGGCGCCACCTCGATCGCGAGGCTCGGCTCGGGCGCGGGCGCGGTGCGCTCGGCGAGCGGTCGCACGATCATCAACGGGATGCTCTTCGACACGGGCGGCGCGGACCTGCAGAGGTTCTTCCTGAACGAGATCCGGGCGCTGCTCGGGCCCGACGCCGACGGCGACGGCGTGGACGCGCCCGCGGACTGCGACGACTTCGACCCGACGGTCTTCCCGGGCGCGCCCGACATGGTGTGTGACGGGGTCGACAACGACTGCAACGGCACGGCCGACGACGGGTTCATGGGCACCGCCACCACGTGTGGCGTGGGCGCGTGCGAAGGCGCGGGCATGACCACGTGCATGGCCGGCGTCGAGGGCGACACCTGCGTCGCGGGAGCGCCGGCCCCGGACGACGCCACGTGCGACGGCGTCGACGACGACTGCGATGGGATGACGGACGAGGACTACGCCTCCGTCGACACGATGTGTGGTCTCGGCCCTTGCGCGGCGACCGGGACGAGCTCCTGCGTGGAGGGCGTCGAGATGGACACGTGCATGCCCGGCACGCCGGCGGGCGAGGACACGACCTGCGACGCGATGGACGACGACTGCGACGGCATGGTCGACGAGGCGTTCGTGGGCGAAGCCACGACGTGCGGCGTCGGCGCCTGCATGACGATGGTGTCGAGCACCTGCGTCGACGGCATGACCGAAGACGCGTGCGTGCCCGGGACGCCGGCCGCGGACGACTCGACCTGCGACGGCATCGACGACGACTGCGACATGAGCGTCGACGAGGACGGAGTCTGTGGAGACACGGACAGCGGCGCGATCGACTCGGACGCGGGGACCGGCGGCGCCGACGCGGGGACCGATCCGATGGCGGCGGGCGGCGGCTGCAGCTGTCGCGTCACGGGCCCGAGTGACGCCAGCGGTCAGTCCGCGGGCTGGGCGTTCGGTCTGCTCGGCTTGCTCGGCCTGGCGCTCGTGCGCCGTCGACTCCGCTGAGACCAGGTCCGCCGGAGCGCGCGCAGGCTCCGGCGGACGCTGGCTCACCCGTCAGGTCGGCGTGTCGACGTCGTCCCAGGCGGCGCCCTGGAAGCCGACCAGCCAGTTGAGCGCGTGGTGACGCTCGGCGATCACGCCCGGCTCGAGGCCGGCCGGAGGCTGGACGCGCTCGACCTGGACGGCCTGCCGCGTGGCCCAGTGGAGCCGGTAGTGCATGTCGAGGGCGTCGAGGATCTCCGACGTCGGCCGCAGCTCGGCGGCGTCCGTGGTGTCGGCGGCCTTCACCGTGGCGGGGACATCGCAGATGGACGTCGGCGGCGCGAGGTCGTCGAAATGTCCGAGCGCCCAAGAGAGCACGTAGAGCGCCTCGTAGCGCCACGCGTGGTCGACCACCTCCTGAGGCGGCGGCGTCTCTTGCCCCATGAAGGCGCGCTCGCGCGGGCTGAGCCCATCGAACGCGTCGGGGAACCGCTCGCGGATCTCGGCGACCGGCCAGGGATCTCCGGTGTTGAGCGTCTCGGCGCGCAGCGCGACGACGAGGAGCGCTCGCGTCCGCCTGTGAACCTCGTCGGCGCTGCGCAGCCGCACCTCGAGCTCGCTCACGGTCGGAGGGAGCGAGGCAGGCACGGAGACTTCCATCTCGGCCAAGGCGTCGAGGATGCGCGCGCGCCGCTCGAGCGCGTCGGTGGGGAACGGGAGGCTCGCCTGAGGGTCGGCCGCGCCGCCGGGCTGGAAGAGCACGCGGCCTTCTGGATCGCGCACCGACCCGTCGGGCAGGAACAACACCGCGTTGGATGCGCGCGCCCAGGGCGACAGCCGGGGGAGGACCTCCTCGGTGACCTCCAGGCTGAGGTGATTGCGGACCCGCAGGATGTGCTGGATCAGGTGGTAGCGATCCGATGTCATCTCGCCCCCGCCGCTCTTCGCGACGTAGCCCGCGAAGCCGTCGAGGTGCGAGGCCAGCTCGGGGTCCTCGACGCCGCGCCGGCCCAGCTGCCGGTGCTCGATGTCCGGGGCAGTGATCTCTCGGTGTGTGGCGTAGACGTTGACGATGACGCTCATGGGTGCAGGCAATCGTGACTCGGATAGCTCGACTACCGCAAGCCCCTGCGCGAAGGCTCGCGGTCAGGTCCGCCCGGGAGGCGCGTGCCGCAGGCCGAAGCGCTCGTCGAGCACGGCGAGGAGCGCGTCGGCCGAGCCCACCTGGGTCCGCTCGACATGCTCTCCACGACGCAGGGTGAGCGTGTCTCCGCGGAGCGTCAGGCGGCCGCCGTCGGGGAGCGCGCGCGCGACCATCGGCTCGCGGCGAAAGGCCGAGTCCGGGTGCGTGCTCGCGTACCAGCTCGCGGGGCCGATGCGGGCGGTGGCTGCAGCTGTCGCGTCACGGGCCCGAGTGACGCCAGCGGTCAGTCCGCGGGCTGGGCGTTCGGTCTGCTCGGCTTGCTCGGCTTGGCGCTCGTGCGCCGTCGACTCCGCTGAGATCAGGTCCGCCGGAGCGCGCGCAGGCTCCGGCGGACGCAGCGCTCGGTCGAGGTCAGGGCCCCCTGAGATGCCGCTGTTGCGCTCGAGCATGGCGGTGAGGCCAGGCGCGCGGTTGGGTCTGCGCTCGTCTCGGGACGGGCTCGCCAGTCGCGCGCGTCTGCGTGGAACACGCTGCCCCGGCGTCCCAGAAACATTGGATTTTTCCGATATATATGAGACGGTCGTCCCAGTCAGGGGGGTCAGCGGCCTCTCAGGGGGAGCAGACCATGAGAACCGATACGAGGTGGCGCGCAGTGTGGCTTTCGCTTGCCCCGTTTCTGGTTGCCATCGTGGCCCTGGCGGCCTTTCCCGTCACCGCGAGCGCCAGCCCGGGCCTGCACACGGTGAGGGTGGAAGGCGCTGGCGCGCTGATGCTCACCGAGCCGCAGACCCAGCAATACGACTTCGGCGGGGGTGGCGCGCTGGGCTACGAGCTCCGGTTCATCCCCTACCTGGGCGTCGAGGCGCGCTTCGCGGCGTTCTTCTTCCCGTCTACGCCCGCGCAGCCGACGGTCGATGGGTACGGCGCGGCCTACACCCCGACGCTCGGTCTGCGCCTCCACCCCCTGCCCGACCTGGAGCTGGGTGACCTCTGGATCCAGGCGGGCGGCGGCGCTTCCATCACCGATGGCGCCCCGCTTCCTGCCCTCGAGGTCGCAGTGGGCTTCGAGCTCGAGCTGCTCTGGTGGCTGCGCGCGGGTCCCTTCGTTCGGTACGAGCACGTCTTCGAGCTGAGCGATCTGCCGGGGGCCGCGAGCGCGGGGTTCCTGCAGATGGGTGTCTCGTTCGCGTTCCTCGGCGAAGAGCCCGTCGAGGAAGAGCCGGTCGAAGAGGAAGCGCCGCCGCCGGCGCCGCCGTCCGATCGCGACGGTGACGGCTTGTACGATGACGCGGATGGCTGCCCGGACGAGGCCGAGGACGCTGATGGGTTCGAGGACGACGACGGCTGCCCCGATCCGGACAACGACGCCGATGGCGTGCTCGACGAGTCGGACGAGTGCCCGCTCGAAGCCGAAGACCGAGACGGATTCGAAGACGACAACGGCTGCCCCGACCCGGACAACGACCAGGACTCGATCCTCGACGGAGCGGACCAGTGCCCGAACGAGGCCGAGAGCCCGAACAACTATCGGGATGAGGACGGCTGTCCGGACGAGGCGCCCGAATCGGAGCAGGAGCTGCAGCGTCTCTCGGAGCGGATCCTCTTCCCGAACGATCGCGTGCGGCCCACCAGAAGCTCGCGCAGCGTTCTTCGCAGGGTGATCGCGCTGCTGAACGCCCACCCCGAGATCGCGCGGATCCGGATCGAGGCGCACGCCTCCACGACCGGCAGCTCCGAGTACAACCTCGAGCTGAGCCGGCGCCGCGGAGAGCGTGTTCGCGACCTCCTCGTCCGCGGGGGCGTGGCCGTCGAGCGCCTCGAGGTGCAGGCGTTCGGCGACACCAACCCCGAGTTCACGGGCGGCTCCGAAGACGACGAAGCGCAGAACCGCCGCGTCATCTTCACTGTCCTCGAGCGCGCAGAAACCACGGAGTAGAACCGATGAACCGCAACCAATGCATCCTCTGGCTCGCTCCCGCGGCGTGCCTCTTCCTGGCCAGCTGCGGCGCGCGCATCACCGACGAGGGTGGTGTGGACGCTGGCGACGGGTCGGACTCGGGTCCTGCCGCGTGCGCCGCTGACGAGGAGCGCTGCGACGGGGTGTGCGTCGACACCGGGCTCGACCCCGCGAACTGCGGAGCCTGCGGCACCACCTGCGCCGAGGGTGAGGTCTGCTCCGCGGGCAGCTGCGCGGTGTTCTGCGGGCCTGGCACCACGGAGTGCGGCGGCTCCTGCGTCGACACCGATCTCGACCCGAGCCACTGCGGGGCGTGCGACGCCGCCTGCGCGGACGGGGAGGTCTGCTCGGGAGGGACATGCGGGCTGAGCTGCACGGGCGGCACGACTCTCTGCGGCGACGAGTGTGTGGATACCGACACCGACGCGGCGCACTGCGGGGGATGTGACAGCGCGTGCACCGCGGGCCTCGTGTGCTCCGTGGGCGGCTGCGGTCTGGATTGCTCGGGCGGCACGACTCTCTGCGGCGACGCCTGCGTCGACACCGACACGGACCCGGCCCATTGCGGCGGCTGCGACACGGCCTGCGCGCCGGGCGAGGTGTGCTCGGATGGAACCTGCGGGCTCACCTGCGCGGGGGGCTCGACGCTCTGCGATGGGAGCTGCGTCGACGTCCGAACCGATCCCGCCCACTGCGGCGCCTGCGACGCGGCCTGCGGCGCCGAGGAGGTCTGCTCGAGCGGCACCTGCGGCCTCAGCTGCGTCGGCGGCACGACGATCTGCGGCACCATGTGTGTGGACAGCCAGAACGACCCGGCGAACTGCGGGGGCTGCGCGATGGCATGCGCGAGCGGCGAGTTCTGCTCGGCGGGCAGCTGCACGGCGCTGTGCCCGGCTCCGCGAACGGACTGCGGCGGCGGCGCCTGCGTGGATACCGCGAG
Organism: Sandaracinaceae bacterium; assembly: GCA_004213565.1. Taxonomy (GTDB): domain Bacteria; phylum Myxococcota_A; class Polyangia; order Polyangiales; family Sandaracinaceae; genus JAVJQK01. Next base: position 37,269 of record SHBB01000009.1, read on the forward strand.
CGATCCGGCCAACTGTGGCGGCTGTGGGGTCGCGTGCACGATGGGCGAGTACTGCGCGTCCGGCAGCTGCACCGCGGTGTGCCCCTCTCCCCGAACCGGCTGCGCCGGCGCCTGCGTCGACACCTCGAGCGACCCAGCCCACTGTGGCGGCTGCGGCGTCGCGTGCGGCGCGGGCGAGTACTGCGCGTCCGGCAGCTGCACCCCGCTCTGCGCGCCTCCTCGGACGGACTGCGGCGGCGCCTGCGTCGACACCGTGAGCGACCCGTCCCACTGCGGCGGCTGCGGCGTGGCGTGCGCGGCGGGTGAGTACTGCGCGATGGGGAGCTGCGCGGCCCTGTGCGCCGCGCCGCGAACGGACTGCGGTGGCGGCGCGTGCGTGGACACCTCCAGTG
>SHBB01000090.1 GCA_004213565.1 Sandaracinaceae bacterium
GGGTGACGGTGCTCGGGCACATCCAGCGCGGCGGCAGCCCCTCGAGCTTCGACCGCATCCTCGCCACCCGCTATGGCGTCTCGGCCGCGGAGCTCGTCGCGGCGGAGCAATTCGGCAAGATGGTCTCGCTCCGGAACGGCGAGATCGAGCCGGTGGATCTCGCCTGCGCGGTGGCGGCGCCGAAGCGCGTCGATCCCGCGGGGCAGCTGGTCCGGCAGGCGCGCGACCTGGGCGTCAGCTTCGGCGCGTGAGAGAAACCGAGCCTCAGCCTCGCTCGGACCAGAGGCGGGCGAGCTCGGCGCGGAGCTCCTTGCCGCGCACGGGCTTGACGAGGTGGTGGTCGAAGCCCGCCTCGACGCCGCGCCGCTTGTCCTCGGCCGAGCCGTAGCCGCTGAGCGCGACGATGAGGGGGCTGGCCCCGTAGTCGGAGCGGAGCCGACGCGCGACCTCGAAGCCGTCGATGTCGGGTAGCCCGATGTCGAGCAGCACGACCTCGGGGCGCTCCTCCGCGACGGCGGCGAGCGCCCCCTGACCGTCGTAGGCCTCGCGGACGCTGTGCCCTTCCCGCTCGAGCACCATCCGGAGGAGCTCCACCGAGTCGACCTGATCGTCGACCACGAGGATGGAGAGGGACGGCAGCGTGCCCTTGGCGCGTGAAGACGGCGTGCTCGAGGAGGCGGTGGGCGCGGGCGGCGCGGCGCTCGGCCGCTGCCACGGCAGCCGGATCCGGAAGGTGGCGCCCTCGCCCGGGCCGGGGCTCTCGGCCTCGAGCCTCCCGCCGTGCAGCTCGGCCAGGCGGCGCGCGACCGTGAGCCCCACGCCGATCCCGCCCCGGCTGCGATCGATCGCCTGCGGCTCCTGATGGAAGGCGTCGAAGAGGCGCTCCGCCACCTCTGGCGAGAACCCCTCGCCGTCGTCGGCGACCTCGAGACAGAGCTCGTCCCCTTCCGCGAGGAGCCGGATCCACACCCGGCCGCCCGGGCCACCGTGCGCGAGCGCGTTCTGGACGAGGTTCGCGAGCGCCTGGAGCAGGCGCGTCTCGTCGCCCTCGATGACCACCGGGTCCGAAGGGAGCTCGACCGAGAGCCGGATCTCGCGCTCGGCGAAGGTCCGGGCCAGCGGCTCCACCACCTGTCGCACGACATGGGAGAGATCACACGGCGCCTTGCGTAGCGACAGCTCCCCCTGCTCGACCTTGCGGAGATCGAGGAGGTCGTCGACGAGCCGCCGGATGTGACCGAGCTGACGCGAGCCGACCTCGAGCGCCCTCGCCTTCGCGGCGTCGTCCTCGCCCTCGAAGAGATCGAACGCGGTGGCGATGCCCACGAGCGGGTTGCGCAGCTCGTGGCCGAGCATGGTCACGAACTCGCGCAGCTGCCGGTTCTGGAGCTCGAGCGCGTCGGCCTGAGAGCGCAGGTCGCGGTGCGCGAAGCGGAGCGCCTCGAGGCGTCGGTCGAGCTCCTGGAGCCGCGCGCTCGCCTCTACCTGTGGCCGCAGCTCGAGCAGGACGAGCGGGCCCCGCTCGCCGCGGCCCACGCGGGCGCCGTCTGCGCGCAGGAGCGGCGCGTCCTCGCGGTCGCGGATGCGGAGCCGGCGCGGCAGCGGAGAGCTCGAGCCCGCGCAGAGGCGGAGGAAGCCTGCGAGCCCGTCGTCGTCGAAGAGGGTGAGCACGTCGCGCCCCTCGAGGGCGTCGCCGAGCAGCCGCTTCGCGGCGTCGCTCGAGGCGATCACGCGGTTGGCCTCGACCAGGATCGACGCCCGCGGGGACGCTCGCCAGATGCGCTCGAACGGGAGCTGGCTCACCCGGGGTCCTGGTCTCCGAAGTACTCGCGTCCATCCGCGGCGCGGGCCGCGCCGGAGTCCTTCAAGTACACGACGACGCGGCAGCCGTCCGCGCCGTCGGCGATGGTCTCCTCGAGCTCGACCTTGGCCCAGCCGAGGTTGGCCGCGGCGATGGAGCCGAAGACGTTCGAGGTCATCATGCAGAGCGCGGGGCGTCCCGCGACGAGCTCCCCGAACGGGCACGCGCGGTTCCCGAGCACGATCTTCTCATCGTCCTGGCTGATGACATAGAAATCGCCCTGGATCCGCGCCTTGAGATCCACCAGCACGTCGGCCACCTGCCCGCGGTCGAGCGACGCGACCTGCAGCGCCTCGCGGTACTGGCCGTCCATCTCCTCGCCCATCTGGCGGCCGACCACGCTGACGAGCCCGGACGCCTCGTCGAGGCCGACCACGTCCTCGATGGCCCCGGACAGGTGCCGGAGCAGCTTGCGGAGAAAGATGTCCCGCTCGAGCAGGACGGGCAGGTGCGCGAGGTCGCCCATGGCCGGGAATGTAACCAACAGAAGCTCGACGGCGAACCGTGACGGTGCTTTTCTTCGCCCACGTGAGACGCTTCTACGAGACGCTCTTCTTCGCCGCGCTCGGCCTCGTGGCGACCCTGTTTGCGTTCTCCGGCCAGGCGCGCGCGCACGGCCGGCCCCCCTTGATCGGGCAGGTGGCCTTCCACCCCGACGACCCCGACTTCGTCGTCGCGCGCGCCACCTGGGGGCTCGTGCTGACCGAGGACGGCGGCGAGAGCTGGCGCTGGATGTGCGCGGCGGTGATGGGGACCGACCCGACGCGCGAGGATCCCGTGATCCGGGTGATGCCCGACGGCGCGATCCTCGCCGGGAACTTCTCCGGCATCTGGCGCAGCACGCCCGAGCGCTGCGACTGGGAGCAGCCCGACCCCGCCCTGACCGACGTGTTCACCATCGACCTCGACGTGCGCCCGAGCGAGCCGGGCACGGTCTTCGCGCTCATCACGAGCGGGATCGACAGCGACCAGCTCTTCCGCAGCGACGACATGGGGCGGAGCTGGATCGAGGTCAGCACGCTCCAGGAGCTGGTGCTGATGGAGCGGGTGCGGCTCGCGCCCAGCGACCCGACGCGCGTCTACCTCAGCGGCGCCATCCCCAACGACCCGGAGACGATGGGGCGGCGCGCCTTCTTCTTCCGCTCGGACGACGCGGGCGAGACGTTCACCGAGACGGAGCTGCCGCTGCTCGACGGAGAGCGCAACGCGCACCTCCTCGCGGTCGACCCCAGCGACCCCGATCGAGCGCTGGTGCACATGACCCGCCGCGCGACCGACGATCGGCCGCAGCGGCTGCTGCTGACAGAGGACGGCGGGGCGACGTTCAGGCTGGTCATGGAGGCGCTGGAGCTGAGCGGCGCGGCGTTCTCCCCCGACGGGAGCCAGGCGTGGGCGACGGCGCGCACGACCGACGGGCTCTTCCGCTCGGACGACGGCGGGGCGACGTTCACCCAGCTCACGGGAGGCAACTTTCCGTGCGTGGGCCATGACGGGACGCGGCTCTGGATGTGCGTCGACGAGCTGCGCGACGACTACGCGATGGCGCGGACGGAGACGGGGGACACGATCGACCGTGTCCTGGTCTTCGACATGATCCGTCAGCTGCCGGACTGCCCTCGCTGCAGCCAGGTCGGCTACGTCTGCCCGGAGTGGTTCCCCGACCTCGCGTACGACCTGCGGCTCGACGGGGTGACGGCGCCGGACGGCGGGATGACGGGCGCGCCGCGCGACGCCTCGGTGCCGCTGGCGTGCACGGACGGAGGCGAGCCCGAGCCGCCGGTGACCGAGGGCTGCGCGTGTCGCGCGGGGGGCGGCAAATCGTCGCACCCGGCGTGGCTTTTCGGCGTATTTCTGGCGAGTTCTCTCTTGTGGAGGCGCCGTGTGCCCGGCTCGGGTGGAACGAGGCGCCAGACGGCCTCATCCTCCGAGCCATGCGACTGCTGAATGCCTTGCTCCTCGCCGCGCTCCTCTCGGGCTGTGGCGCCGATCGAGAGGTGACCGTGCGCTTCGACGCGCTCGTCGGGGACGCGCCCGTGCGCTGCGGCGACACCTACGACGGCGTCGGGACCACGGGCACGACGCTGACCATGGGTGACCTCCGCTTCTACGTGCACGACGTGCGCTTCTTGACCGCCGACGGCGGCGAGGTGCCGATGACGCTGGACGAGGCGAGCGACTTCCAGGACGGCGCGGTGGCGCTCCTCGACTTCGAGGACAAGTCCGACACGTTTTGCTCGATGGGCACGGAGGCGACGAACACCGCGCTCGTCGGGACGGTGCCGGACGGCGTCGAGATCATCGGCGTGCGCTTCACGCTAGGCGTCCCGCGGGACCGCAACCACGAGGACGTGACCTTCGCCCCGGCGCCTCTCAACCAGGGCTCGATGTACTGGGGCTGGAACGGCGGCTACAAGTTCTTCCGCCTCGACGGCGCGACGACCGGGCTCGCCGAGGGCTTCTTCGTGCACCTGGGCGACACCGCCTGCGAGGGCGACGGCCGCGGGAACATCACGGGCTGCGCGCAGGACAACCGGGCGGAGATCACCCTGATGGGCTTCGACCCGGACACGCAGAGCGTGGCGGTGGACGTGGGCGCGCTCCTCTCCGAGAACGACATGGACGCGAACGGCGGCGGCCCGCCGGGCTGCATGAGCGGCTTCGACGATCCCGACTGCGCGACGATGTTCGGCGGCTTCGGGCTGCCCTTCGACGGCGCGCCCGGCGGCGCCCAGCGCCTGTTCCGCGTGCGGTGATGCGTCGTCTCTGGCCCATCATCGTGCTGCTCCTCGCGGGAGGCTGCGACCTCTCGGGCGGGGGGACGTACGACTGGGATCTGCCGCCCGGCTTCCCCGAGCCGCAGGTCCCGGCCGACAACCCGATGAGCGAACAGAAGGTCGAGCTGGGTCGCCACCTGTTCTACGACCCGCGGCTGAGCGGCAACGAGACGCAGAGCTGCGCGAGCTGCCACGCGCAGGGCCTCGCCTTCACGGATGGGCTGGGGGTCAGCGCGGGCTCGACGGGTGAGATGACGCCGCGCGGCTCGATGAGCCTGACGAACGTCGCCTACAACTCGCGGCAGACCTGGGCGAACCCCATCCTCGTGCACCTCGAGGACCAGGCGTTGACGCCGATGTTCGGAGAGGACCCGGTCGAGCTGGGCACCAACGAAGAGGACATGCTCGCGCGGCTCGCCGCCGACCCCGCCTACCCGGAGATGTTCGCCGACGCCTTCCCGGGCGAGGCCGAGCCGATCACCACGGGCAACGTCGTGCGCGCGATCGCGAGCTTCGAGCGGACGATGATCAGCGGCGACAGCGCCTTCGACCGCTACACCTACCAGGGCGACGACGAGGCGATGAGCGAGTCGGCGCGGCGCGGGCTGGAGCTCTTCTTCAGCGAGCGGCTGGAGTGCTTCCACTGCCACGGCGGCTTCAACTTCACCGACGGCGTGACGCACTCGGGGACGATCGAGCCCGAGGTCGGCTTCCACAACACGGGGCTCTACAACATCGACGGTCGCGGCGGGTACCCGGAGCCGAACCGCGGGCTGTACGAGCACACGGGCGACCGGCGCGACATGGGCCTCTTCCGCGCGCCCACGCTGCGCAACATCGAGGTCACCGCGCCGTACATGCACGACGGCTCCATCGCGACCCTGGACGAGGTGCTCGACCACTACGCGGCCGGGGGGCGCACCATCGAGGACGGGCCGAACGCGGGCGTGGGCAGCGAGAGCCCGCTCAAGAACCTCTTCATCCACGGCTTCGAGCTGAGCGAGCAGGAGCGGGCCGACGTGCTCGCGCTCCTGCGGAGCCTGACCGACGAGACCTTCCTGAACGACCCGCGCTTCGCCGATCCGTTCGCCGAGTGAGCTCGTGGGCAGGTAAGCTGCCCGGGTGCTGCGGCTCCTCCTCGTCTCTTGCTTTCTCCTCGCGGGCTGCGCGCTCGACCGGGGTGGGCTCCGGGTGCGGGACGGCGCGGCGGGGATGGACGCGCGCGTCGACGCGAGCGTGGACTGCTCGCCGGCGTGTGGCGCCTCCGAGGTCTGCGAGGGCGGGGAGTGCGTGTGCGCGCCCGGCGCGTGTTGCCCGGCGTGCGGCCCGTCGGAGCGCTGTGACGAGGGGCGCTGCGTGTGTCCCGAGGGCGCGTGCTGCCCTGGGTGCGAGGGGCTCGAGACGTGCGTGGGCGGGGCGTGTGTGCCGCGCGAGGACTGCGGCGCGGAGACGCAGCCCTGCTGTGAGGGCGCGTGTCGAGAGGGCAGCGTCTGCGCGGCTGAGATGTGTGTGGCATGCGGCGGCGAAGGCTCGCCTTGCTGCGAGGGCGCGCTGTGTGGAGAGGGCTCCGTCTGCGTGGGTGGGACGTGCGCGAGCTGCGGCGCGCTGGGCGAGTCTTGCTGTGGAGACGGCGGCTGCGACGCGGGGGCGGTGTGCGCGGAGGGCGCGTGCGTCGCGTGCGGGGGCGACGGGGAGCCTTGCTGCGCGGGGGACAGCTGCGCGGACCCGGACCTGACGTGTGCGGCGGGGACCTGTCAGGACTGCGGGCAGCGCAACGAGACGTGCTGCCCCTCGGCGGCGTGCGTGGAGCCGGCGCTCGTGTGTGACCCGGGCAGCTTCTGCCGGGATTGCGGTGGGCGTGACGAGCGCTGCTGCGGCGGCGACGTCTGCGAGGCGGGTCACGTCTGCGACGCGGTGAGCTTCTGCCGGGTGTGCGGCGCGAACGGGCAGCGGTGCTGCGCGGGCGGGATGTGCGGGGCGGGCGAGGTCTGCGACCCGGCCGACTTCTGCCGCGACTGCGGTGGCAACGGCCAGCGCTGCTGCGCCGGGGACGCGTGTGACCCGGGCCGCGTCTGTGATGGCTCGAGCTTCTGTCGCGACTGCGGGGGCAACGGCCAGCGCTGCTGCGCGGGCGGCGCGTGTGACAGCGGCCGCGTCTGCGATGGATCGAGCTTCTGCCGCGACTGCGGCGGGAACGGTCAGCTCTGCTGCGCCGGCAGCGTCTGCCCGGCCGGCCGCGTGTGCGACCCGATCGACCGCTGCCGGGACTGCGGCGGCACGGGCCAGCTCTGCTGCAGCGGCAACACCTGCGACGGCTCCCGCGTCTGCGTCGCCGGCTTCTGCACGTCCTGACCCCCGCAGCTGGAGACAGTGACCTCCGCAAACGAGGGCTAGGGGACGGTGTTCGCTTGTTAAGTTGATACCCATAAACTTTGCGTACCCACACCTGAGGGTACGCAAAGTTTCCGACCAGAAGTTAACAACCGAACACCGTCCCCTGTCCCCGGGGAGGGTGTCACTTGCTGCGGACTAGGTGGCCGGGGCGGGCTTGGGTGAGGCGGCCGTTCTCGGCGATGACCTGGCCGCTGACGAGGGTGGCGATGTAGCCGTCGGCGCGCTGCATGAGGCGGCGACCGCCCGCGGGGAGGTCCTGCTGGAGCTCGGGGCGGCGGAGCTTCAGGGCCTCGAGGTCGATGAGGTTGAGGTCCGCCTTCTGGCCCGGGGCGAGGACGCCGCGGTCGGTCAGGCCGATGTAACGCGCGGTGTCGTGCGATTGCATCTGGATGGCGCGCTCGAGGGAGATGCGGCCGCGCTCGCGGTCACGGGTCCAGTGGGTGAGCAGGAAGGTGGGGAAGCTGGCGTCGCAGATGGTGCCGACGTGCGCACCCCCATCACTCAGCCCCGGCAGCGCGAGGGGATGCGTCAGCATCTCGTGCACGGCGTCGAGGTTCATGCCCGAGTAGTTGTAGACGGGGAAGTAGAGCAGCGCCTTGCCGTCGTCCTCGAGCATGGCGTCGTAGATGACGCTCAGGACGGGCACGCCCTGACGCATGGCCTCGGCCGCGAAGCTGTCCTGCACGGTCGGCTCGTAGTTGGGCTCCTCGCCGAGGCGGAACAGACGCATGGCGACCATGTCGAGGTTCGCCAGGAAGAAGTCCGCCAGCGGCGGCAGCTTGCTCCCGTCACCCGCGACGGGCTCGGACTTCTCCTCGATCATCTTCGCCTTCAAGGACGGCTCGCGCATGGCCTTGACGATCTCGTCGTGCGGCAGGTGGCTGATGGCCTTGAAGCTCGGGAAGCCCATGAAGGGGTGGAAGGTGGCCTGCAGACCCAGCAAGACGCCGATGCCGCGCGGCGCGACCTGGCAGCGGACGTCGAAGCCGCGCGCGACCTGGTCCTCGGCCGCCTTCAGGATGCGCTTCCACTGCTTGCTCGAGTGATCGCGCTGCATGGTCGAGATGCTCATCGGGCGCCCGCCCGCGGCCTCGAGCATGGCGATGAGAACGCCCATCTCGCGCTCGAAGTGCTCGTCCCCATGCATGACGTCGAAGTCGCTCACGGCCTGGAGCACGCCGTGGTCAAGCCCGACGAAGGCCTTCGCGATCCCCGCGAGCTCCTCCGCCGCCGCCTCGCTCGCCGGCGTCCAGTCACCCTTCGCGCTCCGGTGGTTGTCGCTCCGCCCGGTGCTGAAGCCGACCGCGCCCGCCTCGAGCGCGCGCCGCAGCAGGGTCCGCATCTGCGCGATGTCGTCGTCGGTGGCCCGCTCGTCCGCCACGGCGCGCTCGCCCATCACGTACACACGCAAGGCGTCATGCGGCACGTGACAGAGGAAGTCGATCGTGTGCGGCATGCGATCGAGCACGTCCATGTACTCGGGGAAGGTCTCCCAGCCCCAGGTGATGCCTTCGCTGAGCGCGCTGCCGGGGATGTCCTCGACGCCCTCCATCAGCTCGATGAGCTTCTCGTGGTCGGTCGGACGCACCGGCGCAAAGCCGACCCCGCAGCTCCCCATCGCGGCGGTGGTCACGCCGTGAATGGAGGACGGGGCCAGCTCCTCGTCCCACGAGATCTGGCCGTCGTAGTGCGTGTGGATGTCGACGAACCCCGGCGTGACGATGGCGCCGCTCGCGTCGAGCGTGCGATCGGCCGCGTCGGGCGCCTCGCCCACGGCGACGATCTTGCCGTCCTTGATGCCGATGTCTCCGGTGAACCGGTCCTTGCCGGTGCCGTCGACGATGGTGCCGTTCTCGATCTTCAGGTCGTACATGCGGATCCCCTCACCGGATGAGCAACGAAATGGCGGCTGCGATGAGCAGCGAAAAGATGGCGAGCTCGAAGCGGCGCTGGTCGACGCGGTGGTGCACCCACTCCCCGAGCGCGACGCCCAGCGGGACGGCGGGCAAGAGCACGAGCAGGTCCAGCCCGACCGCCGGCGCGTAGCGCCCCTCGATCGAGAAGCCGATCAGCAGGCCCGCGTTCAAGACGAGCCAGACGGCCGAGAGCGTGCTCCGGAAGGCGTGCTTCGAGAGCGACTCGCGCCCGAGCGCGTAGACGAGCATCGGGCCGCCGGTCGCGTAGATGCCGTGGATGATGCCGGCGCCGAACATCGCGGCGACGCTGGCCGCGGCGGGCATCGGCCGCGCGACGCGCTTCGGGTCCGCGCTCGCCCGCACACGCAGCCAGAGCTCCCGCGCGGCGAGCACGAGCACCATCACCGCGAAGCCATAGCGGAGCCACACGCTCTCGGTGCCCGCGAAGGCGGAGAAGCCGAGCGCCATGCCCAGCCCCATCAGCGGCAAGATGCGCCGCAGCAGGAGGCGCCACGCGATCCCGTCGCGGTGACGCCAGACGATGTAGCCGGTCTGCACCATCGAGATCGGCACGGCCAGCGTCACGATCTCGCGGATGCCCAGCAGGTGCGCGCCGAAGGTGACGGCGAGCAGCATGCTCCCGAAGCCGGTCACGGTCTGCACCGCGTACGACAGGAAGATCACGGCCGCGAAGCCGAGCAGCGCGGGCTCGACGCTCATGACGGCTCCGAGGCGGGCAGGAGCGCCCTCCGGATCACGGTGCGCACGGTCTCGCGCGCGGCCTCGTCCTCGATGTCGTCGGGAAACGGGTCCCAGAAGCGGTGCACCGCGAACCAGCTGGCGGTCTCGGTCACGAAGCGCGCGGCGGCCACGGGGTCGGGCATCGGGCGCAGGTGACCCTCGGCGGAGCGGCGGGCGAGCCACTTCGCGATCCGCTCGTTCAACGCACCGCGCGCGCGGCGATACCAGAGCTCCCCGAGCTCCGGCAGATCGTGCGCCGAGGTGCCGATGAGCTTGATGGCGGTGCGGTTGTCGGCCAGCGCGGCGTAGACCTCGTCCACCACCGCGCTCAGCTCCGCCGCCATGTCCTTCGGTCCGCCGCGTCGCTCGGCCTCGCTCAGCGCGTCGAAGCGCGCGCGCTCCGCCATCCGCTCCCGCACGTAGCTGACGGTCGCCCCGGGCGCGGGCGTCGGCACGGGGAGCGGCGGCTCGGGCAGCTCACGGTCCGCGTGGCGCAGCGCGAGATCGAAGAGGGCCTCCTTGGACTCCACGTAGAGGTAGAGCGTGCCCTTGGCGACCCCCATCGCCTTGGCGACGTCCCCGATCTGCGTGCGCCGGAAGCCCCCGGACTCGATGAAGACGCGCGTCGCCGCCTCCACGAGCTGCGGGAACCTCTCCTCGGGACGTCGTCGAGCCACGCAGCGTTTATAACTGACCAGTTCAGTCAGTCAAGCGGGATAAGGTGCGGCCAGGGCCGATCGGGCGTACGTCCAGGGCCGTGGACGCCCTCCCCGAGACCGTGCGCGAGGTCCGCGCGACGCCCGTGTTCGACGAGATCACCCTCCCGAAGGGGCTCCGCCAGAGCCACCGGACGCGGGCTGACACGTGGGGCCGCATCGAGGTGCTCGAGGGGCGCCTGCGCTACGTGATCCTCGAGCCCGAGCGCGAGGAGCACGAGCTGACCCCGGGCGCCCCAGGCGTCATCACCCCGGGCGCCGCGCACGAGGTGGAGCCGCTCGGCCCGGTGCGCTTTCGCGTGGTCTTCCTCCGCGCGGAGTGAGCGCTTCGGCCCCTTGCATCTCGGCGTCCCGCGCCGATTTACCGGGAGATGGGGGCGCGACCGGCCAGGAAGCGGAGCGGGGTGGCGATCGCGTGCGCGGTCGTCGCCATCGCGGTGGTGTGCGGGGTCACCGCGCACACGTTCCACACCGAGAGCGAGCTGCACGAGGCCACGCTCGACTTGCTGGAGCCGCTGCGGAGCGGGGACGTCGACGCCGCCTACGCCGCCCTCTCGACCGATCGACGCGCGGCGCTCTCCCGCGACTCGTTCGCCGCGCTCGCCGACCACCCGGCGCTCCGGAGCACGGACGGCATCGCGCTCGGACGGGTGAGGACCCAGCGCGACGACGCCGAGGCCTGCGTCCGCGGCTCCTCCTCGGTGGACGGGGAGGCGTGGGCGCTGGAGCTGCATCTCCGCAAGGAGGTCACGGGGTGGCGGGTGCACTCGCTGGCCGTCCAGCCGCCCGCCTCGCAGCGGCTCGCCGTGCTCCTCGAGGAGTGCGGAGAGGTGCCCGCGGGTCCTCACACGGGTCCGCGCCCTCAGCGTCTGACGCCGCGACTCGACTGAGTCAGCTGCTGCCGAGACGGCGCAGGAGATCCGCGGGGTGCTCGAGCACCCACACCTCCGCCCCGCGCTCGGCGGCCCCGAGCCTGGCGGCGATCTGCGCGCGGTCGGCCTCGGCCCTGGCCCAGAGCGCGGCGCCCGCGACGAGCCCGGCCGCGTGGGCCGCCTCGACGTCCATCGGGGTGTCGCCGACGTAGACGCCGGGCTCGCCGTCGGCCCCCATCTCCCGCAGCGCCTTGCGGATGCCGCCGGGGTCGGGCTTGGGCTGCGGCACGTCCTCCTCGAGCACGATCACCTCGAAGCCCTCCAGCCGGGCGTGACGCACGGTGGAGGCGTAGGCGCGGCGGCTCTTCCCGGTCACGATCCCCATGCGCACGCCCTCGCCCCGGAGCGCGTCGAGCATCTCGGGCACGCCCTCGAAGAAGCCGCCCAGGAGCTCCTCCGCGAGCGCGTCGTAGGCGGCGACCACGGCGTCGTGGATGAGGGCGCCCTGTCGCTCGCCGTACCAGTCGACGAGGAAGCTCCGCTCGGACGCGGGCTTGCGGCGGAGCATCTCTTCCCAGGTCGGCGGCGCCTCGAGCACCTCGGCGAACCCGCGCCGATAGCTCTCGGCGTAGAGCGCGCCGGTGTCGAGGAGGGTGCCGTCGAGGTCGAAGAGGACGAGCTTCATGCGGCGGTGATGGCCTGGAGCTTCGCGAGGATGAGGTCGAGCGCGACCTTGTTCCGCCCGCCCTCGGGGATGATGAGGTCGGCGTAGGACTTGGAGGGCTCGACGAACTGCAGGTGCATCGGGCGCACCGTCGCGTAGTACTGCTCGCGGACCGACTCGAAGGTGCGGCCGCGCTTCTCGATGTCGCGGCGGATGCGTCGGAAGACGCGGATGTCCGAGGGCGTGTCGACGAAGAGCTTGAGGTCGAGCTGCTGCCGGAGGCGGCGCTCCACGAAGACGAGGATGCCCTCGACCACGATGACCTCGCGCGGCTCGATGCGCCGGGTCTCCTCGGCGCGGCGGTGCGTCTTGAAGTCGTAGACCGGCGTGTCGACCGTCTCGCCCTTCTTCAGGCGCTCGAGGTGCGCGACCAGGAGGTCCGTCTCGAGCGACTCCGGGTGGTCGAAGTTGAGCTCGCAGCGGTCCTCGTACGAGAGGTCGGGTCGATCACGGTAGTAGTGATCGTGCTGGATGATCGCGACGTTCTCCGGCGCGAGGGACGCCACGATCGTCTCGGCCACCGTCGTCTTGCCCGAACCGGTCCCACCGGCGACTCCGACCACGTACGCCACGGGGACCTCCTTAGCACGGGGGGAGAAAAAATCTGCCGCTCATCCGCAACCGCCGCCCGCGGGTGCAGATAGAATGCCTCGTGCGCTTCTCCCTCACCGCTCTGGCGCTCCTCGCGCTCGCCCCCGTTGGCGCGGCCGCGCAAGGGGCGCCGCTCGGCGCCGACCGCATCTTCCAGGGCAGGAGCGCGCCGCAGGACTGCTGGGGCCGCCCCTGCCCCGAGCCACGGAGCGACGTGCGCTTCGGCCGCCGCCCCGCGGGCGCGCTGTTCACGTGGGAACGCATCCATGTCCCCGACTGGAGCCCGTCGCGCAGCGTCCAGCGCGCGCCGACCGCCCGCTCCGGCCGCGCTCCCTCGAGCCCGGGCGCCTTCCACCTGGTCTACCTCGGCGCGCTCGATGGCGAGGGCGACGTGCACGGGCTCGGCGTCCGCGGCGCCCTGACGCTCCACGACGTCATCGCGCTCGAGCTGAGCGCGGCCGGGCTCGGAGGCAACCAGTCGGACGGCAGCGCCCGCCTCGAGATCCCGGTGATGGCCGGCTTGCGCGTGCAGGTGCCCGTCCGTGTCCCGCTGGCCCGCTTCTACGGCGTGGCCGCCACCGGCGTCATGCTGCGCACCACCCCGCACCGCGCCGACCCGGATCCGATCGCGGTCTTCCCGCTCCAGATCGGCGCGGGCATGGAGATCGGCTTCCCGATCGCCCCCCGAATCGCCATCGGCGTCGTCTTCGACGTGCGCCTCGACGTGCGCGTGCCCATCGGGGAGCTCCCCGCCTCGGCCGGCCCCGCGTGGAGCGGGGGCCTCGCCGTCAGCTGGTACTGACGGTTCAGGCGGCCTCCCGGTGCTCCACCTCGAGCGGCATCGCGTCGAGCAGCTCGGCGTAGCGGGCGAGCAGCTCCTCGCGTGAGTCCGCGCCCAGGTACACGCAGGCGAGGATGTAACTGTAGCTGTCCTGGTCGACCAGCTCGCTCAGTCGCTCTCCCTCCTCCACCTCGACCTCGATGAAGGCGTCGAAGCGCCGCTCGAGCGCCGCCACCTCCTCTTCCGTGGGCACCCGGCGAACGACGCCGTCCCGGCGCACGCGGTGGAGCAGCTTGGCGGCCAGCGCCTTCTCACCGGCGCCGGGCTCGAAGCGCGGCGCGATGCCCAGCGCGACGTCGATCGCGACCTCGTGCACCGTCTGACCGTCGACCATCATCGCCAGCGGCGCGTGCGACTGCGAGATGCGCGGGTTGATCTCGATCAGGCGGAGCGCGTCCGTCTCCGGGTCCCAGAAGAACTCTGCGTTGAAGCAGCCGTCGTCGTATCCGACCTCGCGCAGGACCGCGCTCGTCATCTCCTCCATTCGACGGTGGATCCGCGCGGGCTGGCTCGAGGGCCACTCGAACCGCGTGAAGACCTCGTCCTCGCGGATCATGTCCATCGTCGCGTGGAACCCAATCTCCCCGCGAAAGACCCTCCCCTCGTGCGCGATCTCGAGGCCGCCCAGATACTCCTCGGCGATGCAGTAGCGCCCGCCGATGTCACGGAACCGGGCGCTCACGCCCGCCTCCTCCACCAGCTGGTCGAAGGGCTCCGCGATGCGCGGGATCTCGGCGCGGATCTCCTCGAGCGCGCGCTCGAAGTCCACGCGCGACTCGATCCGAAACCCGAGCTGCGAGCTGAACGCCTTCACCGGCTTCAGCCAGAAGGGGTACGGCAGCTCGGTGTTGCGCGCCGCGTCCGGGTCGAACGGGTCCACCAGCGCGAAGCGCGGCGTCTCGTCGCCGAGCGCGCGTCTCTGCGCGACGCGGCTCCAGTACTTGTGGCCGCACTGCACGACGGAGTCGACGCTCGGCGCGCGGCAGCCGCGCTCGCGCGAGAGCATCGGCGCGAGCAGCGTGGTCGGGAAATCCCAGTGCGCGATGATCGCGTCGACGCGGCCCCCGAAGGCGTCGAGCTGCGCGCGCGCCTTGTCGACGACGCGCCCGATGCGGAGCTCCTCGACGTGCACCACGTCCGCGAAGTCGAGGAGCGGGATGAGATGGAAGCGCTCCCCGACGCCGCGGACCGTCTTCAGCTCCTCGAAGTGGAGCTTGGTCGGGGCGATGACGAAGACGTTTCTGGGCTCACGCGTGCTGGTCAATGGTCGTTCCTCCGGGGAGAGAAACAGCAAGGACCGCTCCGTCCCGCCGGCTCCCCACCGACCGGACCCTCACCGCGTCGAGGAGACCCGGGAGGGCGATCTGCCACGGACCGATGAGCACGCGTCCGAACAGCTCCTGGACAGGCGCGCCGCCGCGGCGCAGAGCCGAAAAGCACCACGAAACCGAGGGCTCGCGAGGCCAATCGTGACGATGTGGCGCAATGTGCGGCCTGCGTGGTGCGATCGTCCACCGCGGTCGGGGGCTCGGCCGGCGGCATGGGGATTGCGCAAAGAGCGTGCATGTCCCGCCTCCGATTGTCGCTCCTCGCCCTCCTCGTCGCCGCCTGCGCGAGCCCCTCGCCGAGCGTGTCCACGCTGCAGGAGGCCGCCGCGCAGGGCGAGGCGCGCTTCGGCGTCCCGGCCGCGCTGACCCTCGCGGTCGCGTGGACGGAGACCCGCTGGCAGATGCCCGAGGGCGACCACGACGCGCACGCCCACATGCCGGCCCAGGTGGGCGTCGGCGGCCTGCGCCCGTGGATCGCGCCGGTGGACGCGCTGGCGGCCGACCTGGGGGTGAGCCCCGAGACGCTCGAGGAGGATCCGGCGCTCTCGCTCCTGGCCACCGCGGCTCTGCTGCGGCGCCTCGCCGACGCGCGCGGCGTGGACTCGCTCGAGCCGGGCGACTGGCACGAGGTGCTCGCCGACTACGCGGGCCTCGAGGGCGAGGACGTGCGCGAGAGCTACGCGTCCGACGTGTTCGCCTGGATGCGCCGCGGCGTCTCGGCCACCGGCCCCGGCGGCGACGAGGTGCTGCTGCGCTCGAGCGAGGTCGCTTTGCCCGACGGAGTCTCCGCCGTCCGCGCGTACAGCCACGCGGAGTACCCCGGCGCGCGCTGGGTCGCGGCGCACTCGTCGAACTACTCGAACCGCACCGCGAGCATCGACCGCATCATCATCCACACCACCCAGGGCTCGTACGCGGGCGCGATCAGCTGGTTCCAGAACCCGAGCGCGAACGTCTCGGCGCACTACGTGATCCGCTCGAGCGACGGCGCGATCACCCAGATGGTGCACGAGCGCGACAAGGGCTGGCACGTCGGCAACTGGAACAGCCGCTCCATCGGCATCGAGCACGAGGGCTACGTGGCCGACCCGGGCCGCTGGTACACCGACGCGATGTACCGCTCGAGCGCCGCGCTCGTCCGGCACCTCTGCGGGAAGTACGGCATCCCGATGGATCGCGCGCACATCGTCGGTCACTCCGAGGCGCCGGGCGCGACGCACACCGACCCCGGGAGCGGCTGGAACTGGAGCCGCTTCATGGACCTGGTCCGCGGCGTGCCCGAGGCGCCGCCCTTCGCCGCGAGCGCGGGCGCGCAGGACGCCCCGGCGGAGATGGTGTCCGGCGAGCGCGCCGTCGCGTGGGTGGAGTATCGCAACGATGGATCACGCGAGTGGTCGCTCGACCGCACCCGGCTCGGGACCAGCTCGCCGCAGGATCACGCGAGCCCGTTCTTCGACGTGGAGAACTGGATCAACGACCACCGCGCGACGCCTCCCGATCACAGCGGCTACGGGCACGGCGACGTGGGCCGCTTCACCTTCATGATCACGGCCCCCGAGGTCGGCGAGGAGACGGTCGTCACCGACACGTTCCGGCTCGTGCAGGAGGGCACGACGTGGTTCGGCGACGAGGTGACGCTCTCGGTCCGCGTGCGACCCTCGACCCCGCCCGAGCCCCCCACGCCGGCCGATGAAGACGGCGACGGATCCCCGGCCGACGCGGACTGCGACGACGGCGACCCGAGCCGCTACCCGGGCGCGATGGACGTCTGCGGCGACGGGATCGATTCGGACTGCGACGGCGTCGACCCGGTGTGCATGGAGCCGCCCGCGACCGAGCCGCCGCGCTTCGAGCCGCCCGGCGAGCCGGTCGACGTCGAGCGTCCCACCGAGCTCCACGGGAGCTGCAGCGTCGGCGCGGGCGCGTCGTCCGCCACCTCCCCGATCCTGCTCCTGCTCGGCCTGCTGCCGCTGCTGCGCCGCCTTCAGGGGCTGCGGGTCTCGCAGACGTAGGGGAGCCCGTCGCTGCACGGGTGATCGGCCCACTGTCCGTCCGAGAGATCGCCGTCCATCTGCGAGCAGTCCTGGCTACCGACGTCCTCGGGCACGCCGCCGCGCCAGTTCGTGAAGCCGCGCGCTGTTCCGCCCGACCAGATCACCGTGCCGTCCACCCACTCGTACCGGGCCTCCATGCCCATGTCGTGCAGGCCGATCCATGTGTCGTCGCGAGACGTGTTCATCCAGACCCAGCGGTCCTCCGCCGAGTCGTTCAAGATCGCGAGGTCGTAGCCGCGCGCCATGCACCAGGCGCGCGCGGCGCTCCAGTTGCGGTCCATATCGTTGCAGAAGAGGTAGTGATGGCCTCCGCGGCTGAGCGCGGGGCAGCCGCACACCCCGCCCTCGTCGACCTGGCCGTCGCAGTCCTCGTCCGTCGCGTCGCAGGTCTCGGGCAGACACACGCCAGTGTCCGGCAAGCCCGTGTCGGGCAAGCCCGTGTCGGGCAGGCCCGTGTCCGCAGCACCCGTGTCGCGAACGCCCGCGTCGGACGGCGCCGCGTCCCGGAGGCCGGCGTCCATTCGCCCTGCGTCGAAGGACGTCGTCGCGTCGGCGAGCGACCCATCCCGCGTCGGCGTCTCGGCGTCGCGGCCAGGCCCGCCGGGTGTCCTCAGCCCGGATCGGTCGAGCGAGCACCCCGTGATCAGAACGACGAAGATCACGACCCAGCGAGTCATCTCCCTGAGCGTATCCCGCGCTGAAGTGAGGGTGTAGCCAGGTAGGCGTCGAGGGTGGCGTGCATGTGCAGGATGGCGCGCTCGTGTCGGCCGAGGCGAGGGCCCTCGAACCCAGGAGATCGCATGCCTGCTTGCACCGCGATCACCTGCGCGAGATCGTCCTCGGTCACGCGCCCGGTGTCGCCCTCGTCCGAGGGTCGCGCGTGGGTGGAGATCCTCGGGGTCGGACGCGGCTCGCCGGCTCCGATCCGCGTGAAGGTGAGCTGGTCGAACGACGTGCGCTCGGGGTCCGTCGGGTGCGGGCGGTGCCGGTGCAGCATCGCGGACATCGGATAGACGTTGAGCGTCTGGCTCGGGAAGAGGAACCAGCTCCGCCCCATGGTCAGCGCCGCGTCGGAGAGCGTGGTCAGGCCTCGCGCGCGGAGCGCCTCGCGGAGGAGCGCGGGCCCGCGGCGGGCGTCCCCCTCGAGCTTCGCGGGGTCCGCGCCGTTGCTCTTCAGCAGCTCTTCGAGCGCCTCGGTCACCTCCGTCGGCGACACGTGCGGGCCCGGGCGCCCGAGCTCGAACGTCTGCTCCGCGTGCGGGCCGTGGAGGGTCGTCACGACGGTCGTCTCGTCGACGCTCCCCAGCAGGTACGGATGCACCGCCGGCACGTGGTACGCCTCGTTGAAGAGGTCGGCGACCGTCTTCCAGTTGCAGGGCAGCTCGAAGGTCTTCTGATCGACGAGCGCGTAGTCGGCGAGATCGTAGGGCGCGAGCGCGTCGGTCGCGGGCGCGAGCCACTCCGCGAGCGTCTGCTCGGGCTGGCCGAGGTGCACGAAGACCTGGCCGTTCCACGACGCGCAGGCGAGCGCGGGCAGGCGGACGTCGCCCTCGGCCAGCGCCCCGAACGAGGCGCGCTCCGGGACGCGCGCGAGGCCCCCGTCGAGGTCCCATTGCCAGTGGTGCAGCGGGCAACGAAGCGTGCGCAGCTCTCCCGACGCGTCGTCGACGAGCCGCCGCCCACGGTGCTGGCAGACGTTGTGGAACGCGCGGACCTCGCCGTCGTCGCCGCAGATCACCAGGACCTCGGTCGCGCCGCCGAGCCGCACCGTGACGAACTGACCGGGGCGCGCCACCAGGTCCGCCGCCGCCGCGTGCAGCCACACGCGCGGCCAGAGCTTCGACCGCTCCGCCGCGGCGATCTCGGGCGACAGGTAGGCGGCCTTGGACACCAGTCCGACCTCGGGCGTGGGAGGGCGCATGGGCAGACGCTACCCGATCGGCGCCGCTCGCGATCGCGCTCGAAGGCGTTAGCGTGCGCGCATGATCGAAGAGAACGAACAGGGCCGCTGGTTGCGCGAGACCGCGGATCAGGGCGAGACCGAGCGCGCGCTCGTGGTGGCCGCCATCGAGGCGGCGAGCGAGAAGGTGCGCGCCGAGCGGCAGGGCACGGAGACCCCGCCCGACGCGTGGGCGGACGCCGTCACGCGCTCCGCGTGGGCGCTGGTCTCGCGCATCTTCCCCCGCGGCGAGCAGCCCTGACGCGGCCGGGCCTTGCCTCCGGGCCCTGAATCGGTCACTCCAGGCACCACGTCTGGAGCGCGGCGCGCTCCGGGCGGGGGGAGAGGGGAAGCAAACGGCGGGACCACACTTGGCCCCGCGCTTGCTGGGCCCCGACGTACTGGGGTCATCATGAAGAGAGCTTTCTTCGCGCTGTGTGCGCTCATCACGGGGTGCGCGAGCGCGCCCGCCACGCCGCCGGTCTCGGCCACCTCGGCCGCTCGCTCGGAGACGGCCGCCGCGGTCGTGGCGATCGACGAAGAGGAGCGCGAGCAGCGCACGATGCGCATCGAGGGGCTCACCGGAAGCCTGCCGATGCAGGAGGTGCGGCGGGTCCTCGAGCCGCGCAGCCCCGTCTTCGCCGAGTGCTTCCTCGCGCGCTCGCGGCGTCTCTCGCAGCTCTCGGGCGGCGTGCGCCTCTTCATCCGGGTCGCCACCGACGGCAGCGTCGAGCGCGCCTTCCCGGAGGACTCGACCCTCGGCGACCGCGAGACCGAGCGCTGTCTGACCGACGTGGCCCGCGACACGCGCTTCCCGCGTCCGCGAGGCGGCGCGGCCGAGGTGCGCTGGCCGCTCCACATCGACCCGGCGGGCCGCCACCCGGAGACCTGGGACGAAGGCCGCGTGGCGCGCATCGTCGAGCGTCGCGGCGCCGACGCGATGGCGCAGTGCCTTCCCGCAGGACAGCACGGCGACTTCCAGGTGACCGCCTACGTGCGCGGCTCGGGCCGCGTGCTCGCGGCGGGCGTGGCGGTGACCGACGAGGCCCTCGTCGACGCGATCGACTGCGTCCACCACGCCGTCGGCCGCTGGCGCATGCCTCCCACCCGGCGCACCGCGAAGGTGACCTTCGTGATCCACGGCTGAGCGGTCTGCCTGCCCAGACCATTGGTCTGGCCAGCGCATCCTTGGGGGCAGAGTGCGGCGACCTGCTGATCGGGGGCCAGTGCGGGGGGAGTGTCGATCTCGGGGGGATCACCATGGCCTGTCCGTCCTCGGCGAAGTCCATCGCGTTCGCGGCCGCGTACGCCCCGGACGGCACGCCGCGCTGGGGACGGAGCTTCCCGGCCGGCGGCGGCCACGCGGCGGGGCGCGTCACCGGGGTCGCTCTGGACGACTCCGGCACGGCGTATCTCGTCGGGCAGTTCTCTCGCTCGATCAGCATCGGCGGCGCCACCTACACGGCCGACGAGGCGGCCCCGTCGCGCGATCCGAGACTAGGCTTCAGCGCCATCCTCTCGGGCGTCGACGGCGCCGTGCTCACCTCACGGGTCTGGCGCGACGTCGACCAGCTGGAGAGCGTCGCCGTCTCACCGAGCGGCGAGATGATCTTCACCGGGTTGATGAACGCGACCGTGTCGCCGGACCTCGGCGGGTGCACGGGCTGCGCGGACACAGGTCAACACACGTTCCTCGCTCGCTTCGGCGTGTGCCGGTGACGACGCGCCAGGGGACGCCCCCTCGTTCACGTCCGGGAGGGCTACGCCTCGGGGGAGGGCTACGCCTCGGGGACGCTCTTCGTCTTATCGTCATTCGGAAAAACCCAATCAATCCAGCCACTTCGAGCTATGACGATATGACGAAGAGCGTCCCCGCTCTGCTGTTCTCAGAGGGACAGGCCCTCGAAGAGGGTCACGAACCGTCCCCGGTCGTCGTCAGCGGCGCGCTGCCCTCCCAGGAGGGCTACGCCTCGGGGACGCTGATCGTCTTATCGTCATTCGGAAAAACTCAATCAATCCAACCGCTTCGAGCTATGACGATATGACGAAGAGCGTCCCTCCTCTCGAGAACAAGAGCGTCCCTCCTCTCGAGAACGCAGTTCTCAAGGCGTCGGCGAGAGGGACAGGCTCTCGAAGAGGGTGACGAACCGTCCGCGGTCGTCGTCAGCGGCGCGCTGGCCGTCGATGATCTCCGCGATGCGCTCGAGGTGCGCCGGGTCGCCGAACGCGTTCTCCTTGAGGATCTCCGCGAAGGCCGCCATCGACGAGGCCCAGAGGAAGTCGGCGTCCGCCGTCGGGTCGAGCGGGGTGAGCAGCTCCTCCGGCGTGAGCGCGGCCCAGGTCTCGTGCGCGGGGTCCTCCGCGCTCGCGCCACGGTCCTTCCAGCGCACCCGCACCCTGACCAGCTCGCTCGGCTCGATGACACGGTCTCCCGCGATCGGCTCGCCCGATGTGACCTCGGGCGCGCCGTCCGGCGCCGGGATGCTCTGCCCGACGAGCACGACCTCGTAGAGCGCGGTGACCCGGAGGCCCGCGCCGACC
>SHBB01000091.1 GCA_004213565.1 Sandaracinaceae bacterium
CGGCGATCGCGTCGCCTATCCGGCGCTCGACGAGGAGGGCTGGCGCGTCGTCGACGGAGGAGACGCCGGGCCCGTCTTTCGCTCCATCCTCGCCGGCACGATCACCCTCGCGAGCGAGGGCCGCCGGCTCGCCTACGTCGGCCGGGACGGAGGCGGCGCGCGCGCCGTCGTCGACGGTCGGGTCGGGCCGGCGTTCGACGACGTGCTCGGCCTCGAATTCGGGGCCAAGGGGGCGCTGGTCGTCTACGCGGGGTTCGACGCGGAGGGCGCGTCGCTCGTCGTGGACGAGGAGGTGTCCGGACGCTTCGACGACCTGCGGGAGCTGGCCGCGGCGGACGACGCGCCGACGTGGGCCGCGATCGTGGACACGGCGGAGGGGCGCGCGGTCGTGCACGGGAGCCGCCGGCACGCGGCGCCGCGCGCGGAGGGCCTCGTGATCGCGGCGGACGGCGGCGCCGTCGCGTGGCGCCAGGGAGACGCGCTCGTCGTGGACGGCCGGGAGGCCGCGCGCTGTCCTTCCATCGAGCGACTCGGCCTCGTGCCCCCGGCGCACGCGCCCGTCTTCGCGTGCCGCCGGGACGACGGAGTGCGGGTCCACGGGCCGGGCGGCTCGGCGGGGCCTCGCTTCGACTCGGTGGACGGCCCCCTGACGCGCGGCGCGCGCTGGGGCTACGTGGGTCACCGACGCGGCGCGGGCTCCGCGGTGGTGGTCGACGGGGCCCTGGTGCATCGCGGGGAGTGGGCGGGCGCGCTGCAGCTCGGCGCCGACGGGCACGCCTTCCTCGCGCGGCGCGGCGGCCGCCGCTTCGTCATCACGGCGGGGGGCGAGACCCGGGTGCCGCGCCCGTTCGTCGACACGCTCATCTACGACCGCGGGCACTGGGCGGTGGCGGTGGCGGATCGGCCCACGCGCGCGCTGCGGATCTGGGTGGACGGCCGCGCGGTGGCGGGGCTCGACACGAGCGAGGTCGCGTCGGCGCTCGCGACGGGACGGGACGCCACGGACGCGGTCCGCGCGGTCGTGCGCGGCGAGCTCGAACGCGCGACCGAGTGAGCCGCGGATTCGGGTATACTCGCGACGTGTCTTCGGAGACGCTCGCCGGTCGCTTCGAGCTCGGGCCCGAGAGGTGGGTCGCGCCCCTCGGCCCCGTCTCCGAGGGGAAGCAACACGTCGGCCCCGGGCGACGGAGGGTCGCCATCCAGCGCCTGACCGCGCCGCTGAAGGATCGCGACGCGTTCCTCGAGGCCTTGATCGACGTGCAGGGCAAGGCGAGCCGCGCCGCGATCCCGGGCGTTCAGCGCCTCCTCGACGTGGTGGAGGAGGGCGAGGACACCTTCCTCGTCTGGGACTGGGTCGACGGCCCGACGCTGCGGGAGTGGGTCGAGGCGCACCACGAGAAGGGCTCGCCCGCGCCGTACGGGTTCCTGCTCGCGATCGCGAAGGACCTCCTCTTCACCCTGCACGCCCTGCACGGCAAGGGACGCCCCCTCGCGCACGGCGGCATCGGCGCGCGGGCGGTTCGCCTCGACCGGAGCGGCTTCCCCGTGGTCACCCGCTTCGGCGTCTGCGCGGCGCTCGAGCAGACCGGGGAGACGGGGGCCTGGATCACCGAGCGGCACGTGCGCGTCGAGGCGCCCGAGGGGGGGCTGGCCCCGCCGGTCGACGTCTTCGGCGCGGGGCTGACGCTCTACGCGGTGCTGGCGGGCGCGAGCGACTTCTCGGTCATGCCGGACGAGCTCAAGGAGCGGCTCGAGGCGGGCCGTCCGGTCGACCTGGCGCTGATCCGAGAGGACGTGCCGCCCGTGATCCTCCGCACGATCGAGCGAGCCCTCGCGTCGGACCTGCGAGAGCGCTTCGAGACGGCGGCGGCCATGGCGCGCTCGTGCGAGCTGCTCCTGCGCTCGCTCCCCGAGAGCACCGACGCGCCCGCCCTCGCCAAGGAGATCGAGCGCACGCTGCCGCGCAACGCGCCGCCGCCCGCTCCGCCCAAGACGCGAGCGAGCGAGCGCAGCGGGAGCCGGAGCGCGCCGCCCTCGCCGCCGGCGGGCGCAGGATCCAAGCCCAAGGGCCTGAAGCAAGAGTCGACCGACCAGATCAACCTGGAGGAGCTGGGGACCCTCCAGATCGACGACGACGCCCCCGAATAGGGCGGCCTCGCGACTCGGCTCGCGCGGTGTGGGTCGGTGTGTCATGGTCGGCCGACGTCGCGGTGTAGATTTCCGCAGCGAGGTAAGTCATGTCGCGCCCCCTTCCCCTGATGCATCCGAGCTGGCTCGAGCTCCTGGCGCGCCTGCGCAAGGTCGGTCTGCTCCACGAGGTCACCGCCAAGTGGGCGGGCGGCGTGCTCGGGAAGGCCGCCACGCGGCCGGTCGCGCCGACGGCGGTGGCGGAGCTCTTGCACTCCTTCCACCTGGCCGACGGAGACTGGCCGGAGGCGCTCTGGCGCCGTCAGCGCAACGGATTCGTCGAGGTCCCCGGGCGGGACATCGACCCCGGCCAGGTGCTCGAGCAGATCACGCACGCGCTGCCCCAGCTCGCGCCGTGGCGCGCGGCCCGCAGCCAGACCGCGTTCATCGTCGAGGTCGCGGGGGAGCGCGTCGCGCTGTCGCGCATCAGCCGCCACGCCCGCATGGCGCGCCACACCCGACGCGTCCCGGACGAGCGCACGGAGGCCATCCTGAAGGGCGTCAACGTGTTGCTCGCGCGCCACGATCACGACCGCCGCTTCGTCGAGGTGCTCGGCACCTTCGGTCGCCGCGCCTTCGTGTGCGTGGAAGGCGACGTGGCCCGCACGCTCTCGCAGCTCGGGCTGACTCCGTACGACGACCGCACCGCGCTCCGCCGCTTCGCCTCGTGGGAGACGATCCCGGCCGGTCGCCGCGCCACCGGCTGAGCTCCCCTTCGGCCGTCAGCCGAACAGCACGGCGCGGAAGAGGTCGCGCTTCAGGGCGAGCGAGGTGCAGGCGAGGCCCCCGAACGCCGCGCCGCCCACACCGCAGAGCCAGGCGTCCTGCCCCGCCAGGAAGAGCCCCTCGAGCGGCGTGCGGGGGCCGATGGCGCTCCGGAAGCGGGCCGGGCTGTGGAGCAGGCCGCAGGTCTCGCCGCTCGGGTGACCGGTGAACGCGCGCGTGGTCAGCGGCGACGACATCTCGACGTGCTCGATGGCACCCTCGATCTCGGGCAGGAGCGCTCGCGTCTTGGCGAGCACGTCCCCGCAGAGCCGCGCCTTGGTCGCTTCGTAGTCTTCGGGGCGGCGGTGGTGCCCGCTCTCGCTCCAGCCGTCGTAGGGGGCGTAGGGCTGCAGCACGGACGCGACGACGGTGGCGCGGCCGGGGTGGCGCGCCGCGAACGTCGGGTCGTTGGCGCTCGGACAGGAGACGAAGAGGCCCGCGGGACCTACGGCGCCGGCGATCCAGGCCTCGAGCCGCGCCCCGTCTCGCAGCGGCGTGGGCGTGGAGAGCCAGCGGTTCTCGCCGCTCAGCCCCAGCGTCTCGGCGCTCTCGGAGAGGCCGAGGTAGAGCGCGGTGTGGGCCGCGGACGGGCCGATCGCGCGCACGGCCTCTCGCATCGCGCCCACCTCGGGGGCGTCGTCGTCGAGCAGCGTGTCGTAGGTCAGGCGCGCCCCGACCGCGCTGATCACCAACGGCGCGTCCAGCTCCGTTCCATCCTCCAGGCGGACGCCCGTCGCCCTCGCGCCCTCGCGCCGCACGGCCTCGACGGGCGCTCGGATGGCCACCACCCCGCCGCGTCGCGTGATCGCGTCCGTGAGCGCGTCGGTGATCGCGGCCCCGCCGCCCACCGGGAACGACGCGCCGGAGAAGTAGTGAGCCGTCGCCATCGCGTGGGCCGCGAAGCTGCTCACGTCGGGCAGCGCGCCGTAGTTTCCGAAGTGGGTCGTGGCGAGGGCGGCGAGCCGGGGTGAGAGCCCCAGCGCGTCCAGGTGCTCGGCCGTGGTGACGTCGGACCAGCGGCGAAACGGAGATCGCGCGCGGTACGCGGGCGGCGCGAGCAGGTAGCCCGGGCCCTCGCGCGCGCAGGCCCACAGATCCTCGAGGTAGCGGTCGATCGCGACCCGCTCGGTGGGGGCGAAGCGCAGGTACGCCTCCCGGAGCGCCTCGGCCCCGGCCGCGATCTCCACCTCCGCGTCCTCGAAGCGGATCCGGTCGAAGACCCGCGGGAGCGGGCTCCAGGCGAGGGCGTCGTCGGTCGCGTCGGCCAGGAGCCGGCGAAGCGGCGCGCGCGCGTGGCCGACGTCGCCGACGTAGTGCACGCCCACCTCGAAGTGGAAGCGACGCCGGGTGAAGGTCTGGGTCAAGCCGCCCGCGACGTAGTGGCGCTCGAGCACCAGCACGCGCTGCTGGCCACGCTTGGCGAGGAGCGAGGCCGCGACGAGCCCCCCGACCCCGGCCCCGATGACGATCGCGTCCCACTCCCTCGGCAGCGTCCTCCGCGCGCGGATCCAGCTCGCGGTGCCCACCGCTCGTTCTTGACACGCGCGCGGCGGCCTCGCATGGGCGGGGGATGCGCGTGGCGTGGATCTTCCCGGGGCAAGGGGCCGAGGAGCCGGGCATGGGGCTCGCCTTCCCGCGCGCCGCCTCGCTGCTCTCGATCGTCGAGCGCGAGACGGGGCTGGACGTCCGGCGCGCGATCGAGCGAGGCGGGCGCGCGCTCGGACAGACCGACGTCCTCCAGCCCAGCCTCGTCGCGGTGGGGTGGGCCTGCGCCGAGGCGATGAAGGCGGCGGGGCTCCGCGCGGATTGGTGCCTCGGGCACTCGCTCGGCGCCCTGAGCGCGGCGGCGTGGGAGGCGGGGCTCTCGGCAGAGCGCGCGATCGGGCTGGCGGCCACGCGGGGGAGGGCGATGCGCTCGTGCGCGTCCGAAGCCGGCACCATGCTCGCGGTGCGCGCGTCGGCCGAGGACGTCGAGGCGGCGCTCACCCCGGGCGTCTGCCTCGCCGCGGACAACGCGCCGGACGAGGCCGTGGTCTCCGGCGACGCGGCGGCGCTGCGCCGCTTCGCGAGCGAGATCCCGTGGCCCTCGCGACCGCTCCGGGTGAGCGGCGCCTGGCACTCGCCCGCCATGGCGCCCGCGGTGGCCCCGCTCCGCGAGGCGGCGCTCTCGGCCTTCGACGACGCGCGCGTGGCGGACGCGCTGGCCGAGGACCTCGTCCGGCCGGTTCGGTTCGCGCCCGCGCTGGGGCAGCTCGCCGACGACGGCTACACGGACCTGATCTTCGTCGCCCCGGGCCGGGTGCCGTTTGGGCTCGCGCGTCGCACCCTCGGCGCGCGCCTCGCCCTGCACAGGGTGGAATCGCCCGCCGACGTCGCCGCGACCGTCTCCCGGATGGGACGCGCCGTTGACGCCGATGGTCGAGATCCCTAGCTTGCGCTTCCCTTTGCCCGGAGAGCCCGTGGAAGAAGAGAATCGCTTTCGATCCACCACCATCGTGGCCGTGCGCCGCGACGGAAAGGCCGCGATGGCCGGAGACGGCCAGGTGTCGCTCGGCCAGACGGTCATGAAGAGCCACGCGCGCAAGGTGCGCCGCATCGCGTCGGACGAGGTGGTGGCGGGCTTCGCGGGCGCGAGCGCGGACGCCTTCACCCTGCTCGATCGCTTCGAGGCGAAGCTGAAGGAGCACGGCGGGAGCCTGCCGCGCGCCGCGGTGGAGCTGGCCAAGGACTGGCGCACCGACCGCTACCTGCGCCGCCTCGAGGCGATGCTGGTCGTGATGGACGCCAACAACACGCTGCTGGTCAGCGGCACGGGAGACGTCATCGAGCCCGACGAGGGCGTGATCGCGATCGGCTCGGGCGGCAGCTACGCGCTCGCCGCGGCCCGCGCGCTCATCCGGCACACCGACAAGGACGCGCGGGAGATCGCCGTCGAGGCGCTGCGCATCGCGGGTGAGATCTGTGTCTATACGAACGGCGAGGTCGTCGTGGAAGAGGTGAGCGCGTGAGCGAGCAGGTGAACGGCGTGAAGAACCTGACCCCGCGCGAGATCGTCGGGGAGCTCGACCGCTACATCGTCGGGCAGCACAAGGCCAAGCGCGCGGTCGCCGTCGCGCTGCGCAATCGGTGGCGTCGCCAGCAAGTCGAGCCCGATCTGCGCGACGAGATCGCGCCGAAGAACATCATCATGATCGGCCCGACCGGCGTCGGGAAGACGGAGATCGCGCGCCGGCTGGCGAAGCTCGCGAACGCGCCGTTCATCAAGGTCGAGGCGAGCAAGTTCACCGAGGTCGGCTACGTCGGGCGCGACGTCGAGGCGATGATCCGCGACCTCGTGGAGATCGCCATCGGGCTCGTGCGCACCGAGGAGATCGAGGCGGTCCGGGTGCGCGCCGAGGAGAACGCCGAGCGCAGGCTCCTCGAGATGCTCGCGCGGAAGAACGCCCCCGCGTCGCCGCCCACGCCGCCCACGCCCGGTCCCCAGAGCGGCGGCCAGATGTTCGGCCCGTTCTTCGTGCCCGGGGGCGGCGCTCAGGCCCCGCAGGCGCCCGCCCCGCCGCGCTCCGAGCTCGAGAAGCTGCGCGAGAAGCTGCGCGCGGGAGAGCTCGACGACGAGGACGTCGAGATCGAGATGGCCGACAACTCGAGCCCCTTCATGCAGATCTTCGGCGCGCACGGCATGGAGGAGATGGAGGTCAACCTCCGCGACATGCTCGGGCAGATGCCTGGCTTCCGCGGCAAGACCAAGCGGCGCTCGCTGAAGGTCCCCGAGGCGCTCGATATCCTGAAGCAGCAGGAGGCCGAGAAGCTGGTCGACATGGACCGCGTCCAGCGCGAGGCGCTCACCCGGACCCAGCAGGCGGGCATCGTCTTCCTCGACGAGATCGACAAGGTCGCCGGTCGCCAGAAGGCGGGCTCGGGCCCCGACGTCTCGCGCGAGGGCGTGCAGCGCGATCTCTTGCCCATCGTCGAGGGCAGCACGGTGAGCACGAAGTACGGCCCCGTGAAGACCGACCACATCCTCTTCGTCGCCGCGGGCGCCTTCCACGTGGCGCAGGTCTCGGACCTCATCCCCGAGCTGCAGGGCCGCTTCCCGATCCGGGTCGAGCTCGACAGCCTGGAGAAGGCGGACTTCGTCCGGATCCTGACCGAGCCGCAGAACTCGCTGACCCGTCAGTACGAGGCGCTGCTCGCCACCGAGGGGCTGCACATCGAGTTCACCGAGGACGCGGTCGAGTCGCTCGCGGACTACGCGGCGCAGGCGAACGCGCGCAGCGAGAACATCGGCGCGCGCCGCCTCCACACCGTGCTCGAGGCGCTGCTCGAAGAGGTCAGCTTCTCCGCGCCCGACATGAGCGAGGACCGGCTCCGCATCGACGCGGCGATGGTCCGCTCGACGCTGCAGCCGATCTTGTCGGACGACGACCTCGCGAAGTACATCCTCTGACGGCTGAAGGAGCTGCTCAGGCCGCGCGCTGCACGCAGTTGCGGCCGGCTTCCTTCGCCGCGTAGAGGGCCTTGTCGGCGGCCTCGAAGAGCTCCCCCGCGCTGTCCTTGCACCCGGGGCCCGTGATCGTGGCGATGCCGAAGCTGGCCGTCACGAAGAGCGGGCCCTTGGGCCCCGGCACGGCGGTGCCCGCGAGCTTGCGCCGCACGCGCTCGGCCACGACCTGGGCGCCGTCGCCGTCGGTGTTGGGTAGGATGAAGACGAACTCCTCGCCGCCGTAGCGCGCCGCCATGTCGCCGGTGCGCACGCCCATCTTCAGGACCTGCCCGACCACCCTGAGCACCTCGTCGCCGGTGGAGTGGCCCCAGGTGTCGTTGAACTTCTTGAAGTGATCGACGTCGACCACCACCAGGCTGAGCGTCTCCTGCTGGCGGTCGGCCTTCGCGAGGTCGCGGGCCAGCGCCTGGGTCAGCGCGCGCTTGTTGGGCAATCCGGTCAGGGCGTCCGTGCTCGCGAGCATCGAGAGCTGGGCGTTGGCCTCCTCGAGCTCGTGCGCGAGCGCCTCCTTCTCGGAGATGACCGCCTCGAGCGTGCGGATGATCTCCTCGTACTGCTGGTTCATCTCGACCAGGCTCGCGTTCGCGTCGGCGATGAGCGCGTCGAGATCC
Source organism: Sandaracinaceae bacterium (assembly GCA_004213565.1). Taxonomy (GTDB): domain Bacteria; phylum Myxococcota_A; class Polyangia; order Polyangiales; family Sandaracinaceae; genus JAVJQK01. The sequence goes on from SHBB01000091.1 coordinate 8,068, forward strand.
ACCTGATCGCCGAGGTCGCGGTCGAAGGCGCTCGCGCCGTCGCGGACCAGGGCCGGGATTGCGTCGAGCACCTCGATCGCCTGCGCCTCGCTCAGCCCGAGCTGAACCGCGGCCGCGATCGCGGCGTCCCGCGCCTGCTGCGGCGCGCCGCCCTCGAAGACCGCGGCCATGCGCTCGGCGACCCAGGCCACGGCGGCGATCCTCCCCTCGGGCATCTCGGCGTCGTGGTGATGTCGGATGGCCTCGATGGTGGTCTCGGGCAGCTCCATGCGCTCGGCGAGCGCCGCGCCACGATCCGGGTGAGGCGTCAGACCCGCGGCGCGCTCGCGCACCACGCGGTGACTCGCGGGGCACCCACCGAGGGCGGCCGCCGCCTCCGGGTCGTCCGCCGCGACGCCGAGCAGCCCGCTCTCGAGGAAGAGCCCGACGGTGAAGAACTCGTCCGGCTGGCGCTCGCCGAGGGCGGAGGCCAGCGCGCGGGCCGCGCCGGCGCGGCGGACGGAGTTGGCGAGCAGGAGCCGCCCGCCCTCGTTCATCGGCGCCATGTCGCCCACGATCAGGCTCAGCGCGAGGTTTCGCAGGCCGCGCACGCCCATCATGCTGGCCGCGCGACGCACGTCGGTGACCTTGTTGGGCAGGCCGTACGCCGCGCTGTTGACCATGGAGAGGAGGCGCAGGGCGAAGCCCGGGTCGGCCGTCGCCAGCTCCGCGAGCTCGGCCGCGGAGCAGTCGGGCTTCACCGCCTCCTGGACGATGCGCGCGGCGGCGGCCGACGCGACGACATCCTTGCGGCGATGCTCCTGTGTGACGCTTCTGACCATGTCTCGATTCTCCCCGGGGCGCGGCGGACCTGGGATGTCGAACGGATGGAAGCGCGAGTCCTTGAGCCTGGCCCGGGTCTGCTATGTCGTCCTCCGTGTTCGACGTACCCGTGAGCCTGCCCCGCTCGGCCTTCTCTCCCCGGGAGGCCGCTCGCGCCGGTGATCTCTGGCGCCTGTTCCAGGACGTCGCCGTCGGGGGATCGATCGCCGCGGGCTGGCCCCCCGAGCGCTACCGCGAGGAGAAGGTCTCGTTCGTGGTCCGCTCGATGACCGTGATCCACCACCGCGAGACCCTCTACGGGGAGCCGCTGGTGGGCCAGACCTGGCCGAGCCGGTTCCGCCGCGGGATGTTCTTTCGCCGCGAGTGCCGGGTGGTGGGCGAGGCGGGGCCGGTCGCGTCCGCGACCCAGGAGTGGGTGCACGTCACCGCGGACGTGAAGCTCGCGCCGGCCTCGGAGTCGCTGTCGAGCGCGTTCGAGGTCGAGGAGCACGGGCCGCCGGTGCAGCTGCCCGAGATCGCGCCGCGTCAGGGGGGACGCGTGCACCGCTTCGAGCTCGAGTGCTGGCACTCGTGGATGGACCCGCTCGATCACGTCAACCACCCCGCGTACGTGGACTGGGCGGACGAGGCGCTGGCCCGCGCGATGAGCGCGGAGGGGCTCGACCCGGTCGCGCTCTCGGCCGTGGCGGAGGAGGCGCGCTTCTCGAGCGGGGTCAACGCGCGCGAGGCGGTGACGGTCGAGACCCAGCTGATCGGGACCACGGCGGACGGCGCGGCGGCGTTCTCCCATCGGGTCGCGGTGGGCGAGCGCGCGTGCGCCAAGCTCACCACCGTCAGGCGCCTGCATGGGGAGCAGGGCGAGACGGCGCTGCTCGCCCTCGCCTGAGCGGGTCGGCCTGCTATCTTCGGCGCCGCCATGAAGCAGCTGATCGAGAAAGCGGCGATCCTCCACGAGGCGCTCCCCTACATCCGCCGCTTCCACGGCAAGACCTTCGTCATCAAGTACGGCGGCCACGCGATGATCGACCCGGCGCTGCGGGACAGCTTCGCCCGGGACATCGTGCTCATGCGCTACGTCGGCCTGAACCCCATCGTCGTGCACGGCGGGGGCCCGCAGATCGACGAGCTGCTGAAGCGCATGGGGGTCGAGTCCGAGCGTATCGACGGCCTGCGCGTGACCGACGAGCACACGATGGAGGTCGTCGAGATGGTGCTCGGCGGCAAGATCAACCAGGAGATCGTGTCGCTGATCTGCCGGCACGGCGGCCGCGCGGTCGGGCTCAGCGGCAAGGACGACGGCTTCCTGCTCGCCGAGAAGGTCGAGCGGATGCGGACCAAGGCCGGGCGCGAGGTCGACCCCGGGCGCGTCGGTCGCATGGTCGAGGTGCGCCCCAAGATCGTGCACCAGCTGGTCGACGGCGGGTTCATCCCCGTCATCGCCCCCGTCGCGGTCGACGACGACGGCGCCTCCCTCAACGTCAACGCGGACACCGTCGCCGGGGCGGTCGCGGCCGCGCTCGAGGCCTCGAAGCTGGTCCTGATGACCGACATCGAGGGGATCCGCGGCCGCGAGGGCGCCGTCGTCTCCTCCCTGAGCGCGTCCGACATCGCGACCCTGATCGACGACGGCGTCATCGAGGGCGGCATGATCCCCAAGGTGCAGTGCGGGCTCGACGCCATCTCCGCCGGCGTGGAGAAGGTGCACGTCATCGACGGCCGCACCCGCCACGCCTCCCTGCTCGAGATCTTCACCGATCAGGGCGTCGGCACGCAGATCACCGCCTAGCTAGCTCAGAAGCTCCACTCCAGGCCGACCCCGGCCTCGCCCGGGCCTCCCGTGACGCGCGGGCTCCCCAGCGCGGGCAAGTCGAGGTCTCCGTGAAGCCTCACGGGCGCGGCCGCGGGACGACGCGCGGCGCCGCCCGCGATGGCCATCACGAAGCCGAGCAGTTGCACGACGGAGGCCGGGATGCCCAGGGTCAGGCCGTAGCCGCTGCCGGTCGCGCCCCAGACGAAGCCGCCGACGAGCGGCACGAAGCCGAAGGCCCAAGCGTCCGTCCCGTAGTACGAGTACTGCTGCGAGGCGGCGATCGCGAAGCCCATGCTCGAGCCGAAGCCGATGGCCAGGAGCATCAGCCCGGTCTGCATCACCCCCATGATGGGCTCGGTGCGCGTGCTCTGAGCCGGTCGCTCCCACCCGGGCGCGGGCTGCCCATAGGAGGGCGAGCCGGTCCCGGCTTCCCCGTACCAGGGCTGGGCGCCCGCCGCGGGCTGGGGTGCGTAGTCGCCGTAGCGAGGCTCGCTCGCGGTGCTCGTGCCCGTGCTCGTGCTCGGGGGCGTCGCCTGCTGCACGCACTCGTCCCCCGCCGCGCCCCACCCGGACGGGCAGCGAGATGGCGGGCCCTCGCAGCGCCCCCGCTCGTCGTCGAAGCGCTGACCGGGCCAGCAGCAGCGGCCGGCGGTGTCCGGGCCGACCTCGCGCCCGCTCGCGCACTGGGCCGCCCCCGTCGCGGGGGACAGCGAGAGGACCGCGAGCGTCAACGCCCCGAGCATGGATGCGACCGATGATGCAAAGGAGAATCGCATCCGGCGACCCTGACACAGGCCACTGGCGCCGCAAAGCGAAAATCTCGTGAGCACAGCTCGCTGCTCGAGATCGTCGCCGATCAGCGCGTCGGCCCACAGATCAGAGGTCGAGGAGGAGCGTGGTCGCGCCCCATGTCAAGGTGAGGAGCGTCGAAGCCGCCAACGAGAGCTGCATTCGGCGACCCTCTCACGTGTCGAGCTGGCGCGCCATCGAGCGGGCCCACGGTCCGGGCACGCGCATGTCGGCCAGTGCGACAGAGGGCGCGCGACGCGCGGCGCCTCGGTTCGCGCGGTGGGCGGGCGCCCCCTCGTGCTATGTCCCCCGCATGGCCACCAACGCCGAGCTCGTGGCGCTGGCGCAAGGCGCGCAGCTGCCGAACTACCGTCCCCCGCCTTTCGTGCTGAGCGAGGGGAAGGGCTGCCGCGTGAAGGACGTCGAGGGCAACGAGTACCTCGACTTCAGCGGAGGCATCGCCGTGCTCAGCGTCGGCCACTCGCACCCGAAGCTGGCCGCGGCCATCGCGGCGCAGGCGGGCCGGCTGATGCACACGTCGAACCTGTTCTACAACGACCGCGCGATCGAGCTGGCCCACGCCCTGACCGAGCGCACCCCGTTCGACAAGGTCTACTTCTCGAACAGCGGGACCGAGGCGAACGAGGCGCTCCTCAAGCTCGCCCGGCGCTGGCACTTCGAGCACGGCCGCCCCGAGCGGGTGGAGATCGTCGCGGCCGAGCACAGCTTCCACGGCCGCACCATGGGCGCGCTCGCGCTCACCGGGCAGCCGAAATACCACGAGGGCATGGGCCCGATGGTCGGCGGCATCCACCACGTGCCCTACGACGACCTAGAGGCGCTGAGAGCGGCCGTGAACGACAAGACCGCGGCGGTGTTCCTCGAGCCGGTCCAGGGCGAGGGCGGCATCATCGTGCCGAGCGACGCGTACCTCCGCGGGGCCCGGCAGGTGTGCGACGACGCCGGCGCGCTGCTCTTCTTCGACGAGGTGCAGACCGGCTTCGGGCGGACCGGCACCTTCCTGGCGTACGAGCGAAGCGGCGTGATCCCCGACGGCTGCTCGCTCGCCAAGGGCATGGGCGGCGGCTTCCCCATCGGCGCCATCGCGGTGCGGGAGCACGTCGCGGACGGCCTGCCGCCGGGCACCCACGCCAGCACCTTCGGCGGCAACCCGCTCGCCTGCGCGGCCGGGCTCGCGGTCCTGTCCATCATGGACGAAGAGGACCTGCTCGCGAACGCCAAGGCGATGGGGGAGCACCTGTCGGCGGGGCTGCGCCGCGTCGTCGAGCGCGCGCCGGCCGCGGCCGAGGCGCGGGGCCACGGGCTGCTCCAGGGCATCCGGCTGGCCGACTCCGTGGACGCGCGAGAGATCTACGGTCGGCTCCGCGACGAGGAGAAGATGCTCGCGTCCATCGCGGGAGGCACCGTGCTGCGCATGGCGCCGCCGCTCAACGTCGAGGCGGCCGAGATCGACGAGGCCCTGGCGCGCGTGGGCCGCTTGCTGGAGACCGTCGAGGCATGACCAAGCACTTTCGAACCCTGCTCGACCTGAGCGAGGCGAAGCTCGCCGCGCTGCTGGACCGGGCGGACGCCCTCGCCGCCGCGCGCGGCACGCCCGCCCACCCGCGGCCGCTGGACGGCAAGACCGTGGTCATCCTCCTGGAGAAGGCGTCCACGCGGACGCGCGTCTCCTTCGAGGTCGGTGTCTACGAGCTGGGCGGTCACCCGCTGACGCTCATCAGCGAGCACACGCAGCTCGGCCGAGGCGAGCCGCTCTCCGACACGGCGCGCATGTTCTCGGGCTACGCGCACGCGGTGGTCTATCGGACCTTCGGCCACGACCGCATCGAGGCCCTCGCCGAGCACGCGACGATCCCCGTGATCAACGGCCTGTCCGACACCTACCACCCGTGCCAGCTCCTCGCGGACATGCAGACCGTGCGCGGCTGCTTCGGCAAGCTCGAGGGCATCACCGCCGCCTGGATCGGGGACGGGAACAACATGGCCCACTCCTGGATCTACGCGGCGGCGCGCTCCGGCATGAAGCTCCGCCTCGCGTGTCCCGAGGGCTACGACCCCGAGGCGCGCATCGTCGAGGAGGCGCGCGGGCTCGGGGCCGAGGTCACCGTCGTGCGCGATCCGGTCGAGGCGGTCGAAGGCGCCCACGTCGTGACGACCGACGTCTGGGCGAGCATGGGCCAGGAGGCGGAGAACGCGATCCGGCAGGCCGCGTTCGCCGGCTTCTGCGTGGACGAGGCGCTCATGGAACGCGCCGCGCCCGACGGGATCTTCCTGCACTGCCTCCCCGCGCACCGCGGCGAGGAGGTCTCGGCCGGCGTGATCGACGGGCCGCGGAGCCGCGTCTGGAAGCAGGCAGAAAACCGCCTGCACGCGCAAAAGGCGCTCCTGGTGCAATTGGTCGGAAACGCGCCGGATTAGCTCGGTTTCTGTAGGGTTACAGGCGTCTCGCACTCGCTACCGGCCACCCCAGGATCGGTGGTAGGTTGGGTGCGACTCCGACCCGAGCAGCCGTCCCCATGGTCGAAAAGAGCGCCAGAGTTCCCCGGCTCGTTGCCGGAGTGGATCTCACCGAGCTTCCGCTCTCTCCGCTGGAGGGGTTCGTGCTGTCGCGCATCGACGGCGCGGCCGACCTCGCGACGCTCGGCGATCTGACGAACCTCGGCGAGGAGGACGTGACCAACGTCGTGCGCAAGCTGATCGAGCACGGCGCGGTCGAGTGGGCCCGCGAGTCGGTCAGCCTGCCGCGGGCGACGGGCCGGCCGCCCACCCGCACTCCGTCGGGCGCGGTCGTGGTGCCGCCCTCGCTCCGCATCCCGGCGAACCGCCGCCGCCGTGGGCCCGTGCGCATCGTGAAGGCGGCGCCCAAGCCGCGCTCGACCGACGGCGTCTACAAGAGCGTCTCCTCGCGTGAGGACCGCGTCGACACCAGCCGGCGCAGCCCCAGCGTGCCCCCGAGGGCCTCCCACACGGGGAGCATGTTCCCGCCCGGCGAGCTGGACGAGGCGGACGATCTGCTGGCCGAGGCGGAGCGAGAGCTGGAGGCGTACGCCGAAGAGGCCGACGAGGCGGAGATCATCGGCACGGCGGAGACCGTGCGCCCGCCGCCGGTTGCGCCCGATGGAGCGCCCGAGCTGGAAGGGCTGGCCGACGCCGCCGCCGCGTTGGCCGACGCAGCGCAGGATTTGATGGACGATGACGCCCAGCCCGCCCCCTCGCCGCCGTCCCCGAACGAGGTGGACGAGGTCGACGAGGACACCTCCGACGTGGTCGACGCCGACGCCATGGCCCCGCCCGACGACGCCGTCTCCATGGACGCGGAGGAGGTCGACGAGGACGACGACCTGGACCTCGACGCCGCGCGCCGCAAGCGCATCGACGACCTGTACTTCGCCCTCGACCTGCTCGACCACTACCGGGTCCTCGGGGTGGAGCGCGACGCCGACCGCAAGGACATCCGGCACGCGTACTTCACCCTGTCGAAGGTGTTCCACCCGGACACCATGTTCCGGAAGAAGCTGGGCTCGTACAAAGCCAAGATGGAGGCGATCTTCCACCGCCTCACCGAGGCCTACGAGGTGCTCGGCAAGAAGCGCCCCCGGGCCGACTACGACCGCTACCTCGGGCTCCAGGACCAGACGCGCGCCGTCGAGCGCGCCGCGGGGGAGCTCGACGCAGTCGGTGAAGAGGAGGCCTCCCGGGCGGCCGAGGAGGCCGCGAAGCTCGAGGCGGATCTCGCGGCGGGCCGGTTGCTGTCCGCGGCGGAGACGGCCACGAAGGATACGGCCGAGGCGGAGACGGCCGCGAAGGAGGCCGCCAGCGAGACGGCCGAGCCGTCCGAGGGCAGCGAGCCGCCCGACCCGAGCGACGCCACGCCCGACCGGAAGATGTCCGAGGCGGGGCTCCAGCGCGCCAAGGAGCTGATGGCGCGCAAGCTCCGCCACGCCGCGCGCGCCGCGTCGGTCCGCCGTGGGGGCTCGTCGTCCCCGCCCGTGAACCCTGCCGCGGCGCCTTCGACGGATCCGCCGCCCAAGAGCGACCGGCGAGGGCTGCTCAAGAGCCTGGCCGGGAGCCTGAAGCAGAGCGCGACCCAGACGGGCGGCCTCGATCGGGTCCAGCGCCACGTGCTCATGGCCGAGCGGGCCCGTCGCAAGGGAGACCTCACGGCGGCGGCGCAGGAGCTTCGTCTCGCGGTGGCGCTGGAGCCCGAAGACGAAGAGCTTCGCGAGCAGCACGCCGCGCTCAACGCCGAGCTGGCCTCGTCGCTCTCGACCACCTACGAGGAGCAGGCCCTCTACGAGCAGCGCCACGGCAAGTGGGGCGCGGCCGCCATCAGCTGGGCGAAGGTCTCCGACGGTCGCCCGCACGACGCGAAGGCCGCGCGCCTCGCCGCGGAGGCGCTCGTCGAGGCGAAGGGGGACCTCCACAAGGCGCAGGCCTACGCCCAGAGGGCGGCGGAGCTCGAGCCGGAGAACATCGACAATCTCCGCGCGCTCGGTCGGATCTACATCGCGGCGGGCCTCCACCTGAACGCCCGTCGAGTGCTCCAGCGCGCGGCAGCGCTGGACCCAGGCGACGAGATGGTCGAGAATCTCCTTCGCGATCTGGATGGCTGACACCAGACATCGAGAAGTGAATACCCATCGCTTTCGGCACGAATCGTGGTATCCGATCCGTGTTGGGGAGCGTCTGGTGCGAGCTGGCCGAGGCCGGCGCATTCCTAGGGCGGATTGAGGAGACCCATGGAGAAGGTCATCGGCATCGACTTGGGGACGTTCAACTCCTGCGTAGCAGTGGTTGAAGGTGGCACCCCCATCGTCATCGCCAACCGTGGCGGGTACAAGACGACCCCCTCGATGGTCGCCATCACCGAGGCGGGCAAGCGCCTCGTGGGGCACATCGCCAAGCGTCAGGCCGTCACCAACGCCGAGAACACGGTGTACGCGGCCAAGCGGCTGATCGGGCGGAAGTTCGACAGCAGCCAGGTGCAGAACGCCATGGCGTCCGCGCCGTACCGCATCGTCGAGGGCCCGCACAACGACCCGCGCCTCCAGCTGCGCGACAAGGTCTACAGCGTGCCCGAGGTCAGCGCGATGATCCTTCAGGAGATGAAGATGATCGCGGAGGACTACCTCGGTCAGGAGGTCCTCAAGTCGGTCATCACCGTGCCCGCGTACTTCAACGACGGCCAGCGGCAGGCGACCAAGGACTCGGGCGCGATCGCGGGCCTGGACGTCATCCGGATCATCAACGAGCCCACCGCGGCCGCGCTGGCCTACGGCTTCGGCAAGAACATCGACCGCACCATCGCGGTCTACGATCTCGGCGGCGGCACGTTCGACATCTCCATCATGGAGATCAGCTCGACGGGCGTCTTCAAGGTCGTCTCCACCGCGGGCGACACCTTCCTCGGCGGCGAGGACTTCGACCAGCGCATCATCGACTGGCTGGTCGACGGCTTCCGGACCGAGAACGACATCGATCTACGGCAGGACCGGATGGCGCTCCAGCGCCTCAAGGACGCGGCCGAGAAGGCGAAGTGCGAGCTCTCGAGCGTGGTCGAGACCGAGGTGAACCTCCCGTTCATCATCTCGAGCGCGCGCAACGAGGCGCTGCACCTCCAGAAGCTCCTCACCCGCGGTCAGCTCGAGGAGCTCACCGACGACCTCGTCTCTCGCACGGTGCAGATCTGCGAGATGACCCTCGAGGAGGCCGGCCTCGACAAGGAGGACATCGAGGACGTGGTGCTCGTGGGCGGCATGACGCGCATGCCCCGCGTGCAGTCCTCGGTGGCGGAGTTCTTCGAGCGCGAGCCCTGCAAGGGCGTGCACCCGGACGAGGTCGTCGCGCTCGGCGCGGCGATCCAGGGCGCGGCCCTCGTCGACGAGAGCCACGACATGGTGCTGCTCGACGTCACGCCGCACACCCTCGGCATCATGGTCGTGGGCGGCTACTTCGAGGAGCTGATCCCGCAGAACAGCACCGTCCCGACCTCGCGCAGCAAGATCTTCACGACCGTCCGTGAGAACCAGACGGCGGTGAAGATCCTCGTCATGCAGGGCGAGAGCCGCCGCGCGGACGAGAACGAGCTGCTCGGCGAGTTCATCCTCACCGGGCTCCGTCGCGCCCAGGCCGGTCAGGTCGAGGTCGAGGTGACCTTCGAGATCAACGCGGACGGCATCGTCAGCGTGCACGCGAAGGACCTCGAGACCGGCAAGGCCCAGTCCATCACCGTCACCTCGACGAGCGGCCTGACCCAGGACGAGCTCGAGGACATGATGAACGACGCGCGCGACTACGCGGTCACGCGGCGCGCGGACGAAGAGCACGAGAAGGCGAAGCAGGAGGCCGAGACCCTCATCGCCGAGATCGAGAAGCTCTTCCCCAAGGTCGAGGAAGTGGTCGCGGGCAGCGACTTCGGGCGCGACGCCATCGAGAAGGCCCGCGCGGTCGTGGAGCGCGCCCAGCAGCTCATGGAGCAGGGCGACACCCAGGCGCTGAAGGAGCAGATCGACGCCCTCGCGCGCACGCAGCGCATGTTCAAGGGCGTCGTCGGCAAGATCGCCTGACGGACGCGATGGGCGAGGACGGGGAGAGCGACCTCGAGGAAGACGGCGCGCCTCCGCGAGAAGGGGCCTCCCGCCCTTTCAAGAAGCGCGAGCGCGTGACGCTTCGTCTGAGCGCGCCGCCGCTCTTGCTCCCGGGCGAGACCGACGGGGAGTCGTCACCGGAGGCCGGCGAGCTGCGCCTCCCGCCCGCCACCTCGGAGCTGGCCGAGCCGACCGTCTCGGACGACGTCCAGGACGGCTGGTCCCGTGAGCGGCCGTCGCGCTCGCGGCCTCCGAGTCAGCCCGCCTTCCCGATCGAGGGGGAGGAGGAGGCTGGCGCGCTGGGCCTCGTGGCCCGCCGCTCGCGTCCCTCGAGCCCCACCATCGACCTCTCGTCCGAGATGCACGATCGCTTCGCGCTCGGCGACTACACCACGGCCCTGCGGGTGGCCGAGCTGATCCTCGGGCGGCACGAGCGCCACGAGGAGGCCGCGCGGATCTCACGCACGTGCCGCGAGAAGCTCGCGTCTCTCTACGGCTCGCGCCTGGGCCCGCTCGACCGTCGCCCCGCGCTCGCGGTGGAGGACGAAGAGGTCCGGTGGCTCGGGCTCGACCACCGCGCTGGCTTCCTCCTCTCGCGCGTGGACGGGGCGCACACGCTCGAGGAGCTGATCGACATCAGCAGCATGCAGCGGCTCGACGCGCTCCGAACCCTGGTGGAGCTGCTCGAGATGGGAGCGATCTGCTTCCGTGACTGAGCCGCGCCTCTGTTTGGTGACGGGTCGCGACTGCTTGCGGTGGCCGATTCGTGGGATTAATCTCGACCCTGCCCACTGGGGAAGGCCCAGATCGGCGCGGCCGCGTTCGATCTCCGTACGTCATCGGGGGAGCGGGGAAAGCGGCCGCGGATCGGGCGGAGAGCCACGTTGAGCGAATCACTCGAAGGTCCAGGTATCGAGCTCGTCGCGATCCTCACGTCGATCGTGGCGGGTGCCGCCCTCTCCGCTCTCGAGGGAGCCATCACCACGTTCGGTGAGGTGCGCTTCCTGGCGGCGGGTGAGGAGGAGGGCCGCGACGCGCGGACCGCGTCACGCATCCTGAACGAGCTGCCGCACCTGCACACCCGGCTGCTGACGGGGCGCGTGATCGCGATCGTCGTCGCGGTCGGGCTGACCGTCCGGCTCTCGGACAAGCTCGGGCCGTGGTGGGTCACGGGGCTCGGCCTGGCGGGGGTGGCGCTCCTCTACGCCGCGCTCGCGGTCGGCTTCGGCGCGGTGGCGCGCGCCCGCGCGGTCAGCTGGACCTTGCCGATGGCGCGCTGGCTTCGGCCAGTGGAGCTGCTCGTCTGGCCGTTCGGGGTCCCGCTGGGCGCCCTCGTGCTCTTCCTGAACCGTCGCTTCCCCGCGCCGCCGCCGCCGAGCGAGGGGGATCACGCGGTGCGCGAGGTCGAGCACATGATCGAGCAGCGCGAGGAGAGCGGCTCGATCCCGGAGGACTTCGCGGAGCTGCTCCTGAGCGTCCTCGAGTTCAAGGACACCGTGGCGCGCGAGGTGATGGTCCCGCGCACCCAGATGAAGGCCATCGAGATCGGGACGCCGCTCGGCGACGTGCTCGAGAGCATCGTGCGCGAGGGCCACAGCCGCTACCCGGTGTTCCGGGATCGCGTCGACCAGATCGAGGGCATCCTCTACGCGAAGGACCTCTTCCGCATGCTCAAGGACGGCATGCTGGACGGGGACCTGAAGGACGCGCAGACGCTGGACCGGATCATCCGGCGGCCGGTGTTCTTCGTGTCCGAGACCCACAAGATCGGTCAGCTCCTGCGAGAGATGCAGGCGCGCCGCTTCCACCTCGCGGTGGTGGTCGACGAGTTCGGCGGCACGAGCGGCATCGTCACGCTCGAGGACATCGTCGAGGAGATCGTGGGCGAGATCCAGGACGAGCACGACACCGAGGAGCCGATGATCCGCGAGATCGCGGACGGTCGGTGGTGGGTCGACGCGCGGGTCAGCGTCTACGACCTGGCGGAGGAGCTCGAGGCGGACTTCGAGGACGCGGTCGGCGACTACGACTCGGTCGGCGGGATGGTCGTGGAGATCGCGGGCCGCGTGCCGGACGAGGGGGAGTCCATCCAGGCGCACGGCTTCGAGCTGATCGTGCGCGAGGCGGACGAGCGCCACGTGCGCCGGGTGGAGATCCTGCGCCGACCCACGCCGTCCGACGACGAGTCGGTCCACGCCGCGGAGTGATCGCGTCATGGCCGGCGTCGCGTCTCTCGATCCCTTGGTCGCCTCCATCGTCGACGGCGGCGCGCTGCTCGTCGTCGGCGTGAGCGATCCGCCCGACGTGCCCGGCTTCTCCCGGGTGGTCGCGGTCGAGGCGCTCGAGGCGCTGGCGACGGGGACGGAGCCCGAGCGCTTCGACGCGGCGTGGGGCACCGATCCGGCCGGCGACGACGTGGCGGCGCTCGCGCGCGCGCTCCGCGCCCGGGTGCGATCGGGCGGGGTCGTCGCGCTGGCGATGCCTCGACCGCGCGGGCTCCGCCGCTGGATCGGGCGCCGGCCGACCGTGTCCCGGGAAGAGCTCTGCGAGTCGCTGCTGCGCGCGGGCGTGCGAGATCTGCAGGTGCGCGCGGGGCTGGTCTACGGCCGCGTCTCCGCGATCAGTACGTGACCCACGACTGCTCGATCAGCGTTCCGTCCATGCGGGGCGTGATGACCGTGAAGTGCGCGTGGCCGCCTTCGGGGGCCTCCCCGACGCTGCCCACGTTCACGATGCGGACGCCGTCCAGGTCCCGCTGAAACGCGACGTGGGAGGCGCCGCAGACGATCACGTCCGCGGGGTCGTCGGCCACGAGCGCGCTCAGCTCCTCGTCGCTCATGTCGTGCGACATCTCGAGCGTCGGGTCGGCGGGTGAGCCGTGCACCATGACGATCTCCGAGCCGTCGATCATCGGGATGCGTCGCGTGACCGGGAGCTTCTCGAGGTACTTCAGCGCGAGCTCGCCGATGGCGCGGCGCGTCTCCAGGAACGCGGCCGCCTTGGCGTGCTGCGACTCGCTCTCGGGGGTCAGATCCTCGGGCGAGATCTCCACGAGCGCGGTGTCGCTCAGGCCGCGGACGCACCTGGCGTCCACCTG
>SHBB01000092.1 GCA_004213565.1 Sandaracinaceae bacterium
GACCGACGAAGCCGCCGAGTAACCGGCCTCGCACGGCAGACCTGAAGAAGGCGCAGACACCCCCGGGTGCTGCGCCTCTTTTCGTTTCCCAGGCGGGCTCTCGTCAGCCGGGCAGCTGGATCGTCGAGCCCTGGTCGAGGGCGCGGAGCGCCTTCTCCGCCGCCTTCACGTAGTCGCTGAAGCCGTGCTCGGCCGCGAGGCGGAGGATGTCGCGGAGCCCACCGCGCGCCGCGTCGTCGTCGCCGCGCCCCTGGTCGACGATGGCCAGGTAGTAGCGGCCCTGGATCAGGTCCCACACGAAGCCGTGCCGCTCGGCGAACTCGTTCGCGCGGACCACGTGCTCGCGGCCCTCCTTGCTGCCGAAGCGGGTCGCGTCGATGAACCCGAGCACCCGCATGTTCGACCACTGCAGCTTCTCCCAGCCGTGGTCGCGGGCGACCTCGTAGCTGTAGCGCAGGGAGGCGAACGCGCGCTTGTAGTCGCCGAGCCGGAGGTGCGCCTCGCCGAGGTTGTGGGCGTTGACCGCCGCCTCGTAGGTGAGCCCGTACTCCTTGGCGAGCTCCAGCGCCTGGCTCGAGGCGGCGCGGCAGCGCTCGTAGTCGTTGGCGAAGAAGTGCGTCAGCGCCTCCATCTTCAGCATCTCGCACTCGGTGAAGCGGTCGCTCTCCTCGCCGCCCAGGCGCCGCGCCTCCTCGAGCGCCTGGAGCGCCCGGTCGGTGCGGCCATCCGAGGCGCTGGCGAGCGCGAGCGGGATGAGCGCGCGGACCTGCGCCTCCGTGTCCCGGAGCTCGCGGCTGAGCGCGAGCGCCTCCTCGAAGTGCTGGCTGGCGCTCCGGTGCTCACCGAGCCGGATGTCCGCCTCCGCCGTGGCGAGCGTCACGTCATGGAGCAGCCGGCGGTCGTCGATGCGGCGCGCGAGCTCGCCCGCGCGGTCGAGCCAGCGGCGGCCCTCCTGCGAGCTGACGGGCATGTTCACCAGCAGCCGGCCGCGCAGCATGCTGAAGCGGGCGACGTCGCGCTCGCGGTCCAGCGCTTCACAGAGCTCGACCGCGGAGGCCATGCGGCGCGCGCCGCCCTCGAGGTCGCGGCTGCGAAAGCACAGATCGCCGATCTGCGCGTACAGCTCGATCATCCGATCGCGGTCCGGCTCGGCCATCTGCGACAGCACGTCGATGGCGCGCTCGAGCGCCGTGACCGCGCCGCCGAGCGAGTGCTCGACCCGGAGGCGCTCCGCGGCGCGCACCAGGTAGTCCACCGCGCCCTGCCGGTCGCCCGACTCGCGCCGGTGCGCGGCGAGCTTCTCGGCCAGCTCGTCCAGGCGATCGGAGTGCAGCATCTCCAGCCCGTCGGCCACCGCCGCGTGGAGCTCGCGCTTCGACTCGAGCGTCAGCCCGTCGCGCAGCACCTCGCCGATGAGCTCGTGCTGGAAGTCGTACTCGGCGTTGCCGCGCGTCACGAGCCCGCGCCCCTCCAGGACGTCGAGCGCCTGCGCCACCTGCTCGGGGCTCTCGCCCATCACGTGGGCCAGCAGCTCGGCGCTGAAGCGCTCTCCCGCCACGCTCGCGACCTGCAGCAGCCCCCGGTCGGTCGGCCCCAGGCGCGACAGCCGCGACGACACGATGCCGCGCAGGGTCTTGGGGACCTCCACCTCCGCGACCTCGACGTCGTAGTCGACCCGCCCGCCGTGGACCTTGATGGCGCCCGCGTCGGCGAGGGCCTTGAGGTACTCCTCGACGTAGAGCGGGTTGCCGCCGCTCTTGGCCGTGACCTCGCGGAGGAGATCGAGCGGGACCTCCTCGGCCGCGAGCCGGGTGCCGGTCAGCCGCGCCACGTCCTCGTCGCTCATCGGGCCGAGCGGGAGCTCGAAGTAGCTCGGCACGTCCGCCCACGCGTGCACGAAGCCCGGGCGATAGGACAGCACCACCGCCATGCGCGCGTCGCGCGTGTCGCGGATCAAGCCGTCCAGGAGCGCCTGGGACTCGTCGTCCATGCTCTCGGCGCCGTCCCACGCGAAGACCGTCAGGCGGTCCTCGGCGAGCTTCAGCGCGATGCGCCCCAGCGCCGGCCGCAGCATCTGCGCCGGGTTCTCGATCGCGCTCTCGTCCTCGAGGGCGACGCCGAGGGCGACGGTGACGGCGGCGATCTCACCGGGGCCGAGCCCGAGCTCGCGCAGCCGCCCGATCTTCTCGCGCGCCTCCGCCTCGGCCTCGAGCTCGTCGATGCCCAGGATCGTGCGCAGCATCTCTTGCATCGCGCTCAGCGGGACGCTCCGCCCCTGCCGCGCGCAGCTGGCGACGTACATGCCCACGTCGTGCCCGCCGAGCTTGAGCCGCCGACGCGTCTCGAGCAGGAAGCGGGTCTTGCCGGAGCCGGGCTCACCGACGATCCCGATCACCTTCATGCGTCCGCGGTTCGCGGCCGCGAGCAGCTCCCCCATGCGGCGCAGCTCGTCGCGGCGGCCGACGTACTTGCCCGACGCGTCCGCGAGCGAGCGCTCCTCCTCGACCACGAAGGGCGCGTCGCCCTCCCCCGTCGGCGTGGCCTTGAAGAGCCCCGCGATGGCGCGGCGACCCTCCGGGCTGACCCAGACGTGGCCGCTCGGGGCCCGGTCGGCGAGCGCGCGGGCGCGACCCGCGATCTGCTCGAACTGATCGTCGCGCACCGGCTCGCCGTCGAGCCCGACCAGCATGCGACCGCAGTCGATGCCGACCTGCACCGCGACGCCCGGCCGGCCGGTCTGTGTGCCCGAGCGCGCCGATCGGGCGATGCGCAGCGCGCAGCTCGCCGCCGCCTCCGTGTCGCGCCCGTCCGGATCGCGCACCCCGAAGAGCGCGAGCAGCGTCGGCGAGGTCCCGGGCGGCGGCTCGTAGGGCACCTCCATGCCGCCGAAGCGCTTGAGCAGCCGCTCGATCACCGGGTCGTGCAGGAAGCGCGCGTCGGGGGAGCGCACGACGAGGGCCGTGATGTCCCGACGCTCCTGCGTGATCGTGCTCAGCGTGCGACGCGGCCGGTTGCTGCGGCGCGCGCCGGTCCGCGCCACCGGCACCTCGACCGGGGTGGCCTCCGGGGCGTAGGCGGGGCTGCTGCTCGCCTCCTGGTCGAAGACCGCGCGCAGCCGCGCGTCGTCGGGGGCCTGCGCGGCCATCTCGCTCGCCCGCCGGAGCTCGAGCAGGAAGTCGGCGAGGTCGTGCCCGCCCACGCGGCGGCCGCTCGAGTACAGGAACTGGACGAGCTCCTCGTAGAGCGCGCCCGCGTTGGGCTGTCGCTCGTCGGCCGTGGCGCTCATCGCGCGCTCGACGATGGCCGCGAGCTCCTTCGGGATCTCGGGCAGCCGCGCCGAGAGCGGCGTGAAGTCGTGCTCCCGCACCTTGCGGAGCGTCTCGTAGGAGCTCTCCGGCACGTAGAACGGGTTCTGCCCGGAGAGCAGCTCGTAGAGCACCGTGCCGAGGGCGAAGAGATCCGTGCGCCCGTCGACCGCCTCCCCGCGCGCCTGCTCGGGCGACATGTAGGCGTACTTCCCCTTGAGCACGCCGGCGTCGGTCTTCTCCTCGACCGCCATCGCCGCCTGCGCGATGCCGAAGTCGGTGAGCTTCACCTCGCCCTCGAAGCTGATGAGCGCGTTCTGCGGGCTCACGTCGCGGTGCACGATGTGGAGCGGCTTGAGCTGCGCGTCGCGTCGGCGGTGCGCGTAGTCGAGGCCCTTGGCGACCTCGCTGACCACGTAGACCGCGAGCTCCTGCGGGATGGGCTTGTTGAGCTTCTTGCCGCGCGCGAGGATGGTCGCGAGGTCGTAGCCCGCGACGTACTCCATCGCGATGAAGTAGCGCTCGTCGGCCCGGCCGAGGTCGAAGACCTGCACGATGTTCGCGTGGCTCAGCGAGACGGCGATCTTCGCCTCGTTGATGAACATCTCGACGAACTGCGGGTTCTCGCTCAGCTCGGGGAGGATCCGCTTGATGACGAGGATCTTCTCGAAGCCCTCGACGCCGTGCGACTTGGCCTTGAACACCTCGGCCATCCCGCCGCGAGCGAGCAGGTCGAGGAGCTGATACTTGCCGTAGAGGACCGGAGCTTGCTCTTCCATGTCGCGGCCATGGCGGCGTGCCCGCCAGTGACCCGTACGGCCCGCGCCGCTCGGATCACCCGTCCGCCCCCATCACGAGGCGTTGGCGCCAGGACCTCCCCCGCGCCGATGTCAGGAAGTATAAGCGATTCCCCGAGGTTCGCGCGAGTTGTACGGTTCGCGTCTCGTCAGATTTCCGTCGCCGCCTCGGCGGAGGACTCCGCGAACTGCAGCCGGTGGAGGCGCGCGTAGACGCCGCCGTGCTCCAGCAACTCCCGGTGGGTGCCCTGCTCGACGATGCGGCCCTTGTGGAACACGAGGATCCGGTCGGCCTTGCGAATGGTCGACAGCCGGTGCGCGATCACGATCGCCGTGCGGTTCTCGAGCACCCGCTCGATGGCCTGCTGGAGGCGCGCCTCGGTCTCGCTGTCGATGCTGGCCGTGGCCTCGTCGAGGATGAGCACGTCGCGGTCGACGTAGAGAGCGCGCGCGAACGCGAGCAGCTGCCGCTCCCCGGCGCTGAAGTTCGCGCCGCGCTCGTCGACGCGGCCCTCGAGCCCGCCCGCGCGGCGCATCACGAGATCCCAGGCCCCCACCTGCTTCAGCGCCATCTCCGCCCGGTCCGCGTCCGGGGTGACGTCTCCGACGGCCACGTTCTCGAGCACCGTGCCGGCGAAGAGGAAGACGTCCTGCGAGACGACGGCGAAGCGACGGCGGAGCGCGGCCGGCGACAGCGAGCGGACGTCGTCTCCGCCCACCCGCACGTTGCCCTCCCACACGTCGTAGAGGCGCAGCAGCAGCGAGGTCACCGTGGTCTTGCCCGCCCCCGTCGCGCCGACGATCGCGATCTTCTCCCCGCGCTGCGCCGTGAAGCTGACCCGCTTCAGGATCTCGATGTCCTCGCGATAGCCGAAGGTCACGTCGTGGAACGAGAGCGCGACGTCGTCCGGATCGGCCTCTCGCTCGGGGACGGGCACCCCCGCGGGCGCGTCGTGCTCCTCCATGTCGAGGACGCCGAAGATGCGCTCCGCCGCGGCGAGCGAGGACTGCACGATGGTGAACTTCTGGCTGAGGTCCCGGATGGGCACGAAGAAGCGTCGGATGTAGCCGTAGAACGCGACCACCGTGCCCACCCACGGCGCGGTCTCGGCCGCGGGGATGTCTCCGAGCCGCACCGCCGCGTACCAGAGCACCAGCGCGATGGTGACCGCGCTGACCGACTCCACGACCGAGTAGAGCAGCGCGTCGTAGCGGATCGATTGGTGGTTGGCGTCGCGGTAGGCGGCGTTGATCTGCTCGTACTCGGCCAGGCACTCCGCCTCGCGGCCGAACGCCTGCACGATGGCCACGCCCTGGACCTGCTCGGCGAGGTAGGCGTTGAGCTGCGCGATGCGGGTGCGGATGCGGCGGAAGGCGTCGCGCGCGAAGCGGCGGAAGAGGTTCACCACCACGAGCAGCGGGGGCAGCGCGGTCAGCGCCACCAGGGTCAGCCGCCAGTCGAGGTAGAGCATGAAGCCGACGATGCCGACCAGCATCAACAGATCGGCGAGCGCGAGCACCGCGCCCGAGGCGAAGAGCTCCCCGAGGGTGTCGGCGTCGTTCGTGACCCGGGTGACGACCTTGCCCACGGGCGTCCGGTCGAAGTAGTCGATGTGGAGGCGCTGGATCTTCTCGAACGTGTCCATGCGCAGCCGCGCGAGCACCCGCTGCCCCGCCATCTGCATGAGGTAGGTCTGGGCGAAGCTCGCGGTGAACTGCACGACGATCGCGACGAGGAAGAGCCAGACCGCGGTGCTGAGCGCCTCGGTGGAGTGCTCGACGATCGCCGCGTCGATGGCGTCCTTCTTCAGCAGCTCCTGGTAGAGCGCGGCGAGGCTGACCACGGGCATCATCGCGAAGGCGACGCCGAAGAGCACCCAGTGACGCTTCGCGTACGGGACCAGCCGCCGGAGCAGCGCCAGGTCCGCGTTCATCTCGTGCCGCAGCTCCTCCTCGGGAGGCGCGAGCTGCGCCGGCCGCGCGCCGGCGGTCGTCGGGGCGTCCGCGCTCACAGCTCCGCCAGCTCCTCTTCGAGACGCTGCCGCGCGGCGATGCGCGCGTAGAGGCCGTCCGACGCGACCAGTTCGTCGTGCGTGCCCGACTCGACGATGCGCCCCTCGTCGAGCACGAGCACCCGGTCGGTGCGGGCCGCGGCCGCGACGCGGTTCGTGATCAGCACGAAGGTCCGCTGCTGCTTGGCGCGGTCGAGCGCGGCGAGGATGTCGGCCTCGGTCTCCGCGTCCACCGCGCTGAGCGGGTCGTCGAGGACCAGGACCTTCGGCTCGTTGAGCAGCGCGCGCGCGAGCGAGAGGCGCTGCCGCTGACCGCCCGAGAGCTGCACGCCGCGCTCGCCGACGATGGTCTCGAAGCCCTTGGGCATCGACTCGACCTCCTCGAGCACGCTCGCCTCGGCCGCCGCGTGACGGATGCGCGCGTCGGCGTCGGGGCCCTCGGGGTCGTCGAGCGCGAGCTTCAGGTTCCGCTCCACCGTGGTGGAGAACAGGAAGGGCTCCTGCTGCGCGTAGCCCACGCTCTCGCGGAGGGAGCGCAGCTCGAGCTCCGTCACGTCCACCCCGTCGAGCGCGACGGCGCCCTTCGGCGTGGGGAGCAGCCGCGGCAGGAGCGCGGCCAGCGTGGACTTGCCGCTCCCCGTGGGCCCGAGCACCGCCACCGAGCCGCCCGCCGCGACCTCGAGCGAGATGCGGTCGAGCACCTGCGCGTCGCCGTAGGCGAAGCTCAGACCGTCCACCGAGAGCGCGCCCGGCCCGTCCGCGCGCGCGGGCGACTCCGGCTCCTTCACCTCCGGCTCGGCGGTGAGGATCTCCACCACGCGCTCGAACGACGCCCTGCCCCGCTGGACGACGCTGAGGATGTAGCCGAACGCGAGCGTGGGCCAGACGAGGAGCGCGAGGTAGGCGTCGAACGCGGCGTACTGCCCGACGGTCAGCTCCCCGTCGAAGACCCGCTGCATGCCGAGCCAGAGCGCGATGAGCGTGCCCAGCGAGGAGACGCCGAGCAGCACGGGCCACATCAGGCCGCGCAGGAGCACCAGCCGCATGGTGGTCCGGACGGCGCCCTCGTTCGCCTCGCCGAAGCGATCTCGCTCGCGGCCCTCGAGCGCCATGGCGCGCACGAGCCGGACGCCGGCCACGTTCTCGTTGGCCCGGTCGCTGAGGTGCCCGAGCGCGGCCTGGTTGTCGGTCGACGCGCGGTAGATCGCCGAGCCGAAGCCTCGCGTCGCCAGCATCAGCAGCGGGTACGGCGCGAGCGCGTAGAGCGTCAGCTCGGGGCTGATCGCGATCATCAGCGCGATCGCGGAGACGAAGGCGATGGTCGAGTTGACGACGTTGAGCCCCGCGAAGCCGACGAGCAGCCGCAGCTGCCCGAGGTCGTTCGTCGCGCGGCTCATGATCTCGCCGGTCGGCATCTTCCGGAAGAAGCTCGGCCCGAGCAGATGGATCCGCTGCAGCACCCGGTTGCGCAGATCGAACTCCACGTCGCGGCCGACGTTGAAGATCCAGATCCGCGACAGCGTGCGGACCAGCCACATCACCGCCGCGACGCCCACCACCACGAGCGACAGATCCCGCACCGTGCCGAGGTCGTCGGCCTGCAGGGCGTCGAGGGCGTGCTGGAGCAGCCACGGGATCGACTTCTCGGCCGCGTTCGTGCAGAGGAGAAAGAAGATCCCGATCGCCAGCTGACGCCGGTAGGGCCGAACGGCCCCCCAGAGGGTGGGCCGCTCCGCCGATGCGCTCGCTTCACTCACGTCGGGGCGGCGAGCATGGTGTCGGCGCCCGCCCATGTCGAGGGGGACTGCCGAGGGGGCCAGGCGTTGGGCGCAGCTCAGCCGCGGCGGCGTCGCAAGAAGACCCCGACCGCGGCCGCGAGCAGGCCCAGCAGCCAGACGCCGCGTGAGGCAGGCTGCCCCGAGACACGGCAGCCGCAGCCGCCGGATGTCCCCGCCACCGGCTGACAGATCCGCACCGTCGGATCGGCGGTGGCCACGCACGTGAAGCCGCCTCCGGGGCACGGCGTCATGTCGTCGCAGAGCCGCGTGCAGTAGGTGTCGTCGCCCTCCACCGCGCAGATCCCGCTCAGGCACTCGCCGTTGTCCTCGCACGACGTCCCGAGGCCACCGAAGTCGGGCACGCACACGCTCGTCGACTCGCCGACCGGCGTGCAGGTGAAGCGGTCGGGGCACGGCATCTCGTCCGTGCAGAGCTCCGTGCAGAAGCTGTCGTCGCCGCGCGCGGCGCAGATGCCGCTCGTGCAGTCGTCGTTGACCTCGCAGCCGTCGCCCGGCGCGCCCGAGCGGCGGCAGGTCCCCCGACACGGCAGCGCGCCGATGGCGCAGGCGTAGCCCGCGGGACACGTGGCCGCCCCGTCCGGGATGCAGCTCTGCGCGCACACCCCGCCGTCGCAGACGAGCGTGCCGCAGTCGGTGTCGCTGGTGCAGGCGTCGCCGAGGCCCCCCGCGCCCGCGCCGCCGCGCACGCAGTAGCCCACGTCACAGCTCGTCGAGGCGTCCGCGTCGCAGTAGAACCCGCCGGGGCACGAGCCCCCGGGGTTCAGCCAGTCGCAGCTCTGGGTGCAGGTGCCCGCCAGGCAGAGGCCCGAGTTGCACGCGTCGTCGCTGGTGCACGCCTCGCCGAGACCGGTGCCGCCGGTCGGGCGCGCCACGCACGAGCCGCCGGAGCAGATCTGATCCGCCGCGCAGTCGCCGTCGTTGGTGCAGCCGCCGGGCGCCGTGCCCGCGCAGCTCGGCGTGCTGCCCGAGACGCGGATGCACTGCCGCCCCGCGCTCGTCGAGACGCACCGATCGCCGCCGCAGTCCGCGTCGGAGCCGCACGCGCGGCCGCAGTAGCCAGCGCCGTCCGGATAGCCGAGGCAGTAGTCACTCGCGCCGCCGCACTGGCTGGAGTCGCTGCACGGCGCGCACACCGTGCCGTCACCGACCATCGCCTCGCAGGTGCCGTCCACGCACTCCTGCCCGCTGGGGCAGCCGGTCGTCGTGCAGTCGCTGCCGCTGCCCGGGTAGAGGGCGCAGATGCCGTTCTCGTCGTCGGGCCCGAGGCCGATGATGCCGCCGCCGTAGCTCGGCCACATCGAGGAGCCGCGCACGTTGGTGTGCCCGAGGCCGTAGTAGTGACCGCCCTCGTGCAACACGATGGAGTACGTGTTGACGTTGCTGAAGCTGCCGCCGCCGGTGGTCCAGGTGAAGTTGACCCCGTTCATCTCCATGTCGGCTTCGATGATGTTCCGGCCCCAGCGCGGGCCGGTCACGCCGATCGCGCTGCTGCCGTGGCGCCAGCCGGACTCCACCCACCCGATGGTGGAGGTGCCCTCGTAGCTCCCGGCGCGCGCGGAGGTGCTGCCGTTGTAGCGCGTGGTCAGGCTGGTGCAGGAGACCCGCGTCCAGTCGTCCATGCCGCGCCGGACCTCGGCCTCGGTGGGCCCGAAGCCGCCGAGATCCGCCGAGCCTGCGCTGTTGAGCGAGTACGGCACCGGGGGGCGCCACACCGGGTTGCCCGAGGCGATCGGCTGCCACGCGAAGGCCGTGCTCGCGGCGAGGAGCCCCAGCACGAGGAAGAGCGCGAAGACCGACCGCCTCATCGCTCACCTCCCGACCGGTCGCGCCGCACCTGCCGCACGAAGTCGAGGAACGCGTCGAGCTGCATCGCGGGATCCTCACCCGGGGCCTGGACCGTCTGGCGACCGTCCGCCCAGCGGGCGAAGGCGATCCCGTCGAGATCGCGCCGAACGATGGACGGGACCCCCGGCACGCCGTGGCGCACGCTGAACTTGCCCTGCACCATCTCGAGGGTGCGGAGATCGTGCGGTGCCTCGGCGCGGCGCTCGAGGAAGACGACGACCTCCTCGCCGACCGTGTACTGAGGCGTGCCTTCGAAGCGCAGGCCGCCCCCCTGCCACGTGCCGCCGAGCTCGCGCAGGGTGACCGTCTCGCCGCCCTCCCCCGCGATCCACGAATGGACGCGGAGCGTGACGAGGGTCTGCGGCTCCAGCCCGCTCTCCCGCATCTCGAGCCGCGTGCCGGTCCGCGTGACCGTGCCGTGCACGATCGCGTCCGCGCGTTGAACGAGCTGCTCGAGGGGGACCTCGACCATCACCGTGGCCGACGCGTCCGATGCGCCCAGCCAAGCCATACACGCCGAGAGCCCGAGGGCCAGCAGCGAGATTCGCCGTCTCATGAGACCTCCGATCGGTGACCGGAGCCCCACCAAGCGCCCGGCCGGCGGGGAACGTAGCA
Organism: Sandaracinaceae bacterium; assembly: GCA_004213565.1. Classification (GTDB taxonomy): domain Bacteria; phylum Myxococcota_A; class Polyangia; order Polyangiales; family Sandaracinaceae; genus JAVJQK01. Next base: position 10,374 of record SHBB01000092.1, read on the forward strand.
CACCGGTCAAGCCCGTTCCGCGAGCGCGGGCATCGGCGCGGCCTCCTCCTCGCGACCGGTGGGGAGTCGGAGGTAGCGACCGAGCGAGTGGACCAGCAGGTAGAACGGCCCCGTGTCGAGGAGCGCGGTGACCATCTTGAAGACGTAGCTCGCGCCGATGAAGGTCAGCAGCTGGGGCCAGAGCGCCGTCGCCTCGTCGATGGGGAGCGCGTGGCTGAGGAAGTGGGTCACGAGCGTGACGGCGATGGCGTCGACGAGCTGGCTGACGAGGGTCGAGCCGTTGTTCCGGAGCCAGAGGTGCTTGCCGCGGGTGAGCGTCTTCCAGAAGTGGAAGAGCTGCACGTCGACGTACTGCGCCGCGAGGTAGGCGGCCATCGACGCGGTCACCGCGCCGAACGCGAGCGCCCGGACCTGGAAGAAGACGCCGCTCGCGTCCTCTCCCTCGAAGCCCGGGAGGGCTCCGCCGACCCAGAGGATGAAGACGACCCAGGCGTTGAGCAGCAAGCCGACCGTGACCACGAAGTTCGCGCGCTTGCGTCCGTAGAATTCGCTGATCAGATCCGTGCAGAGGAACGTCACGGGGTACGGCAGCACCCCCACCGCGAGCGGCATCGGGACGTGCCACCCGAGCCCCGGCAGGGTGAACGAGAGATCGAGGAACCGGGTGATGCCGAGGATGTTCAGCATCGCCAGCGTGCCGAGGAAGAGCCCGGCCAGCACGATGAAGACCCGCTCGCGGCGCTCGTGCAGCACCGGCTCGTCCAGCCTGGGCAGCCCCGGGTGCTTGGCCTGCTCGGACGGCAGCAGGAAGTCTCTGCCCGTCTCGCTCATCCAGCGAGCCCGGACGACGACGCGGTCCGCTCGATCGTGCCCCAGCGCTTGTGGTGCTTGCCCGCCTGCGCGGTGTCGCCGAGCGCCTCGTAGAGATCCGGGATCGCGAGCAGCACCCCCGGCTGGGCCGCGCGCGCCTCGTCGAGCACGTGGGCGAAGTGCGGCAGGGGCACCTCCGCCGGCACGACGAGCTTGCCGAAGACCACCCGGTGCTGCTCCTTGGGCAGGTGCTCGTGTTTGACGAGGGTGTCGCCCGCCGCGCAGCGAGGGCAGACCATCTCGACCCGCTCGCCGTGGGGATAGAGGACCACGCCCTCCGGCAACCCTTCGCCGATGGCCGCGACCTGCCCCTCCTCTTGCTGGAGGGCGAGGAAGCGGAAGCGGCGCTCGTCCCCCGCCTTGAGCCGCCCGAGGAAGGGGAAGCGCGGCACCGGCCGGCCCTCGAGCTCGCGGACGGCCACCGGCGCGCCGTCCCAGAGGATCACGTCGCCGAAGTCGGCGGCCGCCTCGCGGTGGGTAGGTGACCGCACGACGCCATGACACGGGGAGAGCGGCTGGGCCCACACGATCTCGAAGCCTGCGGCCTCGTCGGGGACGACGCGGGTCGGGTCCGTGCCCGAGCCGAGCGTGGGCAGCCGGACCTGCACGGGCTCGAGCCCCTCGACGAACGGGAGCCCCGACTCCGTCCGCACCTCGAGGCCGAGCGCGGTCCACGCGTCGGCCGCCGTCTCCGCCTCGCCGCAGGCGGTGGCGCAGATGGCCACGTTCCACAGCGTGCCCTTGCGCGGCTCGGGCTCGCCGGCGCGCGCGGCGCGGAACGCCTCGAGGGCGTCGGGGAAGCGACCCGCCCGCTTGTAGAGGAGGCCCAGATCGAAGCGCCAGCTCGCGCGCTCCTCCATGCCGAGCGCCTTGGCCAGAGCGGCGACCGCGTCGTCGGTGCGCTTGGGCCCGAGGAGCGCGAGTGCGTTCCCGCGGAGCGCGTGCAGCATGCCGCCGATGTCGGGGTCCCGGGCGAGCTCCCCCGGGAGCTTACCGAGGCAGCGGCCGGCCGCCGTCGCGGCCACCGAGGCCGGGCCCTCCTCGAGCGGGGGCTCGTCCACCGGGCGACGCCCCTCGACCCGGATCAGCGCGTCGCAGCACGCCCCGACGATGCCGGGGTCGGAAGGCCACGCGTCGAGCAGGGTCTCGGCCTCCTCGCGCAGGGTCGGCCGGCGCGGGGTGGCGCCGAGCGCCTCCGCCCACGCCCGCGCCACCGCGGGATCGTCGGTGAGCCGCCCGCGCAGGGGCGAGAGCGCCTCCCAGAGCGTGTCCAGGTCCGTGGCGCGGACCGCCCGGTCGAGCGCCTCGTCCCTGTCGATGGTCTCCGTGCCAGCCGTCATCGCGGCGAACCATAGACCCGATCCGACGTCGAGGCCGCCGCGCGCGGTTGGTGTGAGGCCTCAGTCGTCGGCGTCCGGGCTCGCCTCGTCCAGGGCCGGCGCGTGTCCCAGGGTCACCACGGCCTGGCCGCTCAGGGCGCCGGGGCCGACGGTGACTGTGAGCACGGTCCGCTGGCCGGGGCGGTGGCGGGAGAGCGCGCGCTGGAGGTGCGCCATCGACGGCGTGGGGCGGCCGTCGACCGCGACGATGATGTGGCCGGTCCAGGGCACCCCGAGCTGCTGGACCGCGGCGGGCGCGGGATCGGCGACGCCCGCGAGGCCCGCGCTGGCCGCGGGGCTGCCGGGCACGACCTCGCGGATGCGCACGCCGGCGTAGCCGCGGCCGCGGTAGTCGTCGCCCAGGATGCCGAGGAAGGCGCCGCGGGGGGCCCGGCGCTGCGCCTGAGGGGCCGGCTGTCGCGGAATGGGCGTCGCGTCCGCGTGCCGCTCGCCCGGCTCTCGCGTCTGCTCCTCGCGGGTCTGGGCGACCCGGGCCCGCTCACGCACGCTCTCGAGCAGCGCCGTGACGTGGTTCGACGGGACCGCGAAGCCGATGCCGTGGCTGCCCCCGGTGCGCGACAGGATGGCGGTGTTGACGCCGATCACCCGGCCGTCCGCGCTCACCAGCGGGCCTCCGGAGTTGCCGGGGTTGATCGGCGCGTCGGTCTGGATGAGCCGGCGCACCGCGCCGCCGCCGAGCCGCGAGCCGGGAGGCACGTCCCGGAGCGCGCTGACGATGCCCTGGGTCAACGTTCCGTCGAGCCCGAAGGGGCTGCCGAACGCGAGCACCGCCTGGCCCACCACCACCGAATCGGAGTCCGCGAGCGGGAGCGGTCGGGCCGGCGTGCTGCCCTCGATCTCCAGGACGGCGAGGTCGTGGTCCGGGGAGTCGACGAGGATCCGCGCCCGGCGGGTCGTGCCGCTGGAGAAGCGGATCTCCAGGCCGTAGCGACGCGCGGGGCGGATCACGTGGGAGTTGGTCACGACCCAGCCCTCGTCACCGGTCACGAAGCCCGAGCCGGTGGAGGGGCCGCTCACGACCGAGACCGTGGACTCCTGCAGCCGCCGCGCGACCTCGATGCGTCGCTGCTCGTCCTGCTGGGCCTCGACCGCCTGCGGGGCCGCGAGCATCGCCGCGAGCGCGGTCATCGCGCCGAGCGTGGCGACTCTGCGCACACGGGTGCGGGCGGGGGAGAAGCTCGTCGTCGGGTACATCCTCATCGCTCCATAGATGGCCATCGGGCCGGGTGGATTCAACGTCCAACCCATCGAAGTGCGGCCGGCGCCGCCGGAGCCCGAGCCGGTTTCGCTGGTCGGGCGAGAGGGGGCGCGGGCCCCCTTCGGGAACTCAGGCCTTCAACCGAAGAGAAATCCGGAGGATTCCATGTTATTGCGAGGCCACCGGGGGACGCGGTAGCCTCCCGGAAGGGCACGGCATCCGCCGATTGCGCCCGCCGAGGGATCAGCACGGTGAAGAGGTACGGCGTCGGATTGACCGACATCGGGCGGCGAAGGATGTCGAACGAGGATGCGTTCATCCTCGACAACGACATCGGCCTCTATGTCGTCGCGGATGGCATGGGCGGGCACGCGGCCGGCGAGGTCGCGAGCCAGGAGGCGGTGGACACCGTGCTCGGCATGGTGCGCCGCGGCTACGCCTCAGTGGAGCAATTCCAGCACGAGGGCCCCACGGGAGACAACGTCCGCGGGGTCCAGCGGCTGCTGGAGAGCGCGGTCCAGGCGGCGACCTACATGGTCTTCGCGATCGCGGAGAACGACCCCGACCAGAAAGGCATGGGCACGACCGTCAGCGCCCTGCTGGTCATGGAGTCCCACGCCGTCGTCGCGCAGGTGGGCGACAGCCGGGTCTATCTCGTGCGCGAGAACAAGGTCTACCAGCTGACCGAGGACCACACGCTCGTGGCCTGGCAGGTGAAGCAGGGGATCATCAGCGAGGCCGAGGCCGCCCTGAGCCCGCACAAGAACGTGATCACGCGCGCCGTCGGCAGCCGCGACTACGTCCAGGTCGACACCCAGTGCGTCGAGGTGGGGCCCGGAGATCGCTTCCTGGTCTGCTCGGACGGCCTGCACGGCTACCTCACGGACGAGGAGATCCCTTCGATCCTGGCCCTCGGCCCGGAGGTCGCGGTCTCCCGCTTGATCGACGTCGCAAACGCGCGCGGCGGCCGCGACAACATCACCGCGGTCGTCGTCGAAGTCGCCGAGTGAGCCGCCGCTGAGCCTCAGTCGGAGGGGGCTTCAGTCGGAGGGGGCCTCAGTCGGAGGGGGCTTCAGTCGGAGGGGGCGCGCGGCAGGCCGCGAATGCCTCGGGGCACGCTCTCGAGGTCGCGGTAGCGCTCGAAGAGCAAGCTCTGGCGCGTCGTGAGCGGCACGCGCTCGCCCCGGATGAAGACCTGGCGTGCCCACGTGGTCACCTCGAACGGGTCCCCGGTCCAGACCACGAGGTTCGCGACGCGGCCCGGCGCGACGGCGCCGTAGCGATCCTCGACGCGGAACACGCGGGCTGGCTCGACCGTGAGCGCGCGCAGCGCCGCGTCGACCGGGAGACCCGACGCGATCGCGTTCCCCGCCTCCTGGCGCAGGTTGCGGAGCCCGTGCGCGCCGTCCGTGGTGATGACGATCCGGACCCCCGCCGCGTGCAGCAGCGTCGCGTTCTCGTAGCGCGCGTGCAGCTGCGAGAACTGCGCGGGCAGGTTCGTCATCGGCTGAAGGATCACGGGCACGTCGGCGGCCGCGATCTGCGCCGCGACCATCCAGCCCTCCTCCGCGCCGGCGAGCACGAGCCGCACACCCTGCTCACGGGCGAACGCGAGGACGCGGAGGATGTCGTTGGCCCGCGAGACACGCACGACCACCGGGAAGTCGCCCGCGATGGCCTCTCCCATGCGCTCGAGGTCGAGGCGGGAGATCGACATCTCCCGGAGCCCGCGCCGATCGAACTGCGCGCGCCGCTGTCGGTAGAGTCGCGCGTCGTCGAACGCCTCTCGCAGCAGGCCCAGCGCGCTGGAGCGCGCGCCGCCGCCCGCGTCGACCCCCGCGTCGCCCAGGTCGACGTGCAGCCCGGCCCGCGCCTCGACGAGGACCTGGTCGAGGTTCTGCCCGCGCAGGTCCATCCAGCCGCTCGTGCCGCTGACCAGCCCGCCCATGGGGGTCGAGACCACGCTCGTCACGCCCCAGCGGCGCGCGATGGGGATGAGCGTGGACATCGGGTTGTAGCCGTCGACCACCGAGAACGAGGCGCGGATGGGGTCGGCGTCTTCCTCTTCGGGCGCCTGGTCCACGGTCGAGGGCTCGAGCTCGATCTCGACGAGCCCCATCGGCACCTGGGTGCCGACGAAGCCGGGGGTGATCACGGCCCCGCGGCAGTCGATCTCCTCGGCCCCGGCGGGAACCGCGCCGCCCGCGCTGACGCTGAGCACGCGCCCATCCCGGATCACCACGGTGGCGTTCTCGATCGTCGGCCCGTCGCCGGGCATCAGGGTCCCGCCGACGAGCGCGGTCGTGGACGCGGCCGCGGGCTGCGCGAGGGCGGGAGCCGCCGCCATCGTGACGGCCAGGGCCACAGACCAGGTCACCGCGCACCCCCTCACCGCGCACCCCCTCACCGCGCACCCCCGCTCTCGAGCTCGAGATCCTGCCCCAGCTCGAAGTCGGTCTCGTGCACCGGGCGCGCCGCCGCGCGGTCGTAGACCTGGTGCCCATCGATGAAGACGAGATCCGCGCGGGCGTAGACGCTGAACGGGCTCCGGTTCCAGACCACCACGTCCGCCATCTTGCCCGCCTCGAGGGACCCGGTCTGCTCGTGCACGCCGAGGGCCCAGGCGGGGTTGATGGTGATCCATCGCAAGGCTTGATCCTCGGTGACCGGCACCCCGGCGCGCCGGCCCGCGGCCATCGCCTTCGCCGCCTCCTGGTTGAGCCGCTGCACGAGCATGGCGCTGTCGGAGTGGAGGATGCCGCGCACCCCCGCCTCGGTGAGCAGCGGGAGGTTCTCTTCGATGGTGTCGTAGGCCTCCAGCTTGAAGCCCCACCAGTCGGCCCAGGTGCTCACCGACACGTCGTGCCGCGCGAGCAGGTCCCGGATCTTGTAGGCCTCGACCGCGTGGTGGAACGAGCGGATGCGGAAGCCGAGCTCCTGACCGACCTCGATCATGCGCGCCATCTCGTCCGCGCGATAGCAGTGCATCTGGACGAGGACGCGGCCCTGGATCGCCCCGAGCAGCCGCTCGAGCCCGAAATCGCGCTCCGGCGGGAGCGGCGCCGGGCCGGGATCGCTCGGGCCCTCTCCGGGATCCGCCGCGTCCGGGTCGACCTCCCCCGCCTCGACCGCCGCGTCGTAGCGCTGGCGGTCTCGCTGCCACGTCTGGTGCTCCGCCTGCCACTCCTCGAACGAGCGCCCGTATTCGATCGCGTCCTGGAACGCGGCGCGGTAGCCGTGCACGTTGCCCATGCGCGTCATCGGCGCGGACTGCCGGCCGCGCCCGTACACGCGCTTGGGGTTCTCCCCGCAGGCCATCTTGAGCGTCTCGGGTGCGCCGGGGAACTCCATCTCGCTCACCGAGCGGCCGAGGTGGAGCTTGAGGATGGCGCCCGCGCCGCCGATCAGGTTGCCCGAGCCCGGCAGCACCTGGATGGTCGTGACGCCGCCCGCCACCGCGCGCGGCAGCTGGGGGTCCTGCGGCCAGAACGCGTCGGCAGCGCGCATGCCCGGCGTGACCGGGTCCACCATCTCGTTTCCGTCCGCGTTCGCGCGCACGTGGGGGCTCGGGTAGACGCCCATGTGCGAGTGCGCGTCGATGAGGCCGGGCGTGACGAAGCGGCCGGAGACGTCGATCCGCGTCGCGTCGTCGGGCACGGGCACCTCGTCCCGCGCGCCCACCGCGTGGATGCGGCCGTTCTCCATCACGACCACGCCGTCTTCGAAGGTGCGGCCCGCGGCCGTCATCACCGTGCCCCCGACCAGGGCCACCAGGGGCGAGGAGACGGTCGGTGGATCGCCAGGCTGTCGCTCCCACGGGAGCGGCGGCGGCGCGGGCGACTCGAGGTCGGCCGCGGACCGGGGCCCGGGGGGGCCGCCGCACGCGAGGAAGGCGATCACCCCGAGCGGGAGGAGACGCCGGAAGCGGGGAGGTGCGGCGCGTGTCGCGGCGGAGCGCGGGGTCGGGGCCATGGCGGCGCGAGCATCGCACAGCCCGCACGGCGCGATCCACGCGCGCGCTCCCTGCGCCGACGTGGACCGTGCGCGAGGCGCCTCGCCCGCCTACGTTGCGCGCGATGCGGCCCGAGCCCGGCACGATCGAGCGGTGGGCGTGGGACTACGTCACCGCGCGCACGCTGGACGAGAAGCTCTCGCCCGGCCCCCGCCCGAGCGCCTGGGAGAGCGCCCCGCCATCGCGACGACCCACGCCCGGGCGGCCGGACGCGCTGCGTCCGCTCGACAAGCCGCCAAAGACCCCGCGACCCGGCGCGCTCCGGGACCCGAAGAAGCGCGCCCAGCTGATGCACACCTTCTTTCATCACGAGCTCCAGGCGGCGGAGCTGATGTGCTGGGCCCTGCTCGCCTTCCCGGAGACGCCGCGCGCGTTTCGGCGCGGGCTGATGGCGATCGCGGACGACGAGATCCGGCACATGGCCGCGTACGCCGATCACCTCGCGCGCCTCGGCTTCGCCGTCGGCGACTTCGGCGTGCGGGACTGGTTCTGGGAGCGGGTCTCGACCGTCGCGTCCCCCGTCGCGTTCGTCGCGCTGCTGGGAGTCGGCTTCGAGGGCGCGAACCTCGATCACAGCGCGCGCTTCGCTCGCCTCTTCCGTGAGGCCGGCGACGAGGCGGGCGCGGCGCTGCAGGAGCGCGTCGGTCGCGAGGAGGAGCCGCACGTGCGCTTCGCCATCCAGTGGTTCGAGCGCTGGGCGGGCGGTCTCGAGTGGGAGCGCTGGCTGGCGCACCTGCCCGCCCCGCTGACTCCGATCGTGATGCGCGGGAAGCCGATCATGCGAGACGCCCGCCGCCGGGCGGGGATGAGCGACGCCTTCGTCGAGGCGCTCGCGCGGTACGCGCCGCCATGAGGCGCGCCTGGGTGATCAACCTCGACGCCGAGCTCGAGCTGGCCCACGGCCCCGGCTTCAACCCTGGCGCGGCGCTCACCCGGCAGCTGCGCGCCCACGCCGCGCCGGTCGCGGCCACGCTCCCCGAGGGCGACGTGTGGGTCGACGACGGAGGCGATCCACGCGGGCTCCTGGGCTGCGCCTGGTGCCCTACCCCGCGCGCCCTCGCCCGCCTGCGCGAGGTCGGCGCCCGCGCCCCGGACGCGCCCGCGGTCGAGGTGCTCCGGCGCGTGAACGCGCGCGGCTTCGCCCACGCCATCCGCGCGCTCGAGGGAGAGCGCGTGATCCGGGACGCGTCGGACGCGGCGCGCCACCTCACCGGCGGTCGCTGGGTGTTGCACCGCGCCTTCACCTTCACCGGCCGTGGGCACCGCGCGCTGGACGGCCCGCCGGGGCCGGCGGACCTGGCGTGGATCGACAAGGGCCTGGCGATCGGGCCGGTCTTCGCGGCGCCGCGGCTCGCGATCTCGCTCGAGCTGGCGCTGCACGGTCACCTCGGCGCCGACGGGTCTCTCGAGCGCGGCGTCGTCACGGTGCAGCACACCGAGCACGGTCAGTGGAGGCGGAGCGAGCGCGCGACGGACGCGCTCTCGGAGGAGGAGCGGCGCGCGCTCTTCGACGTGTTCGAGGAGGTCGCCGACGCGCTGCGCGGGGCTGGCTACTTCGGCCCCTTCGGGATCGACGCCCTCCGGCACGCGGGCGGCTTCCACCCGCTGAGCGAGATCAACGCCCGCTATTCGATGGGCTACCCGGTCGGGATGGGCGGCTGGTGAGCCCGCCGTCGCTCACTCGCTGAGCGCGCGCTCGCGTCGCTTCGCCCGCTCGACGACCGGGCCCATGCGCCGCTGTGCGTCCGGCGGCTCGATGAGGGTCACCTGGTCGTGCTCCGGGTGCGCGCCCATGCGCTCGAGGTAGAGCTCCATCGCGCGCTCGGGGCTGATCGCGTCGAGGCTGCGTCCCGGGAGCCCGAACACGGAGACCCGCACGCGGGCCCGATCGAGGGTGACCAGCATGCGCTCCACCACCTGCTCGAAGACCGCGTCGTCGAACTCGCTCGCCGCGCCTGCGCCGAAGAGGAAGAGCTTGTCGTAGGTGAGCCGCGGGCGCGCGGGGATCAAGATCGCCTCCTCCGCGGCGCCGCTCGCGTGGCCCCGCAGGAGCAGGCGCGAGACCTGGCCGCAGAGCCGCCAGTCGAGGAGGCCGAGCGCGCCCCGCAGAGGACGCACGTCGGTGAAGAAGGGCAGCGCGATGGCCTCGCACTTCAGCTCGTCGAGCCGGCGGAGATCCGGCGGGACGAAACGGACCTCCATCAGTCCTTCCCGAGATCGCTCGCGATGCGGTCGAGGACGCCGTTGACGAAGCCGGCCGAGCCCTCGCTGCCGTAGCGCTTGGCCAGCTCCACCGCCTCGTTGAGCGTGACCCGGCGCGGCACGTCGTCCATCGCCATCAGCTCGTAGGTGGCGATGCGGAGGATGTTGCGGTCGACCTTGGCCATGCGCTCGAGCCGCCAGTGCTGGCTGACCTCGCGGATCACCCCGTCGATGCGGTCACGCTGGGACGCCCACCCGCGCACGATCTCGGTGGCGAACTCCTCGCCCTCCCGGTTCGCGCCGAGGTACGCCCAGTACGACTGCACCGCCTGCTCGGCGGTCACGCCGGAGACGTCGATCTGGTAGAGCATCTGGAGCGCGGCTTCGCGCCCTCTGCGACGGCTGCCCATCAGCGATCTCTAGTAGCCGGCGGCTTCGAGCGCGCGCCGCAGGTTGACCATCTCGATCGCCGCGAGCGCGCCCTCCCAGCCCTTGTTGCCGGCCTTGGTGCCCGCGCGCTCGATCGCCTGCTCGATGGTATCGGTGGTCAGCACGCCGAACACGATGGGCACGCCGGTCTCTCTCATGGCCGCGCCGCAGCCCTGCGCGACCGCGCCGGCCACGTAGTCGAAGTGCGGCGTGGCGCCGCGGATCACCGCGGCGAGCGCGATCACCGCGTCCACCTTGCCGCTCCGCGCGAAGCGATCGACGACGAGCGGCACCTCGTAGCTGCCCGGCGTCTTGGACACCACGATGGCGTGCTCGGGGACGCCGTGGCGCACGAGGCCGTCGATGGCCCCCTCGAGCAGCCGATCGGTGATGAAGTGGTTGAAGCGACCGCTGACGATCGCGAACCGCGCCCCTTCGGGCGCGGCGTAGGTGCCTTCGATGGTTTCGGTGGCCATTGGACTCTCTCGGGGAAGCGGCACTCTCTAATGACGCGTGGGCTCGCTCTCGTCGAGCGAGAGCGCTTCCATCTCTGCGGAGCGGGTGCTGATCGCGTCCTCGTCGCTCACGAG
>SHBB01000093.1 GCA_004213565.1 Sandaracinaceae bacterium
TCGGTCGACTCCGCGTGCGAGGGCGTCGTGAGCAGCCACGCCGCGTCGTAGGCGCCCTGACTCTCCGGCTGAGCGAGCAGCCGAAGCAGCGGCCCCAGGTCGTCCGGACGTCGCTCGACGCGGTGCGTGCGCCGCGCCTCGACCCGCGAGCGATCCGACCAGCTCAGCAGGAGGCGCATGGTGCATGACATACCACGCATGATGCATCTCTCACCATCCCAGAGCTGGTGCGCTTCGCATCACCGAGCCTCCATCCCACGTGCGGGTCGCCTGGCACGCGGACTGCGAAGGCCCTCGGCGAGGAGCATGGAGATGGTCGACGAATCGCTCAGGGAGGCGGCGCCCACGCACGTCTCGATCGTGGCGGGGCCCACGGTGTGGATGGAGTCCGAGGGCGTCGCGCAGCTCGCGCGCGTGGCGGCCCAGCCCGGGTGCGCGCGCGCGGTCGGCATGCCGGACCTGCACCCCGGGAGGGGCATCCCCATCGGGGCCGTCTTCCTCTTCGAGGGGCGCGTGGTGCCCGACCTCGTCGGCGGGGACGCGGGCTGCGGCGTGCTGGTGCTCATCGGCCGACGCGGAGGGCCGCGCGGGGATCAGCTCGAGCGCCGGGTGCGCGCGGCGTGGGACGAGGCGCTGCTGCCCGACGTGGATCGGGGCGCGCTCCTCGAGGCCGCCTGGACCCGCGGGCCGCGGGGGCTGGCGACGCTGCCCGGGGTGCCCGACGCGCTCCGCGAGCTGTGTCTGCACCCGGCGTTCGAGGAGCCGGCGTCCTACCGCGGAGAGAGCGGAGAGCGGCCCAGCGCCCTGACGGGGACCGACGCGGCGCGCTTCGCCGCGCAGCTCGGCTCGGTCGGCGGCGGCAACCACTTCGCGGAGATCGCGCGCGTGGATCGGGTCGCGGATCGATCTGACGCGAAGCGGCTCGGGGCCCGGGCCGACGCGCAGGTCGTGATGGTGCACAGCGGCTCGCGCGGGCTCGGCGCAGAGGTCGCGGCGCGGTACGTCGGCCAGATCCTCGAAGGCGACGCGCTCGACGGCTACCTCGCCGACCTCCGCGGCGCCGTTCGCTACGCGCGCACCAACCGCTTGCTCTGCGCGTGGCGGCTGCTCCAGGCGGCCGGGCTCGGGAGCGCCGCGCGCGTCGCCGCCGCGTTCGACATCGTGCACAACGCCGTCGAGCCGGACGGCGGCCCTGGCTACCTCCACCGCAAGGGCGCCGCGCCCGCGGCCGCCGACCAGCCGACCGTGGTGCTCGGCAGCCGCGGCGCGCCGAGCTGGCTGATGCGCGGGCTCGGCTGTGACGCGTGCCTGTCGAGCGTCGCGCACGGCGCGGGCCGACGCATGGGGCGCTCGGAGGCGTACGAGAAGCTGCGGGCCAAGCACAGGCGCCGCTCGCTCGAGCGGAGCGCGCTCGGCGCGCGCGTCCTCTGCGACGACCCGCGGCTCATGTACGAGGAGCACCCCGACGCCTACAAGCCGATCGAGCCGGTGATCGAGAGCCTGGAGCGCGCGGGCGCCGCGACCCGCGTCGCGTCCTTGCAGCCGCTGTTGACGGTGAAGCGATGAGCGCGCTGATCCTCACGGTGTCCTCGGGCGTCGGCCCGATCGAGGCGCGCCAGTTCGTGCGGCGTCTGGCCGACGCGCTCGAGCGCGAGGTCGAGGCGCGCGGCCTGGCGCTCGAGGGGAGCGTCGTGCACGGGCCGACCGACGCGCCCCGCTCGGTGGACCTCTTGGTCTTCGGGCCGCGCGCCGCCGTCGAGTCGCTGCTCGGCACGCACACCCTCGTCCAGCGCAGCGCGCGTCGCGGCAAGCGTGACCGCAAGCGCTGGTTCGCCGGGGTCACCTGCGCCGCGTCGGTCGAGGAGGCGGAGCGGATCGATCCGACCGAGGTGCGCTTCGAGACCTGCCGCGCGAGCGGCGCGGGGGGCCAGCACGTCAACAAGACCGAGTCGGCCGTCCGCGCGGTGCACGCGCGCTCGGGCCTCAGCGTGCGGATCGAGAGCGAGCGCTCGCAGCATCGGAACAAGCGGCGCGCGCTCGAGGAGCTGGGCCGCGCGTGGAGGCGGCGGCTCGACGCGGCGCGCGACCGGACCGAGCGAGACCGACGCCAGCGCGCGCTCGGGGTCGAGCGTGGCGCGGCGGTGGTGGCGTGGGCGCTCGCCGGAGACGACCTGATCCGGAGCGAGCTGGTCCGGGGCGAAGCGCGTCAGAACGCGTAGCTCGCGCTCACCCCGGCCAGCCAGTGGAACACGTGCGCGTCGCGCAGCACCGCCTCCCTGTCCGCGGGCCGGACCGCGTATCGAAACGACGGCAGGTGCAGGTCGACGACCAGGTGCCCGACCCGGAGCGCGATCCCGAGGAGATCGGCGCGCACCACGAGGAACCAGTTGTCACCCGTGTTGCCGGTGAAGAAGCCCGGCCCGATCCGGAGCGGCCAGTAGATCGACACGTCCGCCCCCTCGTGCAGGGTCACGAGCTGGGCGTACGTCGCGATCACCTGCACCGCCGGCCCGTTGAGCCCTTCCGTCCAGAAGAGGGTCCCAGGGCTGACCTCGAGCGCCAGCTCGTGGCGGTCGAGATAGACGCCCCCGCGCACCGCGAACAGCCCGGCGCCGAGCGGCCCGTCCGACCACGTGATCGACTCGGCGCCGAGAAACCGCACGCCGACGAAGCTCGGCCCGCCCAGCCCGACGAGCCCGACGAACGGATGTGGCCCGTCGAGCTCGAAGCGCAGCCAGTCGTCGCCGCCTGCGCCGCTCGTCTGTGCGCTGGCGGCGGTGGGCGCCCCGACGAGGAGCAGGATCGAACCGATGAGCGCGAGGCGTCGCATGTTCGCCGCGTCGCTTTGCACCACGCACGCGAAGACGTCAAGCGGACCTGCGGCGCATGGCGACGGGGAACGTGACCGCTTCGGCGCGCGATAAGCCGAGGTTAGCGAGCGCTCCTTGTGGGCGGCCGGCCCGACCCCGATGCTCGGAACATGATCATCGACGCGCTCCGTGCCCCGGCTGCGTTCAGCCTCTCGCTCGTCCTGATGTGGGCATGCGAGCCTTCCATGGACGGCCCCGACGCGTCGCGGGCGGACGCGGGCGTCGCGGTGCAGGACGGCGGGGACGCGGGCCGCGCCGCGGGGGACGACGCGGGCCGCGACCTGGACGGGGGAGACGCGATGGACGCGGGCCCGCCCGTCACCGCGACCTGCGAGGGCGTCGACTGCTCCGGCCAAGGGCGCTGCGTCGTCGATGGGTCGGTCGCGCGTTGTGAGTGCGACGAGGGGCGCGCGCCGGTGGGCCCGACCTGCCTCGCCGTGAACACGCCGAGCTGGCCACTGGAGGTGGCTGGCTGGAACCGAACCCGGCTCTACCCCGGGCTGCCCTACGTCTCACGCGTCGCCGTGCGAGGCGGGGCGTACCCGTACCGCTTCACCCTCGTCGAGGGCCCCGCGGGTCTGTCGATCGACGGGCGCACGGGGACGATGACGTGGACGCCCGAGACCCTGGGCGAGAGCGCGGTCGTCGTTCGGATTTCCGATTCGCTGGGCGCCAGCGAGACCCTCACCCTGACGCTCACGGTCACGACGGACGGCGCCCGCTTCGTCTCACCGTCCGGCAGCGACGGCGCCGCCGGCTCGCGCGAGGCCCCGTGGCGTTCGCTCGACCACGCCATCGAGGCGGGGGGCGCCGACACGACGGTCTACATCGAGCCAGGCACCTACCCGGTCACGGGCCGCATCGGGTCGGGCGCGCCGGAGGCGTTCGTGGGGCTGGGAGAGACGCGGCCGGTGCTCGACTTCGGCGGCAGCGCCACCGCGATCGGCCGCGACGCCGACCAGCGGCTGCTCTTCCAGGGGCTGGAGGTCCGGAACGGCGGCGCGAAGCTCTTCTGGCTGCAGGGCCGCTCGAGCCACATCGTCTTCCACCGCTGCGACCTGCACGGCGTGCGCTCGGACAGCGCGAACAACCCCGCGCTGATCTTCTCGGAGGACAACGGCGCGCGAACGCCGGGGGAGGTCGCGTCCTACGACGATCTCGTCGTGCAGGAGTGTGCGCTCCACGACCAGGCGAGCACCCTCGGGCACGGCGGCGGAGTCGTCCTGTACGACGTCGGTCGCGCGCTGCTCGAGGACAACGAGGCGTTCGACATCGATGGACACTGCATCCAGGACAAGGACGACGGATACCGCAACGTCTTCCGCCACAACGTGCTGCACGGCTGCGAGATCGGAGTCTCGCTGCTGAACCAGGCCTCGCAGGAAGACACCGAGATCTCCTACAACCTGGCGTTCGACGTCGTCGAGGCGGTGCGCATCGGTCATCAGCCAGGGTGGATCCGCGGGATCTACGTGCACCACAACACCTCGGTGGGCGCGCCGATCCGGATGCGCTGGAGCATCGGCAACGACGGGAGCGGCGACATCAACGTCTACGCGAACCTCATCGTGCACGAGCCGGCCTTCCGCACCGAGAACCCGGACACCCACGGCGACATCACCACGGCGGGGCGCGTGGCGATCGACGGCAACCTGTCGTTCTCGGGCTCCGGCGTGGTCTACGAGAGCCACTGGGGCGGCCGGACCTGGACCTTCGAGGAGTGGCGCGGCCTCGGGTTCGACGAGAGCGGGCGGTTCGAGGATCCGCGGCTCGACGGCGAGCGCCGCCTCCCTCCCGGCAGCACCCTGCGCGGGCGCTTCGGGCGAGAGTAGGCCCACGGCGCAGCGCGCCGCTCGAGTCGCCAACGGTCTACCTACCCATCCGGGCGAAGGGTGGCCGAAGAGCAGGTCTGCGTCGGTGGACCCTCAAGCGCTCTGCTGCGCGCCGTTTGGATCCGTCCGAGCGGCCCGCGGGTGTGCTGAGCACGAGGGGAATGCTTCGGCATCTCCGACGAGCGCAGCCCATCGACGGACCGCGAGGGGAGTCTGGCGACGGATGGGCGCAGTTGGGAGCATCGTCGGGGGTCGGGGCGCGCTGTGGCCAGCGAGCGCGATGCGCCTCGTCCGACCGCCCTCGAAGCCCGCGGTCCGAGTCTCCGCGCGCCTCTCTCACAGGAGAGGCCGAGGCGAGCCCGACCGCCGCTCACGACCGAAGACCCGAGCCCCCCGTCGGGTCTCCGACCGCATCTCCAACGCTGGACCAACAAGGAGCTCCAGATGAAGTCGTCCCGCTGCTCGATCGCCATCTACTCCGTCGACCCGCCCGCGCTGAGCGCGTTTCACGCGTTCGACCCCGAGTCCTACGTCTTGATCACCACGATCAACGACGGCCTGATTCACATCGACGTCGACGGGAACCCGGCGCCGTCGCTCGCGACCTCGTGGGAGCGGACCTCTCCCACGACCTGGGAATTCGAGTTGCGGGGTGGGGTCGAGTTCACGAACGGCGAGCCGTTCGACGCCGACTCCGTCGTGGCGACGTTCGCCGCGCACCAGAGCCCCACACCGTCCGCCCTCGGCGGGGGGATCCTCGGCTCGATCGCGGCGGTGACGAAGCTCGACACCCACCGAGTCCAGTTCGAGACGGCGTTCCCGGACGCGATGTTCCTCAGGCGCCTCTTCTTCAGCTCCATCTATCCGGCGAAGGTGCTGGCCGAGCAAGGCCGCGACGTCTTCGCCGAGGCGCCCATCGGGACGGGCGCCTACCGCCTGGAGAGCTGGGAGAAGGGCCGCGAGATCGTGCTGGCGCGGAACCCGAAGCACTGGGCCGGGCGGGCGACGATCGACGAGCTCCGGTTCCCGATCGTGCGCCAGAAGTGGTGGCCCGAGTACCTCGAGGCCGGGCTGGTCGACATGGCGCTGAACATCGACTCCCACGACGCGACCCGACTCGAGGGCGCAGAGGGCGTCAGCGTCGAGCACGCGCCGGCGGCGGTCTCGCAGTGGTTCCTCTGGAACAACGAGGGGCCGCTGGCGGACGTGCGGGTCCGGAGGGCGCTCAACCACGCGGTCCACCGCCCGCTCATCGTGGAGGTGGCGGAGCACGGGCACGGGCGCGCCCAGACGTCGATCGCGACGGCGGAGTCGGAGGGGTACGAGCCCGACGTCACCACGTACCCCTACAACCCCGAGCTCGCGAAGTCCCTCCTGGCGGAGGCCGGCTACGAAGACGGGTTCACGCTGCGGGGCGTGGTCTCCGAGACCAGCACGACCGTCTTCCTCGCGGTGCAGGAGTTCCTCGCGCGCATCGGGGTCAGGCTGGAGGGCGAGATCATGCCCCGATCCGAGTGGATTGGGAGGGTGGTGGTGCCCCGGCTGATGGGAGGGACGCCCTACGACGGCGACTTCGGGCTCGTGATGGTCGACAACCCCGTCCTGGACTCGCTCTTCCACCAGTTCATCTTCTTCTTCAGCCAGTCCCCGTGGACCTTCACGCAGAACGAGACCTACGACGCGCAGTTCTTGAAGGCGGCCACCGCGTTCGAAGAGGAGACTCCGGGGGAGGCGCGGCGCGAGCTCGAGCGGTACGTCTCGGACCAGGCCCTGCTGCTCTTCACGGTGCAGCAGCACGTGTACGCGGCCTTCCGTGAGGGCTTCCACCTCCCTCTCCCGAAGAGCGGCCACTTCAACACGGAGGCCTTCTGGGACGCGCGCTGCGACGCCGACCTGGCCCGCCCCGCCAAGCCCGAGGACCTCGTGCACTACCAGCCCGAGAGCCCGGACATGACCGCCCTCCTCGAGGCGACGAGCCACGTCGGCACGTTCTTCCTGCGAGACGGATCGGAGTTCTCGGCCAGGAGCGTCGAACGCATCTGGAAGAACGTCTCGACCTCCGAGGAGCGGTGGCGCCTCCAGACCCAGCCGATGATGCGCACGCTCGTCGCTCAGGTCGAGGCGAAGAACAACCTCGCCAGCATCCTCGACTCGACCGAGCGCTCCGCCATCGTCGGCTACAGCACCACCGGCCAGCGCCTGTTCGTCAACGAGGGCTACCGACGCATGATCGGCGTCGACGAGGGCTCCGCGTTCGAGCTCATCGACGCCGTGGCGGGCAACCCGCGGAGCGAGGCGATCCGGCAGCACATCGACGCGGCGGGCTCGTGGGTGGGCACGGTCCTGGTGCCCATGCCGGACGAGGAGGGCCTCCGCCACTTCCACCTCACCCTCGCCGCGGTGGTCGACGAGACCGGCGCCAAGACCGGCTACACCTTCGTGTTCTCCGACTTCTCGGGCGCGGAGGAGCGCATCCGCTCCCAGGCCATCCGGACGATCCTCGACAACGTCCCATACGGCCTCCTGATGGTCGACTCCGAGCACCGCGTCCTGGAGGGCTACTCCCGCGCCTGCGACGCGCTGTTCACGAGGCAAGGCGAGAAGATCGAGGGGGAGACCCTCGAGGATCTCCTCGGCCTCGACGAACGCCTGCGAGCGCACTTCGGCGTCATGCTCGACCAGATCTTCGACGACATCTTCCCGGAGGAGGTCGCGCTGGACCAGCTCCCGAAGCGGCTCTCCTCGGGAGACCGCTGGGTCAGCGTCAGCGCCTCGGTGATCCGCGGCGACGGGGGAGAGGTCGCCAAGGTCCTCTTCAACCTCCTGGACATCAGCGAGCTCATCGAGGCCGAGCGGAGCGAGGAGCGGATGCGGGGCGTGCTGAAGGTGCTCCAGCACAAGGAGAGCTTCGCCGGCTTCGCGAGGAGCCTCGACGCCGCTCTCGACGAGCTGCTTCGCGACACCGAGGTCCGCTCCCAGGGGGAGATGCGGCGCGCGCTGCACACCGCCAAGGGGGTCCTGGCGCAGTTCTCCCTCAACGACCTGGCGCGACGCATCCACGAGATCGAGGACGAGCCGTCGATCACGCTCGCGCACCTGAGGGAGGTGCGCGAGGCGATGCACGAGCTCCTCGAGGAGAACGCCGCGGTCTGGGACATCTCCCACCACCGCCGCGACGCGGACATCATCGTGCGCCCCTCGGCGCTCCAGGAGATCCGCGCGAAGGTCGGCGCCGCTTCGAGCCTCGAGGCCGCGAAGGAGCTGCTCGGAGACGCGTTCCTCGCGCTCGAGGAGAAGCCCTTCGGAGTGGTCGCGGGGCCGCTGCGCGAGTCGTGTGAGCTACACGCGGCCAAGCGCGGCAAGCCGGTCCACTTCGAGATCGTGGGCGAGGAGGTCGCGGTGCCGTCGCGCTACCGGGAAGCCCTCGGCTGCATCACACACCTGCTGCGGAACTCGGTCGACCACGGAGTCGAGACGCGAGCCGCGCGCGGCGACAAGCCGCCGGTGCCCACCATTCGGGTCGAGGTCGACCGCGGCGACGGGCTCTTCCGCGTGGCGGTGGTCGATGACGGCCGCGGCATCGACGGGGACGCCCTGAGCGCCAGGGCGGTCGCCAGCGGGATGCTCGACGCGGCGGCGATCGCGGAGATGAGCGAGCGCGAGAAGCAGGAGCTGCTCTTCGAGGACACCCTGTCGACCGCGGAGGAGATCACCGACACCTCTGGCCGGGGCGTGGGCATGGCCGCGGTCCGGGCCGCCGTGGAGGCGGTCGCGGGGCGGGTGCTCGTGGAGAGCGCCAGGGGCGAGGGGACGCGCATGGAGCTCGTCTTCCCCGATCCGCGGAGCGCGGTCCGCGACGCCCCCGCGCCGTCCCACGCTCCGAGCGCGTGAGCGGCGCCACGACGGGCGGGCGCCCCTCTCCTCACCACAGCGTGTAGATGAAAGGGGTCGACGCCTGGCCGGTGAAGATCACCAGCGCGAGCAGGCCCAGCACGACCACCAAGGGGACGATCCAGTAGACCTTGTTCTCCGCCGCGAAGCGCCAGAGGTGCCCGAAGAGCTTGCCGGAGTAGCGGAGCCTGCCCATCGGGCGGAGCATAGCGCGGGATGAGCGAGGCGGCGCTCAATCCGGGTCGATGTGGCTCTGCTCGTTCCCGCTGCCGTCGTAGCAGCGCACGGAGCTGGAGCGGCGGCACTCGCCGCTGTCGCCGGAGATGCTGCAGCTGTGGCCCACCACGCCCTCGCAGACGCTGGAGGCCCGGCGGCGGGCCGAGCCGTCGCTGCCCTCGACGCAGACCTTGATGCTCTCACCGCGGAACGAGAAGCAGCGCGCCTCCGCGAGCGAGGGGATCATCAACGCCACACAAACGGCACACAGGGCTCCGATCGCACTTCTCTTCATGGTCTTTGACCTCCTTCGCCGCCGTCATGGGGGCGCCGAGGGAGGGTGCACCGAGACCCCGCGGCGGGGCATCGTAGAAATTGCGACCTGGGCCCCGCGCTTGGCGTAGCGGCTCACGATGCTAAGAGGCGGACGCCATGATTCACACCGAGAAGCTGTCCCTCTCCTTTGGCGGTCGCCCCCTCTTCGAGAACGTCGACATCAAGTTCACGCCCGGCAACTGCTACGGGCTCATCGGCGCCAACGGCGCGGGCAAGTCCACCTTCCTCCGATGCCTGTCCGGCGAGCTGACCAGCTACTCGGGCCAGGTCGCGATCGGCAAGGGGCAGCGGCTCAGCGTGCTCGAGCAGGACCACTTCGCCTACGACGAGGTCGCGGCGCTCGAGACGGTGATCATGGGGCACGCCCGGCTCCACACCGTGATGACGGAGAAGGACGCGCTCTACGCCAAGCCCGACTTCTCGGACGAGGACGGCATGCGCGCGGCGGAGCTCGAGACCGAGTTCGCCGACCTCGATGGCTGGAACGCGGAGACCAACGCGGCGCGCCTGCTCAGCTCGATGGGCGTGCCCGAGTCGAAGCACCAGCTGCGCGTGAAGGAGCTCGAGGATAGCGAGAAGGTGCGCGTGCTCCTCGCCAAGGCGCTCTTCGGCGAGCCCGACGTGCTGCTCCTCGACGAGCCGACCAACCACCTCGACGTCGACTCCATCCTCTGGCTCGAGTCCTTCCTGCTCGACTTCAAGAACACGGTCATCGTGGTCAGCCACGACCGGCACTTCCTCGACCGCATCTGCACGCACATCGCGGACGTCGACTTCCAGAAGGTCTCCCTCTTCACGGGCAACTACACCTTCTGGTACCAGACCAGCCAGATGGCGCTGCGTCAGCGGCAGAACGCCAACCAGCGCAAGATCGACAAGATGAAGGAGCTGTCGGCCTTCATTCAGCGCTTCAGCGCCAACGCGTCGAAGTCGCGCCAGGCCACGAGCCGCAAGGCGCAGCTCGAGAAGATCACCCTCGACGACATCAAGCCCTCGTCGCGCAAGTACCCCTACATCGTCTTCAAGACGGAGCGGCCCCTCGGCAAGGAGGTGCTCTTCATCGACGGCATCAGCAAGACCGTCGACGGCGTCTGCCTCTTCAAGGACGTGCGGGTGAACCTCAGCCGCGGCGAGAAGTTCGTGGTGACGGGGAGCGATCTCGCGACGACCACCTTCCTCGAAATCCTCGCGGGCAAGGTCGAGCCGGACGAGGGCGAGGTCCGCTGGGGCAGCTCGGTCAACCTCGGCTACCTCCCGAAGGAGTACGCGCACTTCTTCGACACCGACCTGAACCTCGTCGACTGGATGCGTCAGTTCAGCGAGAACCAGGAGGAGAACTTCGTGCGCAGCTTCCTCGGCCGCATGCTCTTCACCGGCGACGAGACCCAGAAGGCGGCGCGCGTCCTCTCCGGTGGCGAGAAGGTCCGCTGCATGCTCGCACGCATGATGCTGCAGGACCCGAACGTGCTCCTGCTCGACGGCCCGACCAACCACCTCGACCTCGAGTCGATCCAGGCCTTCAACGACGCCCTCGAGAAGTTCGACGGCTGCATCGCGATGGCCTCGCACGACGTGCAGTTCGTCGACACCGTGGTCGACCGGGTGATCGAGCTCGACGGCGAGCAGTACTACGACCTCAACACCAAGTACGAGGCGTACCTCGAAGACGAAGCGCGCCTCGCGCGGCTCGGCCGCCGCCAGGGCTGAATCAGCAGCCGTCGTAGACGTAGCCCGCGGCGCCCGGGCCTCGGAGCTGGAGATCGCGCAGCACGATCGACAGCTCCGGGAAGTCGCGGCAGCCCGCGTCGAAGTCCCGGCGGCGGTACTCGATCACGTAGACCTGGTCGCCGTAGACCGCGGTGTAGTCGCCGCACTCGTCGTAGCGGTTGCACTCCTCGGCCACCGCGAAGTCGGTGCCCATCTCGACCCGGCGCGCCAGCACCTCGGTCGAGTTCTTCTGCGCGATGGGCAGGCCCCGCGCGTGCGCCCGGTCCGACAAGAGGCGCATGAAGGCGACCGCCTGATCCTGCGTGACGAGCCCGCCCGAGCGCGCGTAGGTGTCGAGGTTGTCGATCTCGATGGCGTCGAAGCCGGCGTCCGCGCAGCCGTCGATCCAGCCGCCCACGATCGCGGCCAGCGCCGCCCGCTTCTCCTCCGTGGTGACGTCGAGGATCAGCTCGTCCCAGTCCGGGTCGACGACGTAGTCACCGCCGGCGTCGCGGAGCAGCAGCTCGTCGTGCTCGCTCGTCCAGAACGCGCGCTCGTGCGGCTGGGTCTGGAAGCCGTTCACGTAGCAGATGTTGTAGATCCCCGCGGCCGGCCTCGCCTCGCGGTCGCGCGAGACGACCACCACTCCGTCGGGCGGCGGATACGCGTCGCCGAGCTGATAGTCGAGCGCGCCGTTGGCCGGAGGCAGGCTCAGGGCGGGCGGGCCGCCGTCGACGGCCGCGTCCTCGGGGGCCGTCGACGCGTCGTCCGTCGAGGCGTCCTCCGCGGTGGCGGCATCGCTCGAGGCGTCCTCCCGGCCGGAGTCCAGCGCCGCAGGCGCCGCGTCCCGGGACCCGGCGTCGGGCGCGTCCACCGCGCCATCGCAGCCGGAGAGAAGCCCGAGGCAGACCAGAAGCTTCACCCAGCGGCGCGCGTGCGACATGCGCTGCAGCTTACCGCTCCTCGGCCCGCGCGCGGCGGAGGAACGGGAGGGTCGCGCGGTTCTGGAACGCGTGCGCGGCGGTGACGAGTACGAGCAGCCCCGCGGCCCCGACCGCGGTCCACTGCACCGAGGCGACCTGATCCCACTGACGCACCGCGATGGCGACGAAGGCCCAGATGGCCACCCCCGCGTGCTCGCGCAGGTTGCGCTTGTAGACGAGCCCCAGGTTCACGATCGTCGCGAGCGCGATCATGGCGATGGCCCAGCCCTCGGAGGTCCCGGACACCCAGCCCTCCTTCGCGAAGTAGGCGGAGAGGTTGGCGAGCACGGCGACCGCGATCCAGCCGGCGTAGACGACGATCGGCCACCACACGAACGCGATGATCCGGGTCGGCGCGTCCCAGACCTCCATGTCGAGCCGCACCATCGCGATCTGCGTGAACACGAACATCGACGCGAGCACGAGCACGCTCGCCGCCGTCTGCTCGGTCAGCCAGAGATAGACCCAGAGGCCGTTGGCCAGGTTGGTCAGGATCAGCCACGGCCCGAGGCGGCGGAAGAAGTCCGGCTCCCGATCCGTGAACGCGAGCCAGAGCTGGTAGCCCGCGTTGACGAGCAGGCCGAGGAAGATGATCCCCCAGATCGAGAACGCGTAGCCGGCCGGCGTGAAGAGCGTGTCGTAGCTGTCGCTCATGCCTCCGACGGTGCGTCCGTCGAGGCCGTTGACGGCGGTCCAGTAGTTCCAGCCGATCACGGCGACGGCGACCGCTGCGTTGAGGGAGGCGTAGAGCCGTGGGGCCATGGCTCGACTGTGCCTCAGTCCGCGGCGAAGCGCCGCTCGAACGCCGCGTCGTCCCCCGGCTGCGCGCTCTTCTTCAGCACGAAGGGCCCGAGGCTGAGCACGTCCATCTCGGTCGCGCGGAAGCAGCGGTAGGCGTCCTCGGGCGTGCAGACGATCGGCTCGCCGCGCACGTTGAAGCTCGTGTTGACGACGATGCCGTAGCCCGTGCGCGCCTCGAACGCGCGGATCAGCGCGTGGTAGCGCGGGTTGGTCTCGCGGCTCACCGTCTGGATGCGGGCGCTGAAGTCGACGTGCGTGATCGCCGGCACGTCGGAGCGCTTCTGGTTGACCCACGCGATGAGATCCGTCGCGTCGCCGCGGGCGTCGACCGCCTCGCGCCGTGACTCGAGTACGGGCGCGACCAGCAGCATGTAGGGCGAGGGGCGGTCCAGCTCGAAGAAGTCGCTCACGCGCTCCTCGAGCACGCTCGGCGCGAAGGGCCGGAAGCTCTCGCGCTGCTTGATCTTCAGGTTCATCACCGACTGCATGCGCGGCGAGCGCGGGTCGCCGACGATCGAGCGGTTGCCGAGCGCGCGCGGCCCGAACTCCATGCGGCCCTGGAAGAGCCCGACCACCTTCTCGTCCGCGAGGTGCGCGGAGACCGCCTCCGCCCAGGCCGCGTCGTCCTCGTGCGCTTCGTAGGGATAGCCCTGCGCGTCGAGCCACTCGCGGATCTGCGCGGCGGAGAACTCGGGCCCGAGGTAGGCGCCCTGCATGCGGTCCCTCGTGACGGAAGGGCGCGGGCCATCCAGCGCCCCGTGCCACGCCGCGTAGGCCGCG
Source organism: Sandaracinaceae bacterium (assembly GCA_004213565.1). GTDB lineage: Bacteria > Myxococcota_A > Polyangia > Polyangiales > Sandaracinaceae > JAVJQK01. The sequence goes on from SHBB01000093.1 coordinate 13,417, forward strand.
CCGACCGCGCCCCCCGCGTCGCCCGCCGCGGGCTGGATCCAGAGATCGTCGAAGATCCCCTCGCGCAGCAGCCGCCCGTTGGCGACGCAGTTCAACGCCACGCCGCCCGCCAGGCAGAGGTGCCGCTTGCCCGTGACCTCGCGCGCGTGCCGCGCGGCGCGCAGGACGATCTCCTCCGTCACCTCCTGCACCGACTTCGCGAGGTCCATCTCGCGGGCCGTGATGCGCGCGTCCGCCGACCGAGGGGGCCCGCCGAAGAGCGCGGCGAAGCGGTGGTTGGTCATGACCACGTCGTCGAGGTAGCCGAAGTAGTCCATGTTCAGCCGGAACGACCCGTCGTCTTTCAGGTCGACCAGGTGCTCGAGAATCGTCTGGGTGTGCACGCCCTCCCCGTAGGGCGCGAGCCCCATCAGCTTGTACTCGCCGCTGTTGACCTTGAAGCCCGTGAAGTACGTGAACGCGCTGTAGAGCAGGCCGAGGCTGTGCGGGAAGTCGAGCTGCTCGAGGAGCTTCAGGTCCGCGCCTTCGCCCACCCCGAGCGTGGCCGTCGCCCACTCGCCGACCCCGTCCAGCGTGAGCACCGCCGCCTCGTCGAAGGGCGACGGGTAGAACGCGCTCGCCGCGTGGCTGAGGTGGTGCTCCGGGAAGAAGACCGGCGGCTCCTCCTTCCGTTCACTCGACACGCCGAGCTCGGCCAGCGCGTCGCCGATCTTCGGCTCGATCCAGAGCTTGTCCTTCATCCAGATCGGCAGCGCGGTCAGGAAGGGCCGCAGCCCGCGCGGCGCCACGCCGAGGCTCGTCTCGAGGATGCGGTGCAGCTTGAGGATGGGCTTGTCGTAGAACGCGACCGCGTCCACCTGCGCGCTGCCCGCCTCGGCGAGGCAATAGCGCACCGCGTTGCGCGGGAAGTCCTCGTCGTGCTTCTTGCGGGTGAAGCGCTCCTCCTGCGCGGCCGCGACGATGACTCCGTCCTCGAGCAGACACGCGGCGGAGTCGTGGTACCAGCAGCTGAGTCCGAGCACGCGCATGGTCAGTACGGCCGGTCGAGCGGGCGCGACTCGGGGCGCGCCTCCCAGTAGCTCTCCGCGTCCTTCGAGAGCGCGCGCTTCATCGGGTCCTTGCGCCCGCGCTTGAAGAGCAACCCGAAGGGCGCAAAGAAAAGGTAGTAGACAGGCGCGAGCAGGATCCACGTGAGCGCCGTGCCGATGAGCTGCCCGAGCTTGGCCACCGCGCGATCGAGCGCGGCGTAGGCGCCGAGGGGCGAGGCGAGCGCGAGGAGGAGCGTCAGCCCTCCCAGGCTCCACACCACGCTGGCCATCGTGACGCGGCCGAAGAAGAAGAACGCGCCGCCCGCGGCCCCGGCCACGAGCGCGCGGATCACGCCAGCCTTGCGGGCCGCGGCGGCGCGGTCGGGCGCGTCATCGGGCGCGCGCCAGTCCCAGACGACGGCCGCCGCCTCCGGGCGACCGGGGCGGGGGGAGTGCTGTCCGTCGGGCTGCGCCATGAAGGAGCCGAAGTATCACGCACGGAGGCCGCGAGCGGGAGTGCGAACGCGCATCCCTTCACTCCCCGTTACTGGAGGGCGGGCCGGACCGCCTCGGCGAAGAGCGCGTGCGCGCGCCCGTTCGGGTGCCGATCCGCGGGGTGGACCCAGAGCGAGGCCGCGTCGCGTCCGCGGAACGCGTCGAGGGTGTCGACCACCGTCACGCCGCGCGCCTCGAGCGCCTCGCGGATGCGCGCGTGGGTCGCCTCGAACGGGTAGTCGTCGAGGTCGACCAGCAGCGGCCAGATCGCGACCACGAGCCGCCCGCCCCGCGCGCGCATCGCCGCGTCCATCGCCTCGACGTGCGCGAGCGTCGCGGCCCAGCCCTCGGCGTTCTCCGGGCCGACCATCTCGCGGTACCAGCGCGTCGTCTCGGACTGCACGCGCACGCCCTCCACGCGGTCGGCGACGAGCGAGAAGAAGCGCGGCTCCCAGAACGGGGGGCTTCCGTCGCCGCGGCTGAACATGCGGCGCCGGTCGACGATCCAGTCGTCGATGTAGCGCTGGCGCGCCTGGAAGGCCGGAGAGCGCTCCGGATCGTTGAGCACCATCGCGTAGAGCGCCACGTCGGGTTCCAGCGAGAGCCGCGCCTCGAACCACGTCCGCAGCGTCGGGAAGTCGTAGCCTCGCCGCGCGCAGTTGATCACGTCGGCGTCGAGCGCGCTGTCCAGCCGCGCGGCGAACGTCTCCGCCTCCACCACGCCCTGCCCCTCGGCGAACGAGTCTCCGATCACGAGTACCCGGCGACGCTCGGACGGAGCGGGCACGTCGCCCCGACAGAGCTCTTCGGAGTACCGGAAGGCCACCCCGTGCGGTGTTCGCGCCCAGCGCTCCGCGAGCTCGGGGAAGCGTCCCACCCAGCGGCCGCGCGCCGACGGGTCGCGCAGGTCGAGCGGGAACGCGCCCCGCGGATCGTCGGGATACAGGTCCAGCCCGGCCCGCTTGTCCTCCGTCTCCAGGCGCGCCGTCTGTGGGAACCGGTCCGGGCGCACGTCGAGCACCCGCAGCGCGATCTCGGCCGAGAGCAGCGCCCCGAGGGTCGCGCCCAGGGCGAGCCCCGCGCGCCCCAGCCGCCCCCGCGCGCTCACCCGCCCCTGGTCTCGTGACAGGTCTCGTGACAGGTCTCGTGACAGGCGTCCGCGAGGCTCGCTGCGGTCCACCGCATGTCGCTCGAGCGCAGGATGGCTTCCAGCCACACACATCCGTCCTCGAGCGATCCGAACACCTTCGTCGGCACCTTCGGGCGCCCGAGCAGGAGCATGGTGCTGAAGAAGCTGCGCACGGCGACGCCCGTGAAGCCATCGACGAGGACGATGTGGGCCGTCCCGAGCGTCCAGTCGTTGTCCCGGGTCAGTCGGGCCGACTCCTCGCGAACCTCGGAGCTGAAGCTCGGCGTGCCGCTGAGGACGAGGTTGATCAGCGCCGTCGTCTCGAAGCGCTCCCGCGCCTCCTCCATCGCTCTGCGCAGCTCGCGCAGCTGGGCCCCCGTCGGCGCGTCCCGCCAGACGGCGATCACCAGCCCGCGGACGCACGCGAGGCTGAGCGTCGAGTCCTGCACGTCCTTCACGGTCTCCGTGTGTGACGAGTGTGGAGCTCGAAGTCCAGGGGAACCGCGAGCAGCGCGGCGAGCCAGGCGAGGGCGAGGAGCACGACGGGCTCGGGGCGGAGGAGCCACGAGCGCGCCGGGTCGAAGGCGTCGCCCAGGATGGTGCCGAGCACGTACAGGCCACTGACCACGCCAGTCGCCCAGCCGAGCGCGCGGCGCCAGCGCGGGCCCGCCTCGACGAGCAAGAGGAGCGGGATCGACTGCGCGATGTAGCGCTCGTGCACGCCGGTCAGCAGCGTGGCCATCGCGAGGAGCGCGAAGCCGGCGAAGCGCAGCAGGCGGCGAGGCGAAGGCCGGCGCAGGTGGATCGCGGCGAAGGTGGCTTGCGATACCAGCCACGCGATCCAGCTCCACGCGCGAGCGTCGAGGCCGAGGAGGCGCACCTCGGTGACGGCGACGCCGCCCTGAACGAAGAGCGACCAGACGCTCGCGCCGCTCCCCACGACGTAGTCCACGTGACCGACGCTGCGCGTGACGACCCACGCGAGGTGCGAGACCTGCCCGGCGGGCAAGGTCAAGAGCGGGTCGGGCGCGAGCCAGACGAGCGGCGAGAGGAGGACCGCGGCCCAGCGCCTGGCCCCGCCCCAGCGCCGCAGCCCGAAGAGCACGAGCAGCCCGAAGGCGGGCAACGCGAACCACGCGAGCTGCTTGCTCAGGAGCGCCAGGTGCAGGAAGGCCAGGCCCCACCCCAGCCCTCGGCCCTCGCGCGAGAAGCGGACGAGGTGCGCGGCCGCGGCGAGCAGGAACGCCACGACGACGAGATCGATCTGACCGAACCAGGCGCCCACCGCCCAGCTCGAGGGGCAGAGATAGAGCCAGAGGGCGAGGCGCCGCGGGTGGGGGACGCGCATCGTCCGGGCGAGCGCGGCCGCCGCGAAGACGAAGCCGATGTCCCCGACGACCAGCGTGGCCTTGTGCACGACGCGGAAGGTCGGCAGGTCGAGCGGCTGGCCGAGCGCGAGCTCGACGAGCGTGGACGGCGCGCAGACGATCAGCACACCAACGAACGGATAGTTGACACCCGGCCCGTCGCGGTAGAAGGCGCCGCCCTCTCGAAACGCCAGATACCACTCGTGGAAGAAGCCGATGTCGCCGTCGTGCCCGAGTCGGTGGTGCACGGCCCAGAGCAGCAGCGGGAGGCCGACCATCGCCCAGCGCAAGCGGCGAGGGTCGATCAAGGCGCGCTCTCGGCGACGGCGCCCGCGACCCTGCGCCGTTGCGTCTCGGTCAAACGCAGCGAGGCTGCGGCGACGCTGGAGAGGACGCTCTCGGGGCGGCTGGCGCCCGCGATGGGCACGACCCGGTCGGAGGATCCGAGCAGCCAGGCGAGGATCACCTGGAACGGGCTCGCGCCGACCTCGTCCGCCACGGCGCTCAGGCCCGAGAGGTGCGCGGTGCGCCCCGCCCGCCAGCCGCCCATCGGCGAGTGGGCCACGAACGCGACGCCGTGCGCTTCGCACCAGGCCAGGACTCCGTCCCGCTCCCAGCCCGGACGGTAGGGGCTCGCCTCGTTCTGAACCGCGACGATGGGCGCCACCGAGGCGGCCCGCTCGAGCTGCGCGCGGTCGACGTTGGAGACGCCGATCTCGCGGATCCAGCCGCGCTCGCGGAGACGGAGCAGCGCCCCGACGCTCTCCTCGATCGGCACCGCGTCGTCGACCGCGTGCAGATAGTAGAGGTCGATCGCCTCGCGCCCGAGCCGTCGCAGGCTCGCCTCGCACGCCACCTCGAGGTGCGCGGGGCGGCCGTCGTGCAGCCACTCGTCCTCGCCGCGCCGGATCACGCCGCCCTTCGTCGCGAGGGTGACGTCGCGGCCGCGTGTGGCCTCGGCCAGGAGAGCTTCGTTGTGGCCCACCGCGTCGGCGTGCGGCGCGTAGACGTCGGCGCTGTCGATCAGGGTGACGCCCGCGTCGAGCGCGGCGCGCACCACGCGAATGGCCTCGGCGCGCGATGGCGCTCCCCCGAAGGAGAGGTTCATCGCGCCGAGGCCGACCGGGAAGCAGGCGTAGGGCCCGACCGCGCGCACGCGCTACTGCGGAGGCATGCCGCCGGGGGGCGGGCCGAAGCCGCCGCCGGCCGGTGGAGTGCCCTGCGGAGGCCCACCCGGGGGGGAGCCGAAGCCGCCGCCCGGCGGCGCACCACCCGGCGCGCTACCGGGCGCGCTCCCGGGAGAGCTGCCGAAGCCGCCGCCGGCCGGTGGGCCGCCGCCGCCCGCGCTGTCGTCCATCTGCGCGTTCTTGTGCTTCTTGAACATGACGACCGCGCCGATCGCGCCGCCGAAGAACATCAGCAGGCTGAACACGCCGCAGCAGAGGCTGCCCATGCCGAACTGCGCGTACTCCTCGGACTTGCTGCGCCAGTAGGCGCTCCCGAGGAAGCCGGAGCCGCGCCCCATCATCTCGTCGCGCTCCTCCATCTCCGCGATGTTCTCGTAGCTCTCCGCCTCGTCGAACCAGAAGAAGGCCGACCCGAAGGCGGAGCACATGAAGAAGAGCCCGGCGAGCGAGAGGCAGCCGAGGCCGATGGGGGCGATGGGTTTCTTGGCGGTGGCCATGCGTGCTTCTCTCACGAAATCGGGTCGCCTGCACCTGGCGCCCCAATTCCCCGTGTAGGCTACGCGCCATGCTCGGTCGGATGGACTGGGATCTCTACTGGCGCTTCGAGCGCTTTCGGCGGCGCTGCGACCCGCTCGACTTCCGCAAGTGGAAGAGCGACAGCCAGCGCGCGCTGAAGGGGCTCTACCCCGGCGCGCCGCGCCTGCTCGACTCGACCGCGGGGCTCGGCGACCACACCGTCAACCTCGCGGAGGCGGGCTTCGTGGTGGAGGCGTGCGATCGGAGCCCCGTGGCGCGAGAGGCCACACGCGAGGCGCTCGAGGCCGCGGGGCTGGACGTGCCGGTGTTCGACGCGGAGTGGGCCGCGCTCGATCGACCTGGGCGCTACGACGTGATCTTCAACGACGCGCTCCACTGGATCGAGGACCCGGCGGCGCTCCGCGCGGCGCTCGCGGGCTTCTACGACGCGCTCGCGCCCGGCGGCGCCCTGGTCTTCTTCTTCGCCGACGCCGCCAAGCCGCACGAGGGCTATGGCCTGGAGCTGATGGACTGGGACTGGGATCACATGGAGCGCGAGCGCGTCGCCTGGGAGCACACGCTCGACGAGCGCACGGTGACCCTGACCGTGCTCGCGCAGCGCAACGCGACGACGATCGACGAGCACCACGTCTATCTCGATCGGCAAGACGGAGCGCCGCCCGAAGCGAGCGCGCTGACGATGACGCGCATCTACCGCTGGGACTGGCACGGCGTCGCGCCGCTCCTGACCGAGGTCGGCTTCACGGAGCTCCGCAGCGACCACTTCGAGAACACCGCCAAGGGCTACACCTTCGCGATGAGCCGCGCGTTCAAGCCCGCCTGAGCGCGCTCAGCGCAGGCCGAGGTGCGCGTACCAGAAGCGCCGCTGCCACCAGGCCGGGCGGACGCCACCCAGGAGGGCGCGCGCCGCGGGGCTGAGCCGCAGGCGATCGGGCGCGACGAGCCCGGCGTCGCGGAGCCGGCCCAGCGAGTCCCGGAGCGCCTCGCGCGACGGCGGCGCGTGACCTTCGCCCGCGATCCGCGCGCACAGCGTGGCCTCACTCGCGCGCTGCGCTTCGCTGGAGCTGCCGATCGCGATCAGCACCTCCGGCCCGAGCCAGTCGTAGCCGTTCTCCGGCCACGTCTCCGGGGCCACGTCGGCTCCCGGGCGCCACGATTCTTCGGGTCGCTGGCCTTCGGCTCGCTGGGCGGTCGCGCTCACGGCCGACAAACCTAGCCGAAGATCACGCCACGCGCCCGCTCTCGGGGGGCGGGCTGATCTCGTCGAGCAGCTCGGCGAGGACGCGGCACACGTCGGTGTGGGTCAGGATCCCGGCGAGCTTGCCGCGGCGGGTGACGATGGCGGAGCCGATGCGCTGCTCCGCCATGTGGCCGACCACCTCGGAGAGCTCCGCGTGGAGATCCACCACGTAGGGCTCGCGCGCGTAGACGGTCTCCACCAGCGCGTCGCCCGCCTTCTCACCCGCGAGCTGCCCCGCGAGCAGGACATCGGCGTCGGAGATCATGCCGAGGATCGTCCCGTCGGGAGCGGTCACCGGGAGGTGATGGATGTCGTGCTCGCCCATCATCGCGCGCGCGTCACGCAGGGTGGCGTCGGGATGAATGCTGTAGGGGAAGGGCGACATGGAGCCTGCCAAGGTGGGCGAGTGAGGTCGCATGAGCGGAACATAGTCTAGCAGGCCGTTGGAGTACCGAGCCCGAAGGATCTCGGAGCGCGACGGCCCGGTTCTCGGTTCGGGGCGACGAGGAAATGCTTCAGCATTTTCGAGGAGACACGGGCCGAGAGACGGGTCGTCCCGCCCGAGAGACG
>SHBB01000094.1 GCA_004213565.1 Sandaracinaceae bacterium
GCGCCAGATGCAGGAGGGCGCGCACGCGTCGGTGCCCATCGTGTTCATGAGCGGCTACGCCTCGCCTCGGCCTCAGAACGCGCCGCTCCTCCCCAAGCCCTGGACCCCCGACGCGCTCGCCGCCTTCGTTCGCGATTGCCTCGACGCCCGCGCGCACGCGCGAGGGGGCTGAGGGTGCGGCTGGTCATCGACACCAACGTGCTCGTCTCCGCGCTGCTCAAGCCGGGGAGCGTGCCCGATCGCCTGCTCGAGACGATCTGGGCGCGAGAGCTGGAGGTCGTCTACGACGCGCGCATCCACCACGAGTGGGCGCGCGTGGTGGCGCGTCGAAAGTTTCGCGCCGTGCCCGAGGCCCGCAGAGAGCGCCTGCTCGAGCAGCTGGTGAGCCGAGGTCGGGAGCTCGGCGCCGTCCCCGCCTGGGACGGAGAGATGATCGACGACGACGACCGCATGTTCGTGGAGGTCGCCCGCGCGGCCGACGCGGTGATCGTCACCGGGAACGCCAAGCACTTCCCGGACTCGCTCCCGGTCGAGGTGACCCGCCCGGCGGCGCTGCTGGGGCAGCTCACTGACGCGTGACGAGGTCGCGCACCAGCTCTTCGTAAGCGCTCTTCATCGGCAGCTCGAAGTCGACCACCGCGCGGCGGCGGGTGCTCTCGACGGTCTCGCCCGTCTTGGGGTTGGTGCCGGTGACGGGCACGTCCTCCCAGCGCACGCCGACGCCGCGCTTCTGCCAGCTCGGCAGGTCGTTGAAGTTGATCCCGTTCTGGAAGAGCAGCTCCTGGCGCTCCTTCACCGAGACGCCGCTCAGCGCGACGGTGGCGGCGCGGTCGTCCTTCCCCTGCTGGCGGAGCAGCCAGTAGGCGTGCCCGTTGAGCGCGTTGCGCTGCGCGTCCTCCTGGCGCCACCGGAAGTAGTCGACCACGTCCTCGTCCCGCGGGAGCTGCGAGATCCGGGCGTCGAACGCCGCGTGCTGGCCGAGGGTCAGGGCGAACTTCGCGCTCGCCTCACCCGCGAGCACGCTGAGCAGCTTGCGGAGCTTGCGCCCGAACATCGACTCCTCGCGCCGGAAGAGGAGCGACAGCTCGTCGCTCTGGGTGTAGCCGTAGAGCACGGCGAAGCCGCAGTCGGTCACGAGGTGCTCGAGCGTGCTCACCATCGCGTCGCGGAAGCGCTCGTCGTAGGGCGCGTCGAAGCCGCCCCCCTCGCGGGTCAGGTGCGAGAACGAGCGCCCGTCGATGCGCGCCACCATGTGGATGCCGGGCAGGACGCAGTGGTCGTGGGCGGTCTCGAAGACGCGCATCCGCCGGTCGAGCTGCTCGAACTTCATCGCCGTCGAGACATAGCACGGCGGCCTTGGCTCAGAGCTCGTCGCGCGTCTTGAGCAGGCCCTCGAGCGACTCGAGCCCCATGCGCAGCGCGACCTCGAGCACGCGCTGCTCGTCCCAGCGGCCGCGGGCGAGGGCGGGGGCGCCGAGCTTCAGGCGACGGACCATCTGCTGGGCGCGCTCGACGAGCTCCACCGGCACGGCCACCTCCGTGGGCTGGGCCTTGCCGACCGTGCCCCAGCCGTCGCCCGAGCGGGGCTTCGGGCGCAGCGCGCCACGGAGCGGGGCGGCCAGCTTCGCCGACGCGGCCGGCTTCCGCTCCCCCGGCGCGGCGTAGCGGGAGGGCCCCGGCGGCGGGGCCTCGCTCGGGATGCGATCGGGCGTCTCGACGGCGGGGTGCTCGCCCGTGCTGCGGCCTCCGAACCCGACGAGCAGGATGCGCTCGTGCACCGCCTCGTTGCGCGGATCGAGGGTCAGCTCGCGGAGCTCCAGCGCGAAGCCGGACCCGTTGACGGGGCTGCAGGAGTCGCAGCGGCCGATGCCCTCCCAGAGCGGGGAGCCGTCCGAGAGGGTCCAGCGGAAGCGCACCCACTCCCCCTCGTCCACCTGCTCCTGCGCGACCGCGCGGACGCCGTCACGGTTCACGTGCGGCGCGAGGGCGTCGAGTCCGGCGGAGATGTCGTCGTGAGTGGTCGAGAGCTCGATCTGGCGCATGCCGCTCCTGGTTCCGCACCCTCCGGGAGGCTGCCTCGGAGGGCACGAGCTGGCAATGGGGGATTCTCCCCACGCCGGCCGCGCGACCTCCTCAGGAGGGCCCGACCGAGCGCAGCTCGAGCACGGGGCGGCCCTCCTCGCGGGCGCGCGCCAGGTCGATGTCCGCCGCGATGGACCAGTCCAGGTGCTCGCCCGGATCGACGAGGACCTGACGCACCCGCCAGACGCCCTCGGCCTCCTCGATCAGGGTGTGCTTGGGGCTGCGCGCGGCCGGGTCGAAGCGGAGCTCGCCGTGCTCCTCGAAGAAGGGCGCGAGCGCCTCCTCGAGCTGCTCCGGCTTCCAGGGGCTCTCGGCCCCCTCGAGCAGCTCCGCGGCCTCGTCCCAGCGGCGCAGGGCGAAGGCACGCACCAGGCGCGCCATCGTGTTGCGCACCATCGCGGTGAACCCGCGCCGATTGGCGGTGACGTCCACCGGGCCCTCGTCGACCTCGCCCTCGATCTGCTGCTCGAGCTTCTCGGGGTTGCCGAGCCGCTCCCACTCGTCGATCAGGCTCGCGTCCACCTCGCGCACGATCGCGCCGAGCTCGTCCGTCAGGTCGTAGAGGTGGTCGGTCTTGGCGTTCTCGGGGATGGTCTGCGTGATGGCCTTGTAGGCGTCCGAGAGGTAGCGGAGCAGCAGGCCCTCGCTCCGAGAGAGGCCATACTCCTTGACGTAGTCGAGGAAGCCCATGCCCTTCTCGAGCACCTCGCGCGCGATCGACTTCGGGCGCACCGTCTCGCCGCCGATCCAGGGGTGGTGCTTTCGCCACTCCTCGAAGGTGCCGAGGATGAACTCGAGGTTCGGCTTGTCGATGTCGAGCTCGTCGAGCTTCGCCATGCGCTCGTCGTACTCGATGCCGTCGGCCTTCATCGCCGCGATGGCGTCGCCCTTGATCTTGTCGAGCTGGCGCATCAGGACCGCGTTCGGGCTCTCGAGCGTCGCCTCCACCAGGCTGATCGCGTCGAAGGCGTAGCTCTCGCTCTCCTCGTCCAGCGCCTCGATCGCCTCGACGACGTAGAGGGACAGGGTGCTGTTGAGGGAGAAGTCCTCCTGCAGGTCCGCGTGCACGTCGACGAACGCGCGGCCGTCCTGCTTGGTCAGCTCGACCACGCCCGCGTCGAGGAGCGAGCGCAGCATCTGGATGGCCTGACGGCCGTGGTGGAACTTCAGCCGGGGCGGGTCGTGGCTCGCGCGGATGAGCTGCTTCATGCGTCGGCAGCCGTCGCCGTCCGGCCGGTCCATGACCTGGAGCAGCATGCCGTGGCTGACCTCGAAGCTCGACTCGAGCCGCTCGGGGTCGCTCTCGGTCAGCTTCTGGAAGGTCTCCTCGTCCCAGTGCGCGTAGCCGCGGTCGGGCGGCTTCTTGAACTTCGACTTCTTCGCCTTCTTCGGGTCGCCGGCGATCTTCGCGCGGATCTTCAGGTTCTCGATGTGGTGCTCGGGCGCCTGGCAGACGACGAAGCCCTCGTCGTCGAAGCCCTTGCGGCCGGCGCGCCCGGCGATCTGCTTGAAGTCGCGCACCGTCAAGAGCGCCGTCTTGCGGCCGTCGTACTTGCAGAGCTTGGTGAAGAGCACGGTGCGGATGGGGATGTTCACCCCGACGCCGAGCGTGTCGGTGCCGCAGATGATCTTCAGGAGCCCCTGCTGCGCGAGCCGCTCCACCATCAGGCGGTACTTCGGGAGCATGCCCGCGTGGTGCACCCCGATGCCGTGGCGGACCCAGCGGCGCAGATCCTTGCCGAAGGGCGTGTCGAAGCGGAAGCCGACGAGCGCCTCCTTGATCGCCTCCTTCTGCTCCTTGCTGAGGAAGTCGATGCTCGTCAGCGCCTGCGCCGCCTCCGCCGCGCTGCGCTGCGTGAAGTGCACGATGTAGAGCGGGGCTCGGCCGGCCTCGTAGAGCTCCTGCACGGTCTCGTGGATCGGGGTCTCGCGGTAGCTGAACTCGAGCGGCACCGGGCGCTCGGCGGTCTTGACCAGCGCGGGCGGCTCCTCGGTCAGCTGCTCGACCGCGTCCTCGAAGCGCGTGGTGTCGCCGAGGGTGGCGCTCATCAGCAAGAAGCGGGTGGCCTTGGGGAGCACGAGCAGCGGCACCTGCCACGCCCAGCCGCGGTCGCGGTCGGCGTAGTAGTGGAACTCGTCCATCACCACGTAGTCGACGCGCGCCTCCTCCATCTCGCGCAGCGCGATGTTGGCGAGGATCTCCGCCGTGCAGCAGATGACCCCCGCGTCGCGGTTGATCGACGCGTCCCCCGTCATCATGCCGACGTTCTCGGCGCCGAAGTCGCGGCACGCGGAGAAGAACTTCTCGCTCACGAGCGCCTTGATGGGCGCGGTGTAGAAGCAACGCTTCTTCTCGGCGAGCGCCTTGAACCCCAGCGCGGTCGCGACGAGCGACTTCCCGGAGCCGGTCGGCGTGTTGAGGATCACGCTCCGGCCGTCGAAGAGCTCCAGGATGGCCTCCTCCTGGGCGGGGTAGAGCGAGAGGCCCTTCTCCTCCGCGTAGCCGAGGAAGCCTTCGAGCAGCGCGTCCGGGTCCGAGGGGCCGCCGATCCGATCCTGCAGGGTCGCCGTCATCGCGGGACCATAGCAGCACGGCCGACGACGACGCGCGGTCAGAAGCTGAGCGCGGGCGCTTTCAGCGCGATGTGGATCGCGTCGCGGAGCTTCTTGGCGTCGACCGGCTTGGCGAGGAAATCGGACGCGCCCAGGGCGAGCATGCGCTGCTTGCGCGTGTCGTCGTAGTAGCCGCTGATCAGCACCACCCGCGAGTCGGGGTCCATCCGCTTGAGCTCCTCGAGCGCCTCCGCTCCCGACAGGTGCGGCATGTCGAGGTCGAGGAGCACCACGTCGGGCTTGGGGTCGGCGGACGCGTAGACCTCGAGCGCCTCCCGCCCATCGGAGGCGAAGAGCACCTCGTGGCCGGAGGACTTCACCAGCCTCCCGAGGCTGCGCCGGACGAGCTCCTGGTCGTCCACCACCAGCACGCGGCCGTGCTTGCGATCGTTCCCGTGGCCGTCCCAGGTGGTGAGCTTGCGCTTGCGCTTGGTCTTCTTCTGGTCGACGGGGCGGCTGACGCGGGACGGAAGCCTCACCCGGAAGCACGAGCCGACGCCGACCGCGCTGTCCACCTCGACCCCGCCGCCATGCGCGGTGGCCACCTCGTAGACCGTGGCGAGCCCGAGACCGCTGCCCGCGCCGGACTCCTTCGTCGTGAAGAACGGCTCGAACACGCGGGCCCGCGTCTTCTCGTCCATGCCGACGCCGGTGTCGCGGACCTCGAGCACCACCTGGGGCCCAGGGCTCCAGGGGGAGGTCGCGCTCGGGGTGGGATCGGCGTCGAGGCGCGCGAGCACCTCGAGCGTGCCTCCCTCCGGCATCGCGTCGCGCGCGTTGATGCACAGGTTCATCAAGAGCTGGTGCAGCGCCCCCGGATCTCCCTCCACGGCGAGGCCCGGGTCGATCTCGGAGCGGACCTGCACCGAGCGGTCGAAGGTGCGGCGCACGAGCTGCAGCACGTCGCCGCAGAGGGAAGAGATGTCGACCGCGCGGTAGCGGTTCTCCTTGTGCTGCTCCCGGCGCCTCGCGATCGTCAGCAGGCGCGCGGTGAGCTCCGCCGCTCGCTCCGCCGCCTCGGCGATGTCCTGCCGGCACTCCTGGACCTCTTGCTCTCCCAGCGGCGTCGACGGGTCGAGGGTGTCGAGGTGCGCGGTGCTCGTGCTGATCACGTTGAGCAGGTTGTTGAAGTCGTGGGCGATGCCCGCCGCGAGCTGTCCGATGACCTCCATCTGCTGGCGATGGAGGAGCAGGTCCTCGAGCGGATCCTGGCGCGTGAACAGCAGCAGCGTCTCGCCGGAGAGCTGGAGGCGATCGCCGATCTTCAGCAGGCCCAGGTCCATGCGCTCGCCGTTGACGAGGGTCCCGTTCCGGCTCCCGAGGTCCTCGACGTACCAGGCGCCGTCCTCGCGTCGCGCCACCCGGGCGTGCTTCCGGCTCACCTTGGTGTCGTCGAGCTGGATGTCGCACTCCTCGGAGCGCCCCACGATGACGTGCCCCGAATCCAGCGAGAAGCGGCGGCCGGGCTCCTGCCCCATGAGGACCACGAGCCTCGGCGGCCCGCCGCCTTTGGGGGAGGGCGCGACCGCCCCGCCGACCACGCCCATGCGGCTGGTCAGCTCACCAGTGGAGGTGCGTGACATTCGACTCTCGGCTTGGATACGGCAGCCAGCGCCTCGATTTGAGACACGTCGTCGCCAAACTTATCTCGGTTCGTTCCGGGGCTCAACGCGAGTGAGGCACCTTGCCACGCGGGCCTCTGGAGCCTCGGGGGTGCTATATGCCGCCCGTGCAGGAGAGCCTGAGTGAGCTGCGGCAGCGCTACGTCGTCGAGGGACGACCGCTGCCGGCGTCCTTGCAGACCGCGCTCGAGGAGGACGGTCGCGCCGGCGCCCGCGCCATCCTCGCCGCCGTCGAGCGGCGCCGGAAGAAGAACCGGGCCGAAGGGCAGCGCCTGCGCAAGATGCTCCGCTACGAGCGCGCGCTCTACCGGAAGGGGCTGACGCTCCTGGCCGGGGTCGACGAGGTGGGCATGAGCCCGCTCGCCGGGCCGGTGGTGTCGGCGGCGGTCATCTTGCCGAAGGGCTTCCGGCTCGCGCGCGTCGACGACAGCAAGAAGCTCGACGCGCCCACCCGCGAGCGGCTCGCGGAAGAGATCCGGCGCGAGGCGGTCTGCTTCGCGATCGGCGCGGTCGAGCCCGAGGAGATCGACCGCATCAACATCTACCGGGCGGGCCTGCTGAGCATGCGCCGCGCGCTCGAGGGCCTGGCCCGCACGCCCGAGCACGTGCTGATCGACGCGCGGCGGCTCGACGAGGTGCGGCTGCCGCAGACCCCGATCATCAAGGGCGACGCGAAGAGCCTCTCGATCGCCGCCGCCTCGATCGTGGCCAAGGTGCATCGAGACAATCTCATGGTCGAGCTCGACGCGCGCTACCCCGGCTATGGCCTCGCGAAGCACAAGGGCTACCCGGTCAAGGAGCACCAGGACGCGCTCCGGAGCCTCGGCGTGACCCCGATCCACCGGCGCTCGTTCCGGCCGGTGCGGATCGCGATGGGGATCGAGCCGGAGCAGCTCGAGCTGGTCCCCGGCGAGTGAGGTCGACCGCTCTCGTCAGGGCTCGGCCCTGGCCGGCCAGGTGAAGTAGAAGGCGGCGCCCTCGCCCTCGTCCGACTCGACCCGCACGCGCCCCCCGCGGCTCTCGACGATCTTGCGCACGACGGGCAGACCCACCCCCGTGCTCTGGTCGTCCTCGCGTCGATCGAGCGTCTGGAAGAGCTCCCAGATGCGCTCGTGGTGCGCCGGCGCGATGCCCGGACCGTCGTCGATCACCCCGACCTCCACGACTCCGTCGCGTGGCTGACTCACGACGCGCACGTGCGCGCCGCCGTGCTTGACGGCGTTGCTGAGCAGGTTGAGGAAGACCTGCTGGAGCAGGACCGGCTCGGCCTCGAGCGTCGGCAGCTCGCCCACCTCGAGCTCCACGCCCTCCGGCGCGCCGAGGAGATCGAACGCCTCGCGCGCCAGGTCCGCGAGCGACACACGGCGCGTCGTCCTCGCGCCTCGCTCGCGGGTGGCCCGCGAGTACGCGAGGATGCCGTCGATGAGGGCTTGCATGCGCTCCACGCGCCCGCGGAGCAGCTCGAAGTGCCCTCGCGACGCCTCCGAGAGCTGCTCGACGGAGTCCTGCTCGATGAAGGTGGCGAGGGTGGAGATGCCGCGAAGCGGCGCCTTCAGGTCGTGGGAGGCGACGTAGGCGAACTTGTCGAGCTCCTCGTTCGTGTGGCGGAGCTCCTCGCTGAGGCGCGTCAGCTCCTCGGCGCGGCGCTCGATCTCGCGCCGCGCCGCCACCTGCGCGCTCACGTCGACCGCGTGCGCGAGGAGCGCGTCGACTTCGCCCGTCGGCGTCAGCACAGGTTGCACGACGAAGTTCCAGAAGGTCTCCCGAGGCTCACCCTCGATCACCAGCGCGACGGGCACCTCCTCGCCGACGATCGCCTCGCCGCTCTCGCGGGCGCGGTCGAGCGCGCGCCGGGCCTCGCTGCCGACGAGCTGCGGGAAGACCTCGTCGAAGGGCCGCCCGAGCGCGTCCTCGGCCCCCGTGAACCGCTCCCAGATCGGGTTGCACATCGCGATGAGGTGCTCGGGCCCGCGGTACATGGCGACCGCGGCGGGGGCCTGCATGAGCAGGTTCTGGAGGCGGTTCCGCTCGAGCTCGGCGGCCTGGTAGGCCTCGTCGCGCTCGCGCTCGACGCGGCGGCGGTCTTCGATGTCCGTGTTCGTCCCGAACCACTTCAGCAGCCGCCCGCCCGGACCGCGCTGCGCGCTCGCCCGCGCGAGGTGCCAGCGGTAGACCCCGTCCGCCCGTCGCAGACGGAACTCGACCTCGTAGGGCGCCCCCGTCTCGAGTGAATGCGTCCAGGTCTCGACCGTGGCGGCGAGGTCGTCGGGGTGGATCACGCCCTGCCAGCCGTCGAGCAGGAGCTGAGGCACGGTCACGCCGAAGTACGCCGCGGTCCGGTCGCTCACGTAGTCCAGCTTCCCCGCGGGGTCCGACGTCCAGACGTGCGCGGGGAGCTGCTCGGCCAGGAACCGGTACCGCGCCTCGATCTGCTCCCGCTCGGCCTCCGCGCGGCGCTCGTCGCTGAGGTCGCGCACCTCGATGATGGTCCCGACCGGCTTGCCGCCCTCGAGGATGGGGCTGGCCGTGTAGGCCACCGGGTAGAAGTGACCGTCCGGCCGCACGAACACGTCCGTGCCCTGCATGTTCGCCCGCTCGGGGAGCGCGCGATCGATGGGGCACTCCGCCATCGGGAAGTGCCGCCCGTCCGGCCGCGTGTGATGGATGATGTCGTGCAGCGGCTCGTCGCGCCGGAGCACCTCCGCGAGCGTGACGCCGAACATCTTCTCGGCGGCGGCGTTGAGGTACGTGCACTTCTGGTGCGCGTCCATCATGACCACGCCGAGGGTTGCGTTCTCGGCGATGGTCAGCGCGATGTCGGGAGGCTGCATGCGACCGCGGGGCAATAGCCGCGGCGCGCCGCCTCCCAAGACATCGCGAACGAGCTCGGGGCGTCAGATCAGGATGATGGCGCCGTCGGGCGGCACGACGATGTACACGTTCCGGCTGTCCAGGCGAGCGACGCCGTTGCCGCGCACGATGATGGTCGCGCGGAAGATCTGCGCCGTCTCCGCGGGCGGCCGCACGTCGTTCAGGAAGCGGACCTCGAACTCGACCTGGGTGCCAGGGATCACCTGGTAGAACGTGGTCTCGTCCTTGGACGTGTAGGTGGTGCCGGGGTTGGGGCCGCTGACGCCGCCGTTGTAGCCCTCGACCGGCGTGATGGCCTTGAGGAACTGGGTGGCGTCGAAGCCGTCGGGGTTGCCGTCGACGTTCTCGGTGGTGGTGTCGACGTTCTGCGGCGTGCGCCCCGCGAGGGTCTCGATGCCGGTGATGATCGCGTCGGAGACGGTGCCGCCCGTGGCGTCATAGACCAGCGGAGCGCCCGTGCCGTCCACGGTCCCGGTGCGCATCGCGATCTCCTCCTCCGCCGCGCGGGGGGCCGAGCCGACCGCGACCCCGATGAAGCGGGCGCCGATGTTCATCAGCGAGACGACCGCCTGATCGAACTGGTGGGGAGACGGGCTGATGCCCGAGTAGCTGTGCTCTCCGCCCGGGCCGTTGTGGAACGGCGCGTCGGTGACGAGCACCACGATGGGGAGCGAGTCGGGCCGGAAGCAGGGGTAGCCGCGGCGGCGCCCGGTCTCGTCGGGGACGGCGGGGCACGCCGCGCGCGCAAGGTTGAACGGAGGCGCGCCGCCCGAGAACGACCAGCTGCCGCCCTCGCCCGTCGCCGTCTGGTAGAGCGCCTCGACGCTGGACTCCGGGCCGTCCGCGCCGCCGGCCGCCGCGAGCCGGCCGAGCGCGGCCTGCACCTGCGCCACGTCGGGCGTGATGTTCTGCTCGTTCCCGTAGGGCTCGTCGCCCGGGCTGCCGTAGGCGTCGAACGCGAAGAGGTCGTTCGTGTTCGCGAAGTCGCGGTACTGCCCGACGCCCATCTGGACGTTGGGGATGCGCGTCCCGATCTCCGAGGAGATGCGCGAGAGCGACGAGGTGACGTTGTCGATCGAGCTCTGCATCGAGCCCGTCGTGTCGATCAGGAAGTAGATGTCCGCGAGCTGCAGGTCCGTGTTGAAGCGCAGGGTCCGGTTCTCCGGGTCGCCGTTGTACGGGAGGACGACGAAGAAGTCCCCGGGCGGGATCGTGCTCGAGGCGTCGTTCGGATCCGTCATCGTGCCGCGCGCCTCGCCGAGGTCGGTCACGCCGTCGCCGTCCGAGTCGCGGTTCCACGGGTCGGTGGAGTAGGTGCCCCGCTCCTCCGCGTCCGACAGGCCGTCGTTGTCGCTGTCGGGGTCGAGCCAGTTGGGGATGTCGTCGTCGTCCACGTCCGGGAGCGAGCACGGTACGTTGCCCATGTGCTCCTCCGTGTCGGAGATGCCGTCGCCGTCCGCGTCCGTGTCGAGGTGGTTGGGCGTCCCGTCGCCGTCGGCGTCCGTGGTCCCCTCGGCCTGGTCGGCGATCCCGTCGCCGTCCGAGTCGAGCGAGGGGTCACAGCCGGAGAGCACGTTGCCCGAGTCGGCGCCCGGGACCGAGCCGTCGGGGCGGCTCCCTCCTCCAGCGGTGCAGCCCGCGAGGGCCAACGCAACGAGCACGCGAGCGATTCGAGTCATCAGCATCTCCCCGCCCGGTGGCGGCCAGGCCGCGAGACGGTAGCGAGTCGGTTTCCGGACGAGAAGAGCCCACGGGACGGGAAAGAGTCTTGTAAGGGGCGGCCAGGCGTGGCCCTCGCGCCGTGGTTTCGGCAGACTGGCCTCGATGCATCGCAAGATCCTCCCGCTTCTCTTCTTCTTCGTCGCCGCCTGTGACCCCGCGGCCCCCATCCGGAGCTGCGCCAGCTCGGCCGAGTGCGCCGCGGGGGAGGTGTGCGTCGACGGACGCTGTCGGGACGAGGTCGTCGGCGACGGCGGGGGCGGCGCGATGGACGGGAGCCCGCCCGGTCGGGACACGGGCACGCCCGCCGCCCTGACCAGCATCGAGATCGAGCCCGCGACCGCGAGCCTGACCTCGGTCGACGGCGCGATGGTGGAGCAGGCCTTCACGGTGGTGGGCCGCTTCGACGACGGGAGCACGCGGCCGGTGGCCGGGCCGACGTTCTCGATCGACCCGGTGAGCCTCGGCGTCATCGACGTCGCGTCGGGGAGGTTCGTGGCCAACGGCGTGATCGGCGGCGAGGCCACGGTCACCGCGACCGTCGCCGGCCCCGCGGGGGAGCTCTCCGCGACCGCGACCGTCAGCGTGACCCTCGAGCGCACGATCGTCGGGGACGGAGTGCCGGCGGACATCGCGGATCGCTTCGCGACGCCCGTGGCCGACGACGCGCGGCGGGCGCAGATCGCCTACCCGCTCGACGGGGCGGTGATGCCGCAGAACGTCTACCCGGCCGACGTGCAGTGGCTGCGCGGGGCGGCGGGCGACGTCGCGCGGGTGACCCTGTCGAAGCCGCATCTGACGGTGACGGCCTACGTGGCCAACGACGGCAGCTCCCACTGGCTGGTGGACGAGGGCGCGTGGCGGAGCTTCGCCCAGACGGACCCCGTCTCGCCCGGCACGGTGACCGTGGACCGCTGGGAGGCGGCGAGCGCCGAGGCCATCGCCGGCACCCCCGTCGAGCTGACCTTCGCGCGCGCCGCGCTCACGGGGAGCGTCTACTACTGGGACATCCAGCGTGGGCGCATCGTGCGCATCGACGACGGCACGGCCACGCGCGACGAGTTCATGCCGAGCCCGCCGGTCGCGATGCGTGGGGATCGCTGCGTGGGCTGCCACGCGGTCTCCAACAGCGGCCGCTACATGGCGGGGCGCCTGGGGGGCGGGGAGAACATCGGCGCGGTCTTCGACCTCACCACGGACCTCAGCGGGGATCCGCCGCCGACGGTCTATCCGCTCCGGGTGGCCGAGCCGACCTCGGTGCGCTGGTGGTTCTCGTCCTGGAGCCCCGACGACACGCGGCTGGTGGTCTCGACCCAGGAGGGCACGACCCGGCAGATGGCCATCTACGACCCGTTCCTCGGCACACAGGTGGGCGTCAGCGGCCCGCTGCCCGGTGACGTCACGCACCCGGCGTGGGCGCCCGACGGCTCGCAGATCGCCTACGTGTCGTCGCCCGGGAGCTGGGGAGGCGTCAACACCGCGGGCGACATCTCGGTGATCGACGTGGCCGGGCCGGACACCTTCGGCGGCACGCGCGTCCTGCATCGGGGCGCCGACCTCGCCGGAGACACCCCGGGCGGCAGCTCCGACAACTACCCGACCTGGGCCCCCGACTCGTCCCTGATCGCCTTCGCGCACGGGACCGGGAGCCGCTCGGAGAGCCAGCAGTCGGCGCTCTACCTGATGAACCGCGACGGCGGGGACGTGCGCCGACTGACCGCCGCGTCCGGTGGGCCCACCGGCGTCGACAACTTCCAGCCGCGCTTCTCGCCGTTCACGGCCGGTGGATACTACTGGCTGAGCTTCCTGTCGCGCCGGGACTACGGCAACGCCAGCGTCGGGACGCGGGGCTCGGGGTTCCAGCAGATCTGGGTCACGGCCGTCCGCGTCGGCGCGGGGGCGGGCGAAGACCCCAGCTCCGTCCCCTACTGGTTGCCCGGGCAGAACACGACGTCGCGCAACATCAGCGCCTACTGGGCGCCCCGGCCCTGTCGGCCCGACGGCGAGGGCTGCTCGGTCGGCAGCGAGTGCTGTGGCGGCGACTGCCGCCCCGACGCGGGCGGCGCGCTGGTGTGCTCGCCTCCGCCCCCGGAGCGCTGCCGCATGGCGAACGAGACCTGCACGACGAGCGCGGACTGCTGCGACGGGCTCGAGTGCCTCGCCAACGTCTGCGTGCGGGCTCCGGAGTAGGACTGCTTGGTCACATTTACGCCGGCCCTCGCTCGTTCAACGGTTCCGGGCAGGTCGCTCCTCTTCGAAGGGCTGCCCGAGGCGATCGCCCGCGATACGCCCCAGCGTGGCGATCGCCGGCTCTCGTGTGACGGATGTGTGACGGAACGGCAGGCGCCTCGGGGCGCACCGTTCCGGGACCTCTGAACGTGGCTAACCCTGGGTCACGCAGGATCAACGCGGGGCCGCCCGCACAGGAGGTCATCATGAGCATCCCCAGTCATCTCGTGAGCGCCAAGATCGCCGAAGCCCGTGCCCGTGGAGCGCTGGAGCGCCCGAGCACGGACGAGGCGCGCATCCTCGCCGACATGGAGCGTGTCCTGGCGGAGCTCCCGGCCGCGGTCGGCCGTGACGCCCTGCGCCTGCGGGCCCAGCTCGCGCTCCACGAGCGGAACCTGGCCTACATCCTCGAGCGCACCGGGCAGTCCATCCTGTCCGACGTGCTCTGGGACCGGAACCCGAGCTTCACCGCTCTGCGCTGAGCGACGCGGACCTCAGCGCGCGGCGCGGGTGAGGGCGTCGAGGGCGCCGGGCGCGGCGGCGAAGACGTCGGCGAGGGCGTCTTCGGTCACGCCCATGCGCATCGCGAGGGCGACCGCGCTGACGATCTCGCCCGCGCCGCGGCCGAGCGCGGTCGCGCCCAGCACCTTGCCCGTCGCGGAGTCGCAGACCAGGCGCACGAGGCCCTTCTGATCGTCGCGCTCGCCGACCCCGTCGAGGAGGCCGGCCACCGTCTCGTCGAAGCGCAGCGAGTGAAACACGACCTCGCGGCCCGCGACGCGCTCGGGGGTCTCCCCGACCTGCGCGACCTGCGGGTGGGTGCGCGCCACGCGCGGCACGCGGTCCTTCTCCCACTCGGACGCGACGCCCGCCGCGCTCCGACCCGCGCAGCGCCCCATCGCCTCGGCCGCCGCGCCGCTGTGCGCCTGGCCCGTGCACTCGCCTGCCGCGAACACGTGCGCGATCGAGGTCCGACAGCCCGCGTCCACGTCGAGCGTCTCGAGACCGAGCGCGTCCAGACCCAGCCCGTCCAGGCGCGGGCGGCTCCCGATCGCCACGACGGCGAGGGGCGCGCTGTAGCTGTGGCCGCCGACGAGGCTGACCTTCGCCGCGCCGTCCACCACGTCGATCCGCTCGGGGCGCTTGCCGTGCACGAGCTTCACGCCGCGCTCCATCAGCACGTCGCCGAGCGCCTCGGCGAGCTCACGATCGAAGCTGGGCAAGAGGCCGACCTCGTCCATCACCCAGGTGACCCGGTGCTCCATGCGCGAGAGGCTGTCGACGAGCTCCGCGCCCGCCGCGCCGCCGCCCACCACGATCAGCTCCTCGGGCAGGCTCTCGCGATCGAAGAGGTCGTCGGGCCGCGCGACGTGCGCCCCGTCGGGAGCGGCCCCGTCGAGCGCGCGGGCGTCGGCGCCGGTCGCGAGGATCACCGCGTCGAACGTCAGCGCGCGCCCATCGTCGGTCTCCAGACGATGCGCGTCCACGAAGCGCCCCCGCGCCACGACGCGCTCCACTCCGACGTCCTCGAGCCGCAGGGTCCAGCGCTCCTCCTGTCGGCGCCGCAGCTCGGCCAGCCGCTCGCGCGCGCGCCCGAACGCGCCCTCCGCCTTCGCGTCCACCTCGTGCTCGAGCAGCCGCCAGGGCAGCAGCGTGTGGTGCGTCGCGCGGCCCCCGATGGGCCCGGGCTCGATCAGCGCGACGGCCTTGCCCTGCCGCGCGGCCTCGATGGCGGCGGACACGCCGGCCACGCCGCCGCCCACGACCGCGACGTCCACCTCGATGACGGCCTCGTTCTTCGCTTCGTGTTCAGTGTCGCTCACAGCGCGCCCTCCACGATGGCCATCAGGCCCTCCGGGTCGTCCACGTGCACCCAGTGATCGGCCTTCTCCAGCACGTGCACGTGCAGCCGCGCGTGCGCTTCGGCGAGCTCGGCGGCCTTCTGCCGGTCGGCCGCGCGGTAGACGCTCGAGCGTCCCCCGATCACCAGGTGCGCCTCCATCTTCTCGGGCGGCGGGCTCACCGCGGCCCAGAGATCCGTCGCGAAGTAGTCGTCGAGCAGCGCGCGGATGCGACAGACGTCGAGCCCGAAGCGGACGCCGTCCTCCAGGCGGTCGAGGCTCTGGCCGAGCCACGCCGCGAGCGCCTTGCTGTGCCCCTGCTCCACGACGTGCGCGACGAAGGCGTCGCGGCTGTCGAAGCGCGGGGGCAGGGCGTCGAGCATCTCGACTACCCGCATGGTGCCTTCGCTCCCGGTCTGGTCGGGGCGCGCGCCGGGCAGCGAGTCCACGATGAACGCCCGACAGAGCGCGCCCGGATCGTCGTGCATCCAGCGGAGGGCCACCTTGCCGCCGAAGCTGTGTCCGAGCACGCCGTGCACGGGCAACCGGAGCGAGTCCCGGAGCCGGGTCACGTCCTCGGCCGCGCCGCGCAGATCATCGCGGCCGGCCACCGCGCGGCTGTCGCCGTGGGCGCGCAGATCCACCAGCACCGCGGACCAGTCGGGCCTCTGCTTGACGAGCTGCCGGGCGAAGCCGCGCCAGTTCGTGCCCTGGCCGAGGATGCCGTGGAGGAAGAAGAGGCTGCGCGTCGGGGACGATCCCGGCGCGGAGAGCACGTCGTGGTGGAGGAGCGCGGTCACGGGGTCGGGCTTAGCCCGCGCCGCCGCGCTTGACGAGCCGCCCTCGGAACGTAGAGCGTGCCCGCATGAAGACGCTGAGCGTGCGCGAGATGATCGACCGCCTCATCGCGGTGCCGTCGATCAGCGCGGTGGATCCCGCGCTGGACATGGGCAACGTGGCCGTGCTCGACGAGCTGGGCACGTGGCTCGAGGACGAGGGCTGGGACGTCGAGCGCGTGCCCGTCTCCGAGGGCAAGGAGAACCTCATCGCGACGCGAGGCCGTGGCCCCGGTGGGCTCGTGCTGAGCGGGCACTCCGACACCGTGCCCTACGACGAGGGCAAGTGGTCGAGCGATCCCTTCGCGGTCACCGAGCGAGACGGCAAGCTCTTCGGGCTCGGCACGAGCGACATGAAGGCCTTCCTCGCCCTCGCGATCGAGGCCGCGCGTCACTTCGACGACGCCGATCTGAAGGAGCCGCTCATCCTCCTCGCGACCGCGGACGAAGAGGTCGGCATGGCGGGCGCCAAGACGCTCGTGGCGCAGGGACGCCCCGCCGCGCGCCGCGCCGTCATCGGGGAGCCGACGGGGCTGCGCCCGATCCGCCTGCACAAGGGCGCGGCGATGGAGCGGCTCGAGCTGACCGGCCGCAGCGGCCACTCCTCCGATCCCCGGTTCGGCGCCAGCGCGCTCGACGGAATGCACGCGGCGATGGGCGCGATGATGCGGATCCGCGAGGAGATGGAGGCCGCGCACCAGAACCCCGAGCTCGACCCGCCGCACCCGACGATGAACTTCGGGCGCATCGGCGGGGGCGACAACCCGAACCGGATCTGCGCCCACTGCGCGCTCGACTACGACGTGCGCATCCTGCCCGGCATGGCGCTCTCCGAGGTGCGCGCCGACGTGCACCGCGCGGTGGCCGAGGCGGTCCGCGGGCGCGGGCTCGACGTGGCGCACCTCGCCCTGACGGAGGGGCTGCCGCCCTTCGAGACGCCGGCGGACAGCGCCCTGGTGAAGGCCTGCGAGAAGCTGACCGGGCACTCCGCGACGGGCGTGTCCTTCGGCACCGAGGCGCCGTATCTGGCCGAGCTGGGCATGGAGACCATCGTGCTCGGACCCGGCGACATCTCGGTCGCGCACCAGCCCGACGAGCACCTGCCGCTCGACCGGCTCGATCCGACGGTTGCGCTCCTGCGGGGCCTCATCGCGGAGAGCTGCACGAAATGAGCGAGCAGGGGTCGTTCGTCGACAGCTTCCGCATGGCCGCGCCCTACATTCACGGGCACCGCGGCAAGACCTTCGTGGTCATGGTCGGGGGCGAGGCGGCCAAGGAGAAGGGCTTCGATCGCCTGATGTACGACGTCGCGCTCCTCCACGGGCTCGGCGTCCGCGTCGTCCTCGTGCACGGGACGCGCCCGCAGATCGAGCGTCGGCTCAAGGACCGCAAGATCCCTTCGCGCCTGGTGGACGAGGTGCGGGTGACGGACCGGCAGACCCTCACCTGCGTGCAGGAGGCGGTGGGGGCGACCCGCGCGCGCTTCGAGCAGATGCTCTCGATGGGCTCCGCGAACACGCCCATGGCCGGGGCGCGCATCCGGGTGGTCGGCGGGAACTTCGTCACCGCGCGCCCCGTCGGCGTGCGCGGCGGCGTGGACTACCTCTACACGGGCGAGGTGCGCAGGGTCGACGCCGAGGGCATCCGGCGACAGCTCGACTCGGGCGCCATCGTGCTCCTGAGCCCCCTCGGGACCTCGCCCACGGGCGAGTCCTTCAACCTCGCGTCCCACGACGTCGCGCAGGCGGTGGCCATCGCGCTGGGCGCGGACAAGCTCATCGGCTTCATCGAGGGCCGCGGCATCGTCGACGGTCGCCGCCGCCTCGTGCCGCAGCTCTCGCCCGCGGCCGCCGACGCGGTCGTGGCGATCAAGAGCCGCCACGTGCCCGACGTGCGCAAGCACCTCGCGGCGGCCTCGGCCGCGGTGCGAGGCGGCGTGCGGCGCGCGCACCTGGTCGACCGCCGCAAGGACGGCGCGCTCCTGACGGAGCTCTTCACCCGCGAGGGGGCGGGCACGCTGATCACGAGCGAGACCTACGAGGACATGCGCCCGGCGCGGCTCGAGGACGTGGGACCGCTCTCGGTCCTGCTCCGCCCGCTCGAGGAGGAGGGCATCCTCATCCGCCGCGGGCGAGAGCGGCTCGAGATGGAGATCGACCGCTTCTTCGTGGTGGAGCGCGACGGCATGGTCATCGGCTGCGCCGCGCTCGAGCCGTTCGAGGAAGAGAAGATGGGCGAGCTCTACTGCGTCGCGATGAACCCTCGCTACCGCGAGGCGGGGCGCGGCGAGGCCCTGCTCGATCGCATCGAGGAGCGCGCGCGCGAGCTCGGCGTGGAGCGGCTCTTCGTCCTCACCACCCGCAGCGCGCACTTCTTCCAGGAGCGGGGCTTCGAGCCCTCGAGCGTGCGCCAGCTCCCCAAGGCGCGCCGCGCCACCTACGACCGGCGGCGCCGCTCCCGGGTGCTCGTCAAGACGCTCTAGAGCGCGTCACGATGCTCTAGATCCAGAGCGCGTCACGACGGCGCGTGGGGCGCGAGGGTGAGCGAGCCTGGCGCGCTCCGCTGCTGCGCGTCTCGTCTCGCGCGGAGGCGCGGCCCGTGCTCGCTCCACCAGCGCGCCGCGTCGTGCGCGTCCCAGGCCGGCAGGCGCTCGAGCAGGTCGGCGAGCCGGACCTCCACCTCGCGCGCGGTCTGCGGCCGATCGTCCGGATCCTTGGCCAGGCAGGCGAGCAGGAGCCGGTCGAGCGCGGGGTCGAAGGGCTCCGCGGCGTGCTCGGAGGGAGGCGTGGGGCTGTCCTCGAGGTGCTTGGTGTAGACCTCGATCGCGCTCTTGCCGCCGAAAGGAGGCTTGCCGGTGAGCAGGAAATACCCGAGCGCGCCCAGCGCGTAGAGGTCGGCCCGGCCGTCCAGGGTCTCCGGCGCCGCCACCGCCTCGGGCGAGACGTAGAGGGGCGTGCCGACGATCTTGTCTTGCTCGGTGACCGTCAGGTCTTGCTCGTCGATCGCCTTGACGAGCCCGAAGTCGACCACCTTGGCCACGTCCGCCTCGCCGCCTCGCTCGACCAGGATGACGTTGCCCGGCTTGATGTCGCGGTGGATGAGCCCCTCGCGGTGCGCCTCGTCGAGCGCGCCCGCCACCTGCGCCAGGATGCGGCACGCGCGGCCGGCGGGCATCGGCCCGGTCTCGTCGATCACCGTCTGGAGGTCGGCTCCGTCGAGCAGCTCCATCGCGTAGTAGAAGACCCCGTCGTCGGTGCGGCCATAGTCGTAGACCGTGACCGTGTTGGGGTGGGTCAGGGCCGCGGTCCGCTTGGCCTCGCGCTCGAAGCGCGCGACGGTGCGCTCGCCGACCTGGTCGGGCCGGATGAGCTTCACCGCGGTCGGTCGCCGCAAGAGCGCGTGCCGCGCGCGATAGATCTCGCCCATGCCCCCCGCCGCCAGGAGCGCCTCGAGCTGGTACTGACCGAGTCGCCGCGCCTCCTTCACCTGCGCGCGCAGCCCGTAGATGGTGCGCGTGATCACCACGCAGAGCAGGGTGATGAAGATCCACCAGATGCTCGCGTTGAGGGTGCGCGTCCACTGCGCCTCGGGGGGCGTGTACGGATCCGGCCCGCGCAGCGCGAGGCTCGCGTAGCTGAGGGCCACCATCGGGGCGCCGATGCAGGCGGTGACCCACGCGGTGCGCCTCGGCGATGAGGGCACGAAGGCGGCGCGCCCGACGAACATCACGTTCATCGCCAACAGGACGGTGTAGTCCGCGCGCGCCTCCGGGATCAGATAGAGCCCGACGACCTGGTAGCAGAGCGCGGCGCCCCACAGGCCGCCCACCTCGAGCCACTCCACGACCGGGCGGGGGCGGGGCGCGCCACGGAGCGCGAGGTGGAGGCTGAGCACGAAGACACACGCCGCCAGGTGCGCGCCCCAGGCCAGCGAGAGGAACGACGAGAACGCGTTCCCCAGCGCGATGTGCGCCGCCATGCGCACGACCAGCCCGGCCAGGCTGATCGCCCCGATCCAGAGCCCGAAGCGCGCCACCCGCTCCTGGAGGAACGCGCTCTCACTCGCCGCACCCACGCCGCGAAGCCTCGCGCGCGCGAGGTGCGGGCGCAATCAGAGGCGGTAGCGAACCACGACGTGCACCGTGCCCCGCGGCGCCTGACGGAGCTGCAGGCCGCGCGCGGCCTCGAGGACGCAGCGCCGGGCGCTCTCGTGCACGCCCCCGCTCCGCACCTGGTCGACCACGGGGCGCGCGGAGCGATCGAAGGTCAGGCGCCCCTCGATCCAGCGGGCCCCTCGCCGCATCGGGTCCCGGGGCGGCACGGTCTGCGCGAGGCAGGTCCGGACCGCGCGCAGGCGCCGTCGAAGGGCGCGCCGCGTCTCGGCTTCCACCCGCTCGACGTCCGCGGCGGGGGCCGAGCCGCTCGCCACGACGGCGGCGAGGGTCGCGGCCGGGAGGGGCCGGACGCGCGGCCGATCGACGACGATGTCCGCCGAGGCGGGGAGGGCGGTCCCGAGGACCAGCAACACGGACAGGGCCATTCGTCTCATCGGGTCTCCTCGGCGGTGCGACCCCACGGGCCGCGCTCGCCTTGGGACAGCGGCCGGCGCCCGCGGTTCCGGTCGCCTTCCGCGCCCCACGGACCCGGACGGGCTCACTCGGCCGCGGCGGCCTCTTCGGCGGGCTTGCGGAAGCGCAGCGTCATGCGGTCGCTCTCGCCGATCGCCTCCCACTGCGCGCGGTCCTCGTCGCCGAGGCGGAGGCTCGGGGGGAGCGTCCAGACGCCGCGCGGGTGGTCGTGATCGTCGGCCGGGTTCGCGTTGATCTCCGAGCGCTCCTCGAGCACGAAGCCCGCGTTCTGCGCCAGCTCGATCACCGCCGCCTCCGGCACGTAACCGTCGGGCGCCGTCTCGGCCGCGTCGGCGCCCTCGTCCGCGCGGTGCTGGACCACGCCGAGCACGCCGCCGGGGCGCAGCACGCGGAACATCGCCTCGTAGACCTGGGGGGCCGTGCCGCCGTTGATCCAGCCGTGGGTCGAGCGGAAGGTCAGCACCATGTCGGCCGAGCCCTCCGGGCCGAGCTCCGCGCGCTCGGGCAGGTCGAAGATCACGGTGTCGATCTGGTCGTAGACCTCGGG
>SHBB01000095.1 GCA_004213565.1 Sandaracinaceae bacterium
CGCCGCCGCGGTCCGCACGGCGCTCGAGCGTCGCCAGATCGATCCGTGGCTCGAGGTCGCGGTGGCCAACCTGGGCGAGTCCGTCGAGCTGGCCGACCACGAGGCGCGCCTGCGCTACGTCAACCCCGCGTTCGAGCGCCTGACGGGGTTCTCGCGCGAGGAGGTGATCGGCAAGACGCCGGGCGAGCTGGTCCGCACCACCGATCACTCCCCCGCGTACTACGCCTCCATCGAAGAGACCGTGCATCAGGGCCGCGTGTGGCGTGGGCCGCTCACCTCGAGGCGCAAGGACGGCTCGCGCATCCACCAGGAGGTCACCGTGTCGCCCGTGTGCGACGCGCACGGCAAGCTCCGGGCGATGGTCGCCATCCGCCGCGAGGTGACGCGCGAGCGGAAGCTCGAGGCCCAGGTGCGCGCCTCGGAGCGCATGGCCTCGCTCGGCACGCTCGCGGCGGGGGTGGCGCACGAGATCAACAACCCGCTCGCCTACGTACTGGCCAACGTCGAGCACGTGCTCGAGATGCTCGAGAACGGCGGCCCGTTCGACGCGGAGGAGCTGGTCGAGGCGCTCCGATCCGCGCACGCGGGAGGCCAACGGGTCCGACGGATCGTCAGCGACCTGAGCTCACTCGCGCGGCAGCAGTCCGACACGGTGCAGTCGGTCCAGCTGACGACGGTGCTCGACGCGGCCGCGAGCGTGGCGCGGGGCACGCTCCGCAAGGTCGCGGCCTTCGAGCGGACCTACGAAGGACAGCCGACCGTCCTGGTGGACGAGGGGCGCCTCGGCCAGGTGGCGCTCAACCTCCTCGTCAACGCCGCGCAGGCCATCCCCGTCGAGGACGGCGACGCGTCTCACACCATCACGCTCCGCGCGGGGCGAGACGGCGACCGGGCCTGGTTCGAGGTGCGTGACACCGGCGTCGGCATGACCGAGGACGTGCGCGCGCGCTGCTTCGATCCGTTCTTCACCACCAAGCCGCCCGGCGAGGGCACCGGTCTCGGGATGAGCATGGTGCACCAGATCGTGACGGGCTACGGCGGCACCCTCGACATCGAGAGCGCGCCGGGCGAGGGCACGACCGTCCGTGTCTGGCTCCCCGCGCTCGAGGGCACCGTCGGCGACGCGCCCGAGCCCGCGCCCGTCGACGCGGAGGCCCCCGCGACCCGTCCGCTGCGCATCCTGGTGGTGGACGACGAGCCGAGCGTGTGTGCCGCGCTCCGCCGCATCCTCCGCGCGCACGAGGTCACGGTGGCGTACGGGGGCCGCGAGGGTCTGCTCGCCGCGACGCAGGAGAGCCTCGACCTCGTGATCTGCGACCTGATGATGCCCGACATGAGCGGCACGCAGCTGCGTGAGGCGCTGCCCCCGAGCTCACCGCTCCTCGACCGCTGGATCTTCATCACGGGCGGCGTGCTCGCGGATCGAGACCGGCGTCATCTCCGCAGCTTCGAGGGGCCGCTCCTCTCCAAGCCGTTCTCGGCCGCCGAGGTGCGGCGCGCGATCGCGAGCGTCATCGAGGACTGAGCGGAGCGACGGCGCCGGTCTACCTGGGGTCTGGCCTACCTGGGCGTGAAGCGGAACGGGTAGCGGGCCGGGGTCGGGCGACCGTTGGCCGCCGCGGGGAACGGGGTGTCGCGCACGACGTTGCGCGTGCAGTTGCCCAGCCACTCGTCGCCCGTGCCGTTGTGGACGACGTTGGCGTTCTGAACCCGGCCATCCGGGCCGATCGTCCACCCGATGGTCACGACCCCTTGCAAGCCGGGCACGCGGCGCGCGCGGCGCTCGAAGCAGCGCGACTGGAGGTAGGCCATCCGACCCTGGATGGCCCCCATGACCTGCACCGTGCTCAGGCCGGGCCCGCGGGCCGGGGCGGGCGCCGGGCTCGGGGCCACGGGGCTCGGAGGCTCCGGGGTGGGAGGGGAAGGCTGGGCCAGCGGCTCCGGCGTAGGCTGCGGCGTCCGCCCGCGTCGTCGTCCCCGACGCGGGGCGGCCGTCGCCGGGCGCGGCGTCTCGTCCTCTTCGGCGACGTCTTCGCCGGGGGGCGTGCCGTCGTCTGCGCCGTCGTTTGCGCCGTTGCCCGCGCCATCGTCGGTCGGCGTGTCCGCCGCGGGGCTGGGCTCGAGGGGCGGATCCTCACCCGGCGGTGGCGCCGTCGTCGCGGTGCCTGGCCCGGGCTGCGGTGTCGAGGTCCGCACCGCGGCGTTCGCGACCCCCTCGCTCTCCTCTTCACCGCCCATCAAGAAGAAGGCGCCGCCGATCGTGGCCGACGCGCCGAGCAGGAACAGGACCGCGAGGCCCGCGATGAGACCCACCTTCGAGCCGCCGCCGCCGCCCATCTCGGACTGCGTCATGGCGCTGTGCATGTGGGGCATGGACGACTGCGGCATCGGCGTCTGGGCGGGC
Organism: Sandaracinaceae bacterium; assembly: GCA_004213565.1. Taxonomy (GTDB): domain Bacteria; phylum Myxococcota_A; class Polyangia; order Polyangiales; family Sandaracinaceae; genus JAVJQK01. Next base: position 2,405 of record SHBB01000095.1, read on the forward strand.
AGGCCGGCTCCGGACGCGCCGCCGAGCCCGTCCGGCAGCAGCGCGGTGGGGTGCGTGCCCACGCGCGGATCGCCCAGCGCCGTCTGCGGGATGGGCGTCCCCGGCTGCGACACGCCCGAGAGCCCGGAGTGCGAGACGCCCGCGTGGGAGTGCGCCGCTCCGATCCCCGGTTGGCTCGCCGCCGCCGCCCCCGCGTACTCCCCGCGAGACGCCGCCTCGAGCGCCGCGAGCAGCGCACGCGCGGTCTGGAAGCGGTCTTCGCGCTCCTGGGCGAGGCACCGGTTCACCACCGCGGCCACCTGCTTGGGCACGTCGGGCGCGACCATGTCGAGCGGGCGCGGCTCCTCGGTGAACATCTTCGCGATGAGCTGCGTGATCGTCTCGGCCTCGTACGGCATGTGGCCGCTCAGGCACTCGTAGAGCACCACGCCGATCGCGTAGACGTCCGTGCGCGGGTCGATGTCCGGAAGCCCCTTCGCCTGCTCGGGCGAGAGGTAATACGCGGTGCCCACGACCGCGCCGGTCGCGGTGAGCTTGTTCAGCTGCCCCTCGCTCGTGTCCTTGGCGACGCCGAAGTCGAGGACCTTCGGGACCCAGCTGCCCGAGCGCGAGCGAGCCAGGAAGATGTTGTCCGGCTTCAGATCGCGGTGGACGATGCCCTCGTCGTGCACCTCGGCGAGCGCGCTGAGGGCGCCGCTGGCCATCCGGACCACCTCGTCGACGGACATGGGACCGCGCTCGATGCGCTCGGCGAGGCTCTCCCCCTCGAGCATCTCCATCGCGATCCAGGGCTTGCCCTCGTGCTGCCCCGCGTCGAAGACCTGACAGATGCTCGGGTGGCTCACCTTGGAGGCCGCGATCGCCTCGCGGTGGAAGCGCTCGACCGCCGCGGGCACCGAAGCGAAGCGCTCGTTCATGACCTTCAGCGCGACCTTGCGCTGGAGCACCGTGTTGGTGGCGACGTAGACCGCCCCCATCCCGCCCTCGCCGAGCAAGCGTTCGATGCGGTACTTCCCCGCGAGGACTTGACCTTCGTTCAGTGCCATTGTTGAGTCACTCCGGCTGGGGCGGACGACCAGCTCTCGTCGCGCACCCACTCCCCCACCGTGCCCCATCGTTTCAGGGAGAGGCCGCCTCGGCAAGCCGTCCGCATGCCGAACTCGCCGCGGCAGGCTTTCTTCCCGCGTTTCCGTCAGACTTTCGCCCCCGTTGGCGTCCCCCGACCGTGATGCACGCTCCCACCGACGAAGCCGGGCCGTCCATGCTTCAAAACAACGGGCTTCGAGACAACGCGCTCCTTCATGCGGGGAGCGCCGCCGCGCGGCAGCGCGAGGCGGCCCGCTGGATCTCGTCGCGCGGGCTGGCGAGCCAGATGCTGGTCGTCACGCCCACGATCGAGGCCGGCTCTCGCCTGCTCCGACGGGCGGCGGAGGGACGACCGGCCGCGTTCGGCTGGCAGCGGGTCACGCTGACGGAGCTGGCCGCGCGGCTCGCCGCCACGCGTCTCGCGGCGGAGGGCCTGGCCCAGTCCACGGGCGTGGTGCTCGAGGCGATGTGCGCGCGCATGGTGCACCTCGCTCGTGAGGACGGGTCGCTCGGCCGCTACGCCCGCGTGGCCGACCGCCCGGGCCTCCCTCGCGCCCTGGCCCGCACCTTCGCGGAGGTGAGCCTCGCGGACGTGGACGGCGCCGCGCTGCCGCCGGACCTCGCCCGCCTCTACGCCGCGCACCGCCGCGAGCTGTCGCGCGCGGGTCTCGCCGACCGGGGCGACGTGCTTCGGGCCGCCATCGCGCGGGTCGCGGACGCGTCCTCCCACCCGCTGCTCGACCTGCCCACGCTGCTGGTGGACGTCCCGCTCGCGCACGCGCTCGAGGCGGAGCTGGTGCGGGCGCTCGCCTCGCGCGGCGCGAATGGCCGCGGCGGCGAGGTGAGGGCGGTGGTCCCGAGCGGCGACGCGTCCACGCTTCGGCGCCTCTCGTCCGCGCTGCAGGCCTCGCCCGAGCCGCTGCCGGTCCCGGACGGCGACCGGGCGCTCGATCGGCTGCGCCAGCAGCTCTTCGCGGAGATCCGGGCGAGCGGACCGATGGACGGCTCGGTCGAGCTCTTCAGCGCCCCCGGGGAGAGCCGCGAGTGCGTGGAGATCGCGCGGCGGGTGCTCGAGGCGGCCGACGCGGGGGTGCCGTTCGACCGGATGGCCGTGCTCACCCACGCCCCCGAGCGCTATCGCGCGCACCTCGTCGAGGCGCTCCGTCGCGCGCAGATCCCCGCGTGTTTCTCCCGCGGCACCGTCCGCCCGGACCCGACCGGCCGCGCGCTGCTCGCCTTGCTCGCGTGCCGTGAGGAGCGGCTCAGCGCGCGCGCGTTCGCGGAGTACCTCTCGCTCGGGGTGGTCCCGGACGCGGCGGAGGACGGCGCGCCGCCCACGGCCGCGGACGCCGCGTGGCTCCCGCCGGAAGACGAGGCCATCCCGCTGCCAGCTGACGAAGACGCCTCTCGGGAGGAAGATGGCGAGGAGCGAGGCGAGGCCGCGTGGGACCCGGAGGCGCCCGTCGTCCGCGGCACGCTGCGCGCGCCCTGGCGCTGGGAGCGGCTGCTCGTGGACGCGGCCGTCATCGGCGGGGCCGACCGGTGGCGCCGCCGGCTGGACGGGCTCGAGCGAGCGCTGGGCGAGCGAGAGGAGGGCCTCGAAGACCCCGAGGCGCCCGCCGCCGCCTCGGTGCGCCGGCAGCGCCGCGACCTCGCGCACCTGCGCGCGTTCGCCTTGCCGCTGCTCGAGCGGCTCGAGGCCCTGCCCGAGCAGGCGACCTGGGGCGAGTGGGTCGGGCGGCTCGAGGCGCTCGCCGCGTGCGCCATCCGCCGGCCCGAGCGCGTGCTCGCCGTGCTGCGCGAGCTGTCGCCGATGGCCCCCATCGGGCCGGTCGGTCTCACCGAGGTGCACCTGGTGTTGTCGCGTCGCCTCGCGGAGATGGTCGAGCGACCGGGCTCCGCCACCGCGGGCAAGCTCTACGTCGCGTCCACCCGCGAGGCGCGCGGGCTCAGCTTCTCCCGGGTCTTCGTGCCCGGGCTCGCGGAGAAGATCTTCCCGAAGAAGGTCTCGGAGGATCCCATCGCGCTCGACGCGGTCCGCGTCGCGCTCGGCGGGGACGCGAGGAGCGAGCTGGAGACGAACGAAGACCGCGTCGCCCACGAGCGGCTCGCGCTGCGGCTCGCGATCGGCGCGGCGGAGGACGCGGTGATCCTCTCCTACCCGCGGCTCGACACCGAGCGCGGGCGGCCGCGCGTCCCCTCGTTCTACGGGCTCGAGGTCGTGCGCGCGGTGGAGGGCGCGCTGCCGAGCTTCGAGCAGCTGGCCGCGCGCGCGGAGGACGCGGGCAAGGCGCGCATGGCCTGGCCCGCGCCCGAGGCGCCGGAGCGCGCGATCGACGCGGCGGAGTACGACCTCGCCGTCCTGCACGCGCTGCTGGCCGAGGAGGACCCGAAGGCGGTGGTCGGGGCCGCGAGCTACCTCGTGCAGGCCAACCCGCATCTCGGTCGCGCGCTCCGGGCACGGTACGCCAAATGGGAAGGCAAGTGGTCGAAGTCGGACGGGCTCGTCAACGCGTCGGACGAGGCGCGCGCCGCCCTCGCCAAGCACCTGCCGTCCGCGCGGGCGTTCAGCGCCACCGCGCTCGAGCAGCTCGCCGCCTGTCCCTACCGCTTCTATCTCCGCACCGTGCTCCGGCTCGAGCCGCGCGAGGCGCCCGAGGCCATCGAGGCGCTCGACCCCGCGACCCGCGGCCGGTTCATCCACGAGGTGCAGTTCCGCTGCCTCGGCCGGCTCCGGGCGGGCGGCATGCTCCCGCTGACGGAGGAGAAGCTCGAGGCCGCGCGCGCCGTGCTCGAGGACGTGATCGAGGCGGTCGAGGCGCGCTTCGTCGAGGAGCTCGCCCCCGCCATCCCGCGCGTCTGGACCGACGCGGTCTCGGACCTCCGCAGCGACCTGGCGGAGTGGCTGGTGCGCGCGGCCGAGCGCCCGGACTGGGTGCCCATCGGCTTCGAGCTCGGGTTCGGGCTCCCGCTGACCGACGAGCGCGACCCGGCCAGCCGCGAGGAGCCGGTCGAGCTGTCGGAGGGGCTCCGGCTGCGCGGCGCGATCGACCTCGTCGAGCAGCGCGACGGCGTGCTGCGCGCCACGGACCACAAGACGGGGAGCGCGCGCGCGGTGCACGGCGTGATCGAGGGCGGGCGCACGCTGCAGCCGGTCCTCTACGCGCGGGCGCTCGAGGAACTCTACCCGGGCCGGACGGTCGGGGGAGGGCGGCTCTACTGGTGCACGGCCAAGGGCCGCTTCGAGGAGCGCAGCGTGCCGCTCGATGACCGGGCCCGGCGCGCGCTGACCGTGCTCGTGGAGACCGTGCAGCACGCGTTCGAGGAGGGCTTCTTCCCGGCGCTCCCCGAGGACAAGGCCTGTGAGCGCTGCGACTACCTGGCCGTGTGCGGGCCCAAGGAGGCGATGCGCACCGGCCACAAGGCGCGCGGTCATCGCTACCTCGGCCCGCTGAAGAAGCTGAGGAAGCAGCCATGATCGACGCCGAAGCGAGGCGACGGATCGCGGAGGATCTCGAGACCAGCCTGGTGGTCGAGGCGGCGGCGGGCACGGGCAAGACCACGGCGCTCATCGGCCGCATGATCGCCATCCTCCGCAGCGGCCGGGCGCGGCTCGAGGAGATCGTCGCCGTCACCTTCACCGAGAAGGCGTCGGGGGAGATGAAGCTGCGCCTCCGGAGCGAGCTCGAGCGCGCCCGGGCCGGGGCGAAGGACGAGGAGGAGCGCGCGCGCTTCGAGGCCGCGCTCGGCGAGCTCGAGGCGGCGCGCATCGGCACCATTCACGCCTTCTGCGCCGACCTGCTCCGCGAGCGCCCGGTGGAGGCGGGGGTCGATCCCGCGCTCGAGCTGCTGACCGACGACCAGGAGGCGAGCCTGATCGGCCGCGCCTTCAACCGCTGGTTCGAGCGCACGCTCGCCGACCCGCCCGAGGGCGTGCGGCGCGTGCTTCGCCGGCGCGGCAACCCGCGCGAGCAGCTCCTGCGCGCCGCGAGAGACCTGGTGGGCCGTCGCGACCACCCCGCGCCGTGGCGACGCGAGCCCTTCGACCGCGACGCGGCGATCGACGCGTGCGTCGAGGCGGTGCGCGGCGTGGCGGCGCTGGCGGAGCTGGCGAACGCGCCCAACGACAAGCTCGCGCAGAACCTCTCGCGGCTCGGTCGCTGGCTCGCGGAGCTCGACGCGCGCGAGGCCATCCGGCCCCGTGATCACGACGGCCTCGAGGCGGAGCTCTACGAGCTGCGCAACGACCGCGACAACTGGAAGCACCGCTGGTTCGGCCGGTGGTACGGCGACGGGCTGCTCCGTCAGGACGTGTTGACGCGCCGTGACGCGCTCGCCGAGGAGCTCGATCGGTTCCTCGACCGCGCGGGGGCCGACCTCGCGCCCGTGCTCGTGCGCGATCTGGCCCCGGTGGTCGAGGCGTACGAGCAGCTCAAGGCGCGGAGCGGCACGCTCGACTTCCTCGATCTCCTGATCCGCGCGCGCGATCTGGTCCGCGACGACGCGGGCGTGCGGGCGGAGCTGCGGCGGCGCTTCGCCTACTTCTTCGTCGACGAGTTCCAGGACACCGACCCGCTCCAGGCGGAGATCCTGTTGATGCTCGCCACCAACGGGGACGTGCCCGAGGGCGGCATGCTCACGGAGGGCGCGCCGCCGCCCGTGCCCGGCAAGCTCTTCGTGGTCGGCGACCCGAAGCAGTCCATCTACCGCTTCCGCCGGGCCGAGGTCTCCCTCTACGAGCGCATCAAGGATCGCCTCGTCGCGCAGGGCGTGGCCCACCTCGAGCTGAGCACGAGCTTCCGCGCGCGGCCCGACATCCAGCGCGCGATCAACGCGGCCTTCGCGCCCCTCATGCGAGGCTCGGAGACCGGGGCCCAGGCGCGCTACGTGCCGCTCGGCCCGCACCGCCCCGCGCCCGAGGGCCGGCCCTCGGTCATCGCGCTCTCCGTGCCGCGCCCCTACGGGCGCTGGGGCAAGATCTACAAGTACGCGGTGGCCGACAGCGCGGCCGACGCGGCGGGCGCGTTCTGCGACTGGCTCCTGACGAAGAGCGGCTGGACGGTCGACGACCCGCTGAGCGGGGAAGCGCGTCCGCTCGAGTCGCGCGACATCTGCCTCCTCTTCCGCAGCACCACGTCGTGGGGCCGGAGCCTGGTGGCGCCGTACGTGCTCGCGCTCGAGGCGCGGGGGCTGCCCCACGTGCTGGTCGGAGGGCGCGCGTTCCACGACCGCGAGGAGGTGCTCGCGCTCGCCACCGCGCTCCGCGCCATCGAGCACCCGGGCGACGCGTTGAGCGTGTACGCCACCCTGCGCGGGCCCTTCTTCGGCATGAGCGACGAGGACCTGCTCCTGTACCGAGAGACGCAGGGCCCGCTGAACCCGCTCGTGCATCCGCCCGAGGCGCTCTGGGGCGCCGAGCGCTCGCCGGTCGCGGACGCGCTCGAGACCCTCCGTGAGCTGCACTGGAAGCGCAACCGCCGCCCGCTCGCGGACACCATCGCGCGCTTCCTGGACGCCACGCGCGCCCACGCGGGGGTCGCGAACTGGCCCAACGGAGAGCAGGCGCTCGCCAACGTGCTGCGCGTGCTCGAGCTGGCGCGGCGCGACGAGGCGCAGGGCGCGCCGAGCTTCCGCGCCTTCACCGAGAGCCTCGAGGACAAGCTCGAGCGCGGCGAAGGCGTGGACGCGCCCGTGGTGGAGGAGCGCGCGGCCGGGGTGCGCATCATGACGGTGCACAAGGCGAAGGGGCTCGAGTTCCCGGTCGTGATCCTCTGCGATCCGCTCCACGGCGTCGCGCGCACGCGGCCCTCGCGCTACGTCGACTCGGCGGGGAAGCTCTGGGCGGCGCCGCTCGCCGGCTGCTCGCCCGTCGAGCTGACCGAGCACGCGGAGGAGGTGCTCGAGGCGGACGCGGCCGAGGAGGTGCGCCTGAGCTACGTGGCGGCGACGCGCGCGCGGGAGCTGCTCGTGGTGCCGTGCGTGGGGGACGAGGCGCAGCCGGGCTGGGTCGATCCCTTGCACCGCGCGCTGCACCCCGCGTTCGAGGCGCGTCGCCAGTCCGAGCCCGCGCCGGGCTGCCCCGACTTCGGCGAGGACAGCGTGCTCGATCGCGGCCCCGACCCGAAGAAGGGCACCGAGGCGTCGGTCCGCCCGGGGCTGCACCGCATCGGTGAGGGGGGCATGGGGGAGCAGGGCGTCGAGCACGAGGTCGTCTGGTGGGATCCGGCCACGCTCGAGCTGGGCCGGGCGCCGCGCGGGGGCCTGCGTCGCACCGCGCTCCTCGCGCCGGACGACGGCGAAGGCCGCGGCGCCGAGCGCGTCGAGGCGCACCTCGCGTGGGTGGCCGCGCGCGAGGCGACCCGCGAGCGCGGCGCGCGGGCCAGCTGGAAGGTGCGGCCCGTGACCGCGGTGGCGCACGAGGTCGCCGAGGCGGTGGGGGCGACGACGCACGCGCCGCGGATCGTGGAGGTCGAGGCGGGGCGGGCCACGCGTCCCGGCGGCAAGCGCTTCGGTACCCTCGTGCACGCCGTGCTCGGCGAGTGCGCGCTCGACGCCGACGCGGGCGCGGTGCTCGCGATGGCGCGACACCAGGGCCGGCTCATCGACGCGCCCGACGCCGAGATCGCCGACGCGAGCGAGGTCGCCCGGGCCACGCTCGCGCACCCCATCCTGCGGGCCGCGGCCGAGGCCGAGCGCCGCGGGGAGTGTCGGCGCGAGGCGCCCATCACCGTGCCGCTCGACGACGGGACCAGCGCCGAGGGCGTGGTGGATCTCGCCTACCGCGAGGAGGGGCGCTGGGTGGTCGTCGACTTCAAGACCGACCGCGAGACCGGGGCCAAGGTGCACCACGCGGTGCAGCTCGAGATCTACGCGAAGGCGGTGGCGGCCGCGACGGGTGAGGAAGTCGAGACGATTCTCCTCTACGTCTGATAGGGTCTCGACCTCATGGCGACCGAGCGCTGGCTGACCCTCCCGAACCGCGAGGGGATCCGTGACACGGACTTGCTCATGCTCCTGCAGGAGCTGGACGAGGACTACGCGCGAGCCTGGGACTCGTGCGAGGAGCCGTCCTTCCTGATCGAGATGGCCGCGGCCGCGGGGCTGCCCGTGGATCTCGTGCTGCAGGCCGCGGCGAAGTGCTGCTCGGACGCCTGGCAGCACTGGAGCGGCGGCGCCACCGACGCGCGCCCGATGCAGATCGTCAACAGCGTCGTGAAGTGGAGCCAGGGCGCGGCCGGCTTCGAAGAGATCTGGGCCACCTGGGAGCTCGCCGAGCAGGTGCGCCGCGAGGTGCGGAGCTGGCACCAGTCGCAGCAGGGCGCCGTGCTCGCCAACGCCATTCTGCAGGGCGTGGACGCGTGCCACGGGCTCGCGACCGCGGCGCGCAACCTCGCCGAGCCCGAAGAGGGGCACGACCAGCACGACGCCGCGCGCTACCGCGCCAAGAACCAGGACCCGGCGAACCGCGGCCTCCTGCACGACGTCGCCGCGTCGGTGAAGATGGCGACGACCGCGGGCAGCTGGTGGCATTCGCACAGCGAGCCCACCGCGTCCCAGGAGGCGCACGACGGCTACGCGCGCCAGGTCCTCGGCTTCGTCGTGCGCAACGCGCTCGACGCCGACCACGTCGTACAAGGCTTGCGCGACCGCCTGCGGTGAGTAGGGGAGCCTCATGATCCGCGCCGCGGCCCCGCTCCTCCTCTCGCTCGTGCTCGGCGCCGCTGCCTGTAACCCCGCGCGCCCGCCGTCGGCGGTGGTGCACAGCGTCGAGCGCGCCGACCACGCGGCCGCCTGTCGCCGCGCGCAGCTCGCCGTGCAGGTCCTCGGGTCGGGCGGACCCATCGCGGAGTCGGACGGACGCGCGAGCACCGGCTACGCCATCTGGGTGAGCGGCCGCGTGCGCGCGCTGGTCGACCTCGGCCCCGGCACGATGCGGACCTACGGCGCGAGCGGCGCCGACCCCGCGGACCTCGACGTGGTGCTCCTCAGCCACCTCCACGTCGACCACTCCTCCGACCTCGCGGCGCTCCTCAAGAGCGCGAGCTTCGGGAGCCGCGAGCGCGAGCTGCGCCTCTTCGGACCCACCGGCGACGGCGCCTTCCCCGCCACCACCGAGTTCGTCCGGCACCTGCTCTCGCCGGGCGGCTACATGTACCTCGACGGCTACCTCGGCGAGGGGCAACCGTTCGTGCTTCGTCCGCGCGACGTCTCCATCGACAGCGCGCCGCTCGACGTGTTCGAGAGCGAGCGCCTCTCGGTCCGCGCGGTCGGCGTGCCCCACGGCCCCGTGCCCGCGCTGGGCTTCGTGATCCGGGCCGGCGACGCGACGCTCGCCTTCACGGGCGACCAGCGGCTCGACGCGCAGAGCTTCGTCGATCTCGTCGAGGACGCGGATCTGCTCGTGGCGCACATGGCCATCCCGGAGGGCGCCGAGGGCCCGGCGGCGGAGCTTCACGCGCCGCCGAGCCGCATCGGAGAGGTCGCGGCCGAGGCGCGGGTCGGCCGGCTCGTGCTCTCGCACCTGATGCGGCGCGCGCTCGACGACCTCGACGGCTCGCTCGCGCAGATCCGTGGCCGCTACGCCGGGCCGGTCCAGGTGGCCGACGACGGCGTCTGCGTGGTGGTCCGCCCGCGCTGAGCGCTGATAGGCTGAGGCATGGCCCGGCTGGAGCACCGCCTCGACGTCGACGCGCCCCCCGAGGACGCGCTGGACCTCGTGGGGGACTTCACGATCCTCAGCGACTTCCACCCGCAGGTCGCGATCTGCGACGTGGAGGGAGACGGAGTCGGCGCGACGCGCGCGCTGACCCTGGGCGACGGCTCCGAGGCGGTCGAGCGCCTCGTCGCGCTGCACCCGGACGGCTACGAGTACGAGCACGTCGCGGGGCAGGCGCCGCTGACGCGCTACCGGGGCCGCGTCCGGGTGATCCCGAGAGGCGCTGGATGCACGATCATCTGGAGCGCGGAGGTCCACGCCGAGCGCGACGAAGAGAAGGTCGTGCGCCGCCTCCTCGGCCTCATCGAGACCGGGGCGGAGTCGGCGAAGCGCTTCCTGGAGGGATGAGCTTGACACCGGGGTAGGGTCCGATAAGCCGTCGCCCATGGCTTCCCCTTTCCGGCTCTACAACACCCTCGCGCGCGAGGTGCAGGACTTCCAACCGCAGAACGACGGGAAGGTGAAGCTCTACGTCTGCGGCATGACCGTCTACGACCACTCGCACGTCGGGCACGCCCGCGCGATGGTCACCTTCGACATGGTCGCGCGCTACCTGCGCCACCGCGGCTGGGACGTCGACTTCGTCCGCAACTACACCGACGTCGACGACAAGATCATCACCCGCGCGAACGAGGCCGGCGAAGAGGCGATGACCCTCGCGCAGCGCTTCATCGAGAGCTTCCAGGACGACATGGGGGCGCTGGGCCTGCTCGAGCCCACCCACGAGCCGCGCGTGAGCCAGTGCATCGAGGACATCGTCGCGGTGATCCAGAGCCTCGTCGAGCGCGGCCACGCCTACGCGGCGGAGGGCTCGGTGTGGTTCGACGTCACGAGCTTCCCCGCCTACGGCAAGCTCAGCGGCCGCAAGGTCGAGGACATGCGCAGCAGCGCGGAGACGATGGCGGGCAAGAAGAGCCCGCAGGACTTCGCGCTCTGGAAGGCGGCCAAGCCGGGCGAGCCGCAGTGGGAGAGCCCGTGGGGCCCCGGGCGCCCGGGATGGCACATCGAGTGCTCCGCGATGGCGCACAAGCACCTCGGCGCCGAGCTCGACATCCACGGCGGCGGCCTCGACCTGGTGTTCCCGCACCACGAGAACGAGATCGCGCAGTCCGAGTGCGCGCACGGCCACGAGCCGTACGCCCGCTACTGGATGCACAACGGCATGCTCACGATGGCGAGCGGCCAGAAGATGGGCAAGAGCCTCGGCAACGTCTTCAACATCAAGGACGCGCTGAAGCTCTTCCCCGCCGAGGCGCTGCGCCTCTACTACCTGCAGGTCCACTATCGCTCGCCGCTCCCGTGGAGCATCGACGCCCTGCCCGACGCGCTCGCGCTCCTCGCGCGCCTCTACGAGGCGAAGGAGAACGCGGCGCAGATGGGCGGCGAGGAGGACGCGGCGAAGGTCGCCAAGGACCTCGGCAAGGACGCGCAGCGCGTGATCGAGCTCGCCGACTCGTTCTCCGAGCGCTTCTACGCGGCGATGGACGACGACTTCAACACCGCCAAGGCGCTCGGCTACGCGTTCGAGCTCGCCCGGGCCGTCAACCGCTTCCACAACCACAAGAAGGCGAAGAAGCGCGGCGGCCCCATCGCGCAGAAGGCGCTGGCGGCGTTCGGCCTCGTCGAGGAGGCGCTCGGCCTCGTCGCGATGGACGGAGACGCGTTCCAGAGCGAGGTGAAGGCCAAGCGCCTCCCCGAGCTCGGGCTCACGGCCGAGGACGTCGAGGCGAAGCTCGCGGCCCGCGCGCAGGCTCGCGTCGACAAGGACTGGGCGAAGGCGGACGCGCTGCGCGCCGAGCTCGAGGAGAGCGGCATCCAGGTCATGGACCGCGCGGACGGCGTCGACTGGCGCGTCCGGCTCGACGTGCGCGAGGAAGCCGCCGAAGAGGCGTGAGCTTCCTGCTGCACCCCCGCCTCGAGGCGGACACGGTGGTGCTCGGCGAGCTGCCGCTCTGCCGCGTGCTGCTCAGCCTCGACGGCCGCTATCCCTGGGTCGTGCTCGTGCCGCGCCGCGAAGGGATCCGGGAGATCCACGAGCTCTCGACCGAGGACCGCGCCGTCCTCGTGGAGGAGTGCGCGGCCGTCTCCCAGGCGATGCAGACGACGCTCTCGGCCGACAAGATGAACGTCGCCGCGCTCGGCAACATGGTCCCGCAGCTCCACGTGCACGTCGTCGCGCGCTACGAGGGCGACGACGCGTGGCCGGGCGCGATCTGGGGCGCGCACCCGCCGCTGTCGTATCTGGGTGAGCAGCGGGCCGCGCGGGTCGCGCAGCTGCGCGCGGCGTTCGGAGACATCGTCGCGTTCGAGCCGGGAGCAGAGCTGACCCGCTGAAGGCCGCGGGGCAGGGCTGCCGCGCCCGCTTCCGCTTCCGAGTCCGCCCCCGCGACCGCTTCCGCGCCCGCTTCCGCTCCCGCGCCCGCTTCCGCGCCCGCTCCCGCTTCCGCGACCGAGTCCGCGTCCGCGACCGAGTCCGCGTCCGAGTCCGAGTCCGCGACCGAGTCCGCGACCGAGTCCGTGTCCGCGACCGCTCCCGCTTCCGCTGCCGCTCCCGCTGCCGCTCCCGCTCCCGCTGCCGCTCCCGCTGCCGCTCCCGCTCCCGCTGCCGCTGCCGCTCCCGCTGCCGCTCCCGCTGCCGCTCCCGCTCCGGCTCCCGCTCCGGCTCCCGCTCCGGCTCCCGCTCCCGCTCCCGCTCCCGCTGCCGCTGCCGCTGCCGCTGCCGCTCCCGCTCCCGCTCCCGAGCCAGAGTCGGCTTCTCCTGGCGTTCGTCGAGCTTGGCCGTGGTGAGCGTTCAGTCGCTTGGCGGAGGCTGTGAAGGGAGCTCGCCTCGAGGCAGCCGCGCGCGCCGTCGGCGCCGCTACGGTCCCGGGCGACCGAAGACGATCTCGGTCTCCCGGAAGCCACGGCTGTGCAGGCCGGCCCAGGCGTAGCCGACGGGGCGATCCGCTTCGTCGGCGAGGAACGCCATCGTGCCCATGCCGAAGCCGCCGGGGCCCGGCCAAGGGCGGGTGTCGTCCTGGTGCACGTAGCGGGAGGCGTCGGCGAGCCGCAGCAGATAGACGGGGCCCCGCTCCAGCTGGCGGTCCAGGCGGCGAGGGGGCGCGATGACGAAGCCGACGTGGCCGGTGTTGCGGCTCCGGAATCCTTCTGGACGGCGCCACGCGAAGACGTCGCCGGGGCGCACGTCGCTGATCCGCTCGATGCGGCGCCAACCACCGCGGAAGCGATCCGTCGGCGCGCGCTGGATGCGCCACACGAAGTGGATCGCGAGCGGGCGCTGGCCCTCGCGCAAGTCGACCATGCTGCGGCGCGAGGCTCGGGACAGGACCCACTGCACCATGCCGGAGCAGTCGAAGAAGTACTGGCCTCGGTGCTCGCGGACGCGGCGCTGGTGGGAGTAGCGCGTCACCTCGAGGTTCTCGCGCACCTGCCCGAGCACGTCCATCACCCGCGCCGCGCCGCGGCTGCCGGGCGCGGTGGCGTTGGCGGAGGCCACACTCGCGACGATGAGCACGAGCGCGGCGGTCGGTGCAGCCCAGCGCATGCGCCAGACAACCTAACGCCATCTGGTCGTCACGCGAGCGGGCCGCGCTCGGGAGCGCGCGCGCCACACGAGCACGAGCAGCGCGAGCGGCCAGAGCGGCGCGCGCGATCGACCCGCAGCCGCGCAGCCGCCGAGCCCGCCGCCGCCCCGCAGCTCGCGGGCGCCGCCTCCGACGCCACGCGGCACGCCGCCGTCGCCAGCCATCCCGTCGAGGCGCGTCAAGCGCACCGCGTCCAGGACGATGCGGCGGTCGTCGTCGAGCGGCGCCGCGGTGTGGTCGTTCACGCGGACCTCGCCCGCGTCGTCGAAGTCGTGCTCCCCGAGCGAGACCCAGCCCGACGCCGCGCGCTGGTCGAGCGCGACGCGCGCGACGCCGCCCGCGTGGGTGATCTCGTAGTCGATGGCGGTGTGCCCGCCGAAGCCGGGCTCGACGTAGACCTCCACGCGGTAGCGGCCGGGCTCCGCGAAGAAGAGGGAGAAGCGCGACCAGTTGCTCGGCGTCTCGGACGCGAAGGCGTTCGTCCAGGTGAGCGAGCCGCCGTGCCCGAAGTCCTCGAAGCGCCAGTACTCGCCGGGGCCGAAGGCCTCGAAGCACGGGCCGGACTCCTCGAGCACGCCGCCGTCCGGGCCGAGCGTCTCGCAGGGCTCGACCTCGTGCGGTCCGCCGCCGACCACGGCCCCGGGGAAGTAGTGCTCGACCATCCAGGTGTGGGTCTTCGGCTCCGCGCCGAAGGCACCGAAGTCGCACGGCGGGTTCGCGCACTCGCCGATCGCCCAGCGCTGCGTGCCCCACTGACACATGCCTCGCCCGTGGCCGAAGCGCTCGGTCCCCTCGCAGGTGGGGTCGTCGACGTCGTGCTCGGTCCGGCCGCCGTTCTCGGCGCTGTACTCCGCCCGAACCACGTTGCCGTCGCGCACGACGAGCTGTCCGCGCGTCGCGTCCACCGCGGCGCTCGTCGGCTCCGCGCGGTCGTCCCGGTAGACCTGCGTGACGGTGCCGTCGTCGACGTCGGCGCAGTCCCAGCGCCCGCCCCCGAGCGCGTGGGAGGCCGCGTAGCTGCGCGCGGCGATGGCGCCCGCGCGGAGCGCCTCCGGGTGCCACGAAGGGATCCACTCGTGCGGGATGACGCCCTTGACGTACTCCTCGAACGGCAGCTCCTCGACCACCGCGGCCGGGTCGCACGAGCGGTCCGCGAAGGCCGGCGAGCGAGGCTGCAGCGCGGTGCCCGCGGCGCGCCACACGCGGATGGTCTCGGGCAGCCGCGGCGCGTCGTGGTGGGCCCAGACCGCGGCGCCGAGATCGCCGGTCACCGGGCGGTCGCGGACGGCGTCCGGCACGCGCACCGCGACCGCGTCGAGGTGACGCGCGATGGTCGCGTCGTCGGGCGCGAGCGGGAAGACGGCCGCGTCGATCGGGGCGCCGCTCGTCGCGCGGACGCGCTCGCCCGGGTGGTAGCCCTCCGCGTCGAGCTGCAGGCGGTGCGGTCCCTCAGACAGCGCCAGCGTGAACCGGCCGCGGGCGTCGGTGAGGGTCGTGACGCCCTCGCGCCGCTCGGTCACCCGCGCGCCTGCGACCGGGGCGCCGGAGTACGCGTCGCGCACCACGCCGCGCACCTCCTCGAGCGAGCCCGCGGTGGGCGCCGCCGAGTGGGGCGCGCAGCCGACCAGGAGCAACGTCAACGCGAGTGAGCGGACCACGTCGACCTATCGACAGGTGCCAGGGCTGTCGGGCACGAGGCAGCGCGCGCCGCACGGGCAGCGGTTCGGGCCCATGCACGTCCGGCCGCTCCCGCAGTCGCCGTCGTTCCAGCATCGATCCCTCGGCAGCACCGCGTCCACGCAGGTGCCCTCACCGCCCGGGGCGCACATCGCGCCTTCGCAGCGCAGGCGCGATGGGCCGCCCGGCGACGCGCAGTCGGTGTCCTCGAAGCAGCACGACGTCATCGGCGTCAGCGCGCAGCTCGTCGCCCCGCACTCCCCGCGCGAGGCGACGTTCTGTCCCCGCGACCCCGCCACGCAGGCGTTCGAGTGCGTGGTGCCGTCGCAGCCGCAGACCGGGTCGAAGATCCCCGGGCAGACGCCGGGACGGGCCGTGCAGACGCCCGAGCCCATGCAGTCGCCCGCCGCCTTGGCGCAGTAGTCGGTGCGCGCGCAGTCTGCGTTGGTGCGACATCCGCCGCTCCCGCCGTCGGGCGCGCCGCCGTCCACGGCGCAGGCCCCGCGCGCGGCCACGTTCACGCCCGCCGCGGCCGCCTCACAGGGGTTGCTGTAGGTGCGACCATCGCAGCCGCAGACGGGGTCGAGCTCGTCCGTGCAGACGGTCGGCTTCGTCACGCACGCGCCGTCCCGCGCGTCGCAGCCAGGCTTGGCGCAGTAGGCGGTGTCGGCGCATTCGCCGTCGGAGCTGCAGCGGGTCCCGGCGTCGTCCGCGGAGGCGTCGTCCGCCATGGCCGCGTCCTCCCCCGGCGACGCGTCCCCGACCGGCCCGCCGTCGGGCGCGGGCGCGCCGTCCGTCCTGACCGTCGCGTCCATGGAGGTTGCGGCGTCCATGGGCGTCGCCGCGTCCTCGTCCACGCCGCCGTCTTCCACCACCGACTCGCCGCCGCAGCCCACCAGGAGCAGCAACGAGAGCGCGCTAAAGATTCTCCTCATGTCATCCCCCGAGCAAGCAAGACTCGAGGGATCGTAGATCACTCGGCGGCGCCGAGCACCCAGACCGTTCGTCCGGGCAGCTCGCCTCGGAATCGTCCGCCCTCCACCGCGCCGACCGGCGCCTCACCCAGCGCGTCCCTCACCGCCTCCCAGGGCACACCGAGGTCCAGCGCCGCCGACCCGCGTCCGAAGTTCGCTGCCACCAGTCGGTCGCCGTCGGGGTGGCGCCGCCAGTAGACGAGGGTGCTCCGGTTCGGAGAGCTCAGGCGCTGGTAGGTGCCGGTCGTGAGGGCGGGGGTCGACGTGCGCAGCGCGATCAGGCGCCGATAGAACGACCACAGCGAGTCCGGATCGGCGCGCAGCGTCTCGACATTGCGGGTCTCGTGCTCGGGGGCGAGGGCCAGGAACGGCGCGCCCTCGGTGAAGCCCGCGTTGGGCCCGGCGTCCCACTGCATCGGCGTGCGCGCCGAGTCCCGCGAGTCGACGATGAAGTCGCCGCCCGCGAGCATGCCCAGCTCCTCGCCGTAGTAGACGAAGGGCACGCCGGGCAGCGTCATCTGCGTCGCCGCCATCACGCGCAGCGCGCCCGGGTCGTCGGCCACCGCGGCGGTGGTGCGCTGGAGGTCGTGGTTGCCGAGCACCGTCGCGAAGGTGCCCCCCTCGAGCGGCGTCTCGGCCACCACGGCGTCGATCGCGCGGCCGAGCCCGCCCGCCGTCTCGGTCTGCGCCGCCACCCAGAAGATGGTCGCCTCGGCGAGCAGGAAGCCCATCTGCAGCACATCGGGGGCGAGGTAGCGGCCCAGCTCCTCCGGGCTCGCGAGCGTCTCGCCCACCATCGCCGCGTCGTGCTCGTCGGTCACCTCGCGGAGCGACCGCAAGAAGTCGAACGTGCCCGGGCGGTGCACGCACACGGGGAGGTCCTCGTCGTAGCGGTAGGGCACGTCGAGGCGGAAGCCGTCCACGCCGCGGTCGAGCCAGAAGCGGGTCACGTCGAGGAGCGCCTCGCGCACCGACGGCTCGTCGAAGCTCAGGTCGGGCTGCTCGGGGTAGAACTGGTGAAAGTAGAACTGCCCTCGCGTCTCGTCGCGCGTCCAGCGGACGCTGCCGAACGGCCCCGCCGCGCCCTCGCAGCCCTCGCCCGCCTCGTCGGCCCAGACGAACCAGTCGCCGCGCGGCCCGCTCGGATCGCTCTGCGACTCCACGAACCACGGGTGGGCGCGGCTGGTGTGGTTGAAGACCAGGTCCAGGTACACCTTCAGCCCGCGGGCGTGGGCCTCTGTCAGCAACGTGTCCATGTCCTCGAGCGTGCCGTAGTCCGGGTGCACGCCGACGTAGTCCGCGACGTCGTAGCCGCTGTCGGCGAGGGGAGACGGATAGGTCGGCATGAGCCAGAGGCCCTCCACGCCGAGCTCCACGAAGTAGTCCAGCCGGCTCGTGAGCCCGGGAAGATCGCCGACCCCGTCGCCGTCCGAGTCCTGGAAGCTCCGCACCCACAGCTCGTAGAAGACCGCGTGCCGGAACCAGCGCGGGTCCTCGACGAACGGAGGGGGCGGCCCCGCGTCCGCGTCGTCGACGCGGCCGTCCTCCGGTGGGGGCCCCGCGTCGGCGGCGGGCGCGGCGTCGCACGCGCAGGTCCAGAGGGCGAGGAGGCACGCGAGACGTCGGAGCATGTCTGCGGAGAGTAGCGTGTGTCGCGGCGGGAGACGGTCTACGTTCGGCGGTGACGATGACCCGCAGCTCGTTCGCCGCGGCGCTCCTCCTGCTCGCGTGTGGGGGGGAGGGCCCCTCTGGCCCGCCCGGGGGCCGCTCTTCGACGCGTGACGACGCGCCACCTCGAGAGACCGCCTCGCCCAGGCGCGCGGCGCCCGATCCGACCGAGGGCTGGCTCCGCGAGCTGCTCGCGTTCGATCTCCGCGCCGTGCCCACCGACGCGCGCATGGTCGCGCTCGCGGAGCGCCTCGGCGCCCCCGCCGTCTGCCCCCAGCCCGGCACGGGCTGCTACGTCGAGCTGACCCTCGGCGGCTACGTCACGCAGGTGCACATGGGGGACGACCAGGCGCTGCAGGTCTGGGGCCCGACCGAGCCGGCGGACATGCCCGTCTGGGTGGCGGGTGTGGAGGCCGCGATCGACCGGAGCGCCCTCGAGGCGGTCAACGAGACCGGGACGCGCCCAGACCGCCTCTGGGTGGACGGGACCCACGTCGTGCTCCTCCACGACCACACGGGCCAGCCGTGCGGCGGGTTCTGCCCATCGATGGTCTGGATCGCGCCACCGGACCACCCCTCGGCGCCCGGCTACGGCTTCCCCGCGCGATGAGCGAGCTTGCGCGTCGGCGCGCGGCCGCCCACAATCCGTCCGCGTCGTCATGACGAGCTCTCTCCAGTCACGGTCCGCCGCTCGACTCGCCCTGCTCTCTCTCGGCGCGGCCGTCGCGCTCGCCGTCCTCGACCCGAGCGCCGCCGCGGTCGGTCCGACCGAGCTGGCGGGCGCCACCCGCGGCGCCGAGCGGTGGGGCGACGCCTTCGC
>SHBB01000096.1 GCA_004213565.1 Sandaracinaceae bacterium
GTCCGCGACGTACACGCCGTAGTTCACGCAGTCCGAGACGCTCACCCGGTCGTAGCTCGCCGAGCCGCCGTCGATGTAGAGCCCGATGTCCGAGCAGCTGTCGATCAGCACGTCGTCGACCTGCGTCAGCGTGCCCGGCGTCGCGCTCTCGAGCGCGCGCCGCGCGTGGCGGAGCTCCGCGTGGTCGATGTCGGCCCCCATCGCGGTGCTCGAGATGATGATCCCGTACCAGCTCCCGGCCGAGGTCCCGCTCCGCGCGCGGAAGATCACCGGTGAGGCCGCCGTGCCCTGCACGTTCAGCGTCCCGTTCACCGTGATCTCCGTGCGGCTCGTGTCCCGCCCGGACGCCTGCATGTCGCCGCTCTCGAACAGCACCTGCACGCCGGCCTGGATGGTCAGCGTGGTGGTGCCGGGGACGGTGACGTCGCCCTGCACGATGTACGGGCTGCCCGCCGCGGTCCACGTCCCGAAGACGGTGCCGCCGGGGATCATGGTCTGCGCCTCGGCCGTGGGCGCGAGCAGGGCGAAGAGAGAGAGGGCGGCGGCGGTGATGAGGCCGGGGACGAGGGTACGACGCATTCGGTGCTCCTGAAGCTGGCAGCGCCTGAATCTCCCCAACGCGGGCCGCTGTCAATACGGGTGCGCGCAGGGAGGGCCCGTGCTCCTACGCCCGGGGCGGCTCCCTTCTCCCCGTGCCGATCTCACGGGCGCTCAGGCCTGTCGACGCCGGGCGTGGCCCTCGCGCACCACCACCACGCGCAGTCGCTGACCGTCCGAGTCCACCGTCCGGGCGCGGACCGTGACGGGCACCTCCCTGCCGTCGGCGTGCCGCGCCCAGGTCTCGGACACCGCCATCTCGTCCGAGGCGATGCGGGTGCGCACCTCGTCGCGGGCCCGGCCGGGCGCCAGACGCCAGATCTCCATGCCCACCAGCTGCTTCACCCCGTAGCCGAGCAGGCGGACCGCCTCCTCGTTGCAGTCGACGATCAGTCCGTCGGCGTGCACGAACACCGCCTCGAAGGTCGCCTCGTACAATCCGCGGTACATCGCGCGCGTCTCGGCCACCCGGGAAGGCACGTCGGCCGGCGCGCTCACCAGCAGCAAGCCGTCGCCCGCCCGCTGCGCGCGCCAATGTAGCCGCAGGTAGCGTCCATGACCGGTGAGCATGCGGACATGGAACGCGTCGGGTGACCCGGTGAGCGATCGCCCCGCGCCGGCCGCCTTCGACACCTCGGCCGGATGCACGAGCTCCCAGAAGCGCAACCGCCGCCAGACGTCGCCATCCCATCCGAGCCTGTCTTTCCAGGGTCCGCCGCGCCCTCGGAAGCGGCCGGCCGCGTCGAGCTGGCACCAGAGCCCTCCACTCAGACTCACGATCGCGGTCGGCCCGCCCGTGAGGTCGAGCAGTCGTGGTTGCGTTCGCCCGTTCACTGTGGGACCAATCATACAGCATGGGTGAGCAAGACGCGTTGGGAGATCGCATACGCGCGGCTTACGAAGCGGCTGGCCTCAACCGCAGCCAGTTCGTGCGCGCGCTCGGCGTCGCGTACAGCACCGTGCTCCACTGGGAGAAGGGCCGCACCCGCCCCAACGCTGACAACCTGCGTCGCATCTCGGAGGTGACCGGCCTCGCGGGCGCGTCCTTGCTCCGCACCGAGGCCCTCGCCCCGGGCAAGGCCGGGGCTGCGCGCAGCGCGTTGATGCGTTTCCTGGCCACCCCCATGGGCCGCGCCTGCAGCGGCGAGGAGCGCACCTTCCTCTCCAACCTGGACTTCGCCCCTGCGCAGCCCACCCTCGAGAGCTACCACGCGGCCCTCCTCGCTTACCGCCTGAGCGCTCAGAGCGAATCATAGGGATCGGCCCCCCACGGCTCGAGCCCCGCCCGCGCCACCCGCAGCTCCTCCCAGCGCTCCTTCGCCTCGCGCCGCAGCGCGCGCCACGCCTCGGGCACGTCCCCCGAGAGATCCAGCGCCTCTCGTTCCCCCATCGCCGCCTCCGCCGCGGCCAGCGAGGGACACCCCGCGAAGTGCTCGGGCAGGAACGCGAGGCACGCGTCGAGCACCGCCACCGGATCCCCGGCGCGCCGCGGCAGCACCGCCCAGAGCCGCCCCATCGGCGTGAAGCCGGCCGACGCGTACAGCGGCTCGATCCACTCCCGGCTGCCCCGCCCGACCAGCAACACCAGCCACGGCGCGCCCGCCCCCATCACCAGAAACATGCTCCCGACTGCGCCCACGGGATCATGGACGCAACATTGATCCCCCGACTGACAGCTTCGCCGATCTTTTCGAACGGCCCGCGAGACGAATCACTCGCCTGGCGAATCGACGAGGGCGACGTCGAGGTCGTCGGAGAGCCGATATCCCGACGCGTTCTTCTCGATCACCGCGCGCAGGCCGAGCTTGCGCAGGCTGGAGATCGCCACGTAGACCCTCGCGCGCGCCGCGTCCTCGCGAATGCGCTCCATGGGCCAGCCGATGGCGACCATCTCGTCGACCGTGACGGGCGCCCCACGCTCCACGTGTCGCTGCGCCAGAGCTTCGAAGATGCGAAACAGGGCCGGCCTCGTCTCGAGCGAGACCCGCGCATGCCCGCTGAGGCGGAACCACTGCGCGGCGCGCGAGACCTCCAGGACCGGGCGCGCCTCGGCGAGGCTCGGGCCGACGCCCAGGAGGCGGAGGGCGCACCGCACCTCGAACCGGCGAGCAGCCGGAGACATCGGATCGCGCAGGTCCACGATGGTCGCCAGCGCCGCGCCCTCGAACGCAGGCGCGAGCCCCGCCCAGCTGCGAATCAGAGCGGCGGCCGGGTCGTCGGCCGGCACTTCGGGAGCCTCCCCGCCCGGCCCGATCCCGAGCTTCACCAGCGCGGCGTCGCGCACGGCGCCGAACAGCGGCTCGAAGGCCGGATACGCGGAGGCGATGCCACGCAGGGCGTACTGCGCATCTCCGGCGGCGTCCTCGAAGCGCTCCTCTTCCAACGCGAGGAGCCCGCGATACCCGCGCACCAACGCGGACCAGACGGCATCGCCGATCGTCCGCAGAACGGCCAAGGCGCGGTCGTACTCCGCGCGCGAGGCGGCGTAGCTGCCCCGGTCGTGATGCATGTGGCCGAGGCAACCATGCATGAAGCCGACGAACGAAGACGATCCCAGCTGGCGATGAATCTCGAGCGCCGCGCCCAGGTCTCGCTCGGCCGCGGACCAGTTGCGGGCCTCGAGCCAGAGCGAGCCCAGCTCTCCGAGCGCGAACGCCTCGAGCCACGGGCTCTCCAGGCGGCGCGCGATCACGAGCCCGCGCTCGTACCACTCGACCGCCTCCTCCAGGTCGTGAGCCGACTTGGCGGCCATCCCCACCTCGACGCACGCGATCGCTTCGTCCGCCGCGTCGCCGGAACGCGCGAGCAGCCTCGCCGCCCGCTCGCCGTGCGCGCGGTCCCCACCAGGGTCGCCGGCGCGACCACACCGCTCCGCGAACAGCCGCTCCACGAAGGCCTCGAGCGCCGGGTCGCTGGCGTCGCCGGCGGCGGCCCGCAACGCGTCCAGCGCACGCACCGCTTCGTCGTCCAGGTGACCCGCTCGCAGCGCCCGGCGCGCGTGGATGGCGCGCCCCCACACGCCGTGGGCGCCCGGCAGCGCGGCGGCGAGCCGCCTCGCGAGCGCCTCGCTCTCGGACAGCGAGATGGGCGCGGCGGGCACCGCCCACGAGACCGTCACGAGCAGCCGATGGATCGACAGCGCGTGACGGGCGAGGTCGGCCCCGCCGAGGGTCCACTCGAGCACGGCGCCGAGGTTCGGGATCTCCACGCGTAGACGACGGAGCGCAATCGTGACTTCCGGGCCGTAGAGCTCGCGCTGGAGCTGGGTCGCGAGCTCCGCGTACCAGGCCGCGAAGCGCGCCTCGGCGTCGGCCCGTTCGTCCCCGAGCTCCCGCGCGCCGAAATCCCGGATCGACTCGAGCAGGGAGTAGCGCGCCTCCCCCGTCCCTTCGATCCGGTGAACGACGAGCAGCGAGCCTCGCTGAAGCCGCTCCAGACAGGGGAGCGCTTCGATGGGCCGGCGGTTCAGGGTCGAGGCGAGCGCGGCGAGGGTGAACCCGCCTCGGAAGAGGCTCGCGTGCGCGAGCGCGCGGCGATCGTCTGGGCAGAGCCCCTCCCATGACCAGGCGATCGCGTCGTGAACGGACCTGCTCCCCGGGACGTCGAGGAGCTCGAAGCGGTCCGCGAGCAGCTCCTCCAGCTGCCGCACGTCGAGCGCCGCCATGCGCGCGGCCGCCAGCTCGATCGCGAGCGGGAGGCCGTCGAGCCGACGGACGATCCGCGCGACGACGGTCAGGTCGGCGCGGTCGAACGAGACCTCCGGCGCGCGACGGCGGACGCACTCGACGAAGAAGGCGACCGCGTCTGCCTGGCCGATCTCCGCGTCGGAGGGCAGCGGCAGCGGCGGCACGGGGACCACCCGCTCGGCGTCGATGCCGAGCGGGCGACGGCCGACCGCGAGCACCCGCAGCCCCAGCGCGCGCCAGCCTGGGAGACCGCGGCCGAGCACCGGCACCAGCCGGTCGATGTCGTCGAGCACGACCACCCCGGGCCCGCGCGCGAGGAGGACGTGCCCGACGCGGTCGAAGCCAGAGTCGCCGCTGGGCAACGCGTCGAGGTCGAGGCCGAGGGCGAGCACGCCGTTGAGGTCGTGGACGCTCCGCGCGTCGCGGAGATCGAAGTAGCGCTGCCCATCCTGGGCCAGGACGCGAGCGAGCGCGGTCTTTCCCACCCCCGGCGGCCCCACCAGCGTGACCAGCGAGTCGCGTTCGAGTCGCGCGCGCACTTCGGACAGGAGCGCATCCCGTCCGAACAGGCCCGGGCCATCGACCGTCTGCTCCACGTCGCGGTCCGTTTTAGATGAGTTTTAGGGCAGACCCAAGGAGCGCGCGGGTACGACGAGCCGCTCCCACCGGCCGGCATGGTGCCAGCCGAGGGGCGACTCACCTGGAGAACCAAAGATGCATCTCGCGCTTCGAATCACTCTCTGCTCGAGCCTCTCACTCTTCGCACTCGCCTGCGGAGAAGAGGCGGACGCACCGACCCCCGAGACCGCCGCCGCGTCCGCCGAGCCGGCCGCCGAGCCCACCGAGCCGACGCGGCAGATCCCCCCTCTCCCCGAAGGCTGGACGGATGAGGCGATGACCCTGAACGGGCAGGCCTATCACGTCCACGTCCCCCCGGCTCATCGGGTCGAGGCGAGCCCCGACGGGAAGCGGCAGAGCATCTACGGCGAGGTCCCTGGCTACCCCTTCTACTTCACCGTCCAGCACCACGAGGTGCGCGAGGGCGACGATCCGGTCACGCCCGACTTCGTCTTCATGCCCGAAGAGGCGACGACGACGGAGACGAGCTGGGGGTGGACCTCGGAATATCGAGAGGAAGACCACACCCTGACCTACGCAACCTATTTCGAGGAAGGTCACCTCACGTGCAAGGTCGATCTCAGCTCCCGTGACGCGCTCCAGGAGGCGTGGATCGAGGCCGCCCACGCCGCGTGCGATTCGGTGAGGTGAGAGGCGTGCGCTCCTGGGCGGGGCCGCGCGTCGTCATGTCGTCGTTCGGCCCGCGCCCGCCGACCGGATCAGCGGAGGTAAGGGCACTCCGCGACGCTTCCAGCGTAGGACGAACCGCTCCCTGGACGGCGCTCGGTGCCACACGGAGCCGGAGCTCGCGTCCACACGACGACGTACACAGTTCAGAAAATTCGAGAGAGGACGACTGATCGATGACTTCCGCCTACTGGCTCCCCCGCTTCACCGCCCTCGTTCGGGAGATCGAGGACCACCCGCAGCTCGAGATCACCGCGAGAGAGATCGGCGCGCCGGCGACCCCCGAGGCCTTGGCCGAGGCCCAGGCCTTCCTGGGTCAGCCTCTCGCCCCCGCGCTGAAGCAGCTCTACGCTGAGCTCGACGGCTTCCACCTCGAGTGGCATCACCGCGATCCAGCCTGGGGCGACACCGGCGTCGCCGGCTCGATCCGGCTCTTTCCGTTGCGGACCGTCTTCCGCCCCGACTGGGCCCAGCCCGATTACGGCTCGAAGGCGCACCTCCCCTTCGACTGGCCGAACGACGATCACTTCGCCGGGTTCGGCGCCAACGACGGCCAGGTGTACTGGGTGTGCGACTCGGAGGGCGAGGCCGAGCCCTTCGGCGCCTCGTTCGAGGCCTATCTGGAGGCGATGCTCGAGTCCCGCGGCATCCACTTCTGGCAGGAGATGTTCCTCTACTCCGAGGCCCGGATGCAGCGTCTCGGCCTCGGCCGAACCGTCGAGCAGTGCCAGAACCTCCTCTACCCGGCCGCGAGCTTCCTCTTCGGTCACGTCGACGGCGACAAGCTGGGCGGCTGCCTCGAGTGCCCGCCGAGCCCGGCGTGGGCGGAGCTGAAGCAGGCGGTCGTCGCCGCCGCCGCGCCGGCCGCCGACCCGAGCGGCGCGCCTGGCGACGCCGTCCTGCTCTACGGCGGGATGCTCTACCGCGACCAGCCCGCGGCCCTCGTGCGGCAGAGCCAGGCCTTCATCGCGGAGCTCGCCGAGAGCGAATCGAGCCCGGTCGCGCTCGTCACGACCGACTCCACCGACGGCTCGGACGACGCCGTCGTCGGCGCCGCCGTGGCGGGCGTCGTCGTCGCGCGCGTGCCGCTGGGCGGACAGATCGACGTCGCCTTCGCCTCCTTCGACCACCGGAGCCTGCCCGAGATCCCGCAACAGGTCTGGGAGGAGCTCGACCCGGCCGGGGACGTGGACGACCACTTCGGCTACTGGCTCATCTCGCCCGAGGGGCCGGCGGCGCTGATCCTCGACGGCGCCCCCGTCGTCAGCGTCGACGCTGGAGAGCTGGTCAGCGTGGAGCGTGAGGCGGCGCAGCGCCTCCTCTCGAGCGGCGCGACCCTCGGGCTGCGCTGCGGCTGAGGCTGGTCATCCGGAACAGCGATTCATGGCTGAGCGAAGCGGGGGACGATCCTATTCATTCGTCGAGCTCGAGTATGACGAACGAATAGGATCGTCCCCATCCCCGCGCCGGGAGCTCGGTCATGGGCGGCGTCAGCGCGCGGCGCTCATGCGCATCTCGCAGAGCTTCTGCTCGCACCAGACGATCGCGTCGTCGAGCGTCTTCACCACGACGTGGGGGCACGGGAGGGGCGCCAGCCAGAGGACCGCGGTGAGGCCGCCGCGCACGAGCGCGCTCTCGATGACGAAGGCGATCCCCGCCGTGCGCCCGCGCATCACTTCTTCGTGCCGCTTCATCCACTCGGCGTGCATCTGCCGCTGGCGAGCGGTGCTCTTCAGCCAGCGCGACGCGTCGACGATGACGGCCCACCGCCGCGACGAGTCGCGCAGGTTGGACTCGACCAGCGCGTCCATCTCCTCGAGGTGCGCGCGATACTGCGCGTCCGTGGCCGCGCCGTAATAGGTCGTGATCAGCAGCTCTCCGCGCTCTTCGACGGTGATCGGGGGCTGGTCGTGAGAAGACATCTTCTGGCAACAACGGCGGTCATTCGCGGGCTTGAACGGTCGGCTTCGCCGGAGAATAGCGCGGGGGAGACGGGATGGTGCGACACGGCCGAAGGTTTGGTAGGTGGGCTCATGCCTTCACTTCGCGCCGCCCTCTGCCTCGCCCTGACGCTCGCGCCGAGCCTCGCGCAGGCCGAGACCATCCGGGTCTCCCCGTCGGACGACTTCACCGCGATCGAGCGCGCCCTGCCGGGCGACGAGGTCGTCGTCGCGCCGGGGACCTATCGCTTCCGCCTGTTCCTCAGCCAGACCGGCACCGCGGACGCGCCCATCGTCATCCGGGCCGAGGACCCGTCGGACCCGCCGGTCTGGGATCTCTCCGGCATGCGGGCCGAGGACGCTCCGGGCAGCTCGACCCGGGGCGACCGAGGGCGCGGCTGCTGGCAGATCACCGGCGCGCACTACCAGATCTCGGGCGTGGTGATCCGCGGCTGCGCCACTCGCTCGGGCAACGCCGCGGGCATCCGCACCATCGACACCCAGAGCGTCGTCGTGCGCGACGTGGTCTTCGACGGCAACGAGGTCGGATTCAGCGGGACCGGCGAGGACACCCTCGTCGAGCACTGCGAGTTCACCGACAACGGCGTCCGCTCGAGCCCGCCGCAGCACTCGACCTACATCTACGGCGGCACGATCACCTTCCGTCACAACTACATTCACGACTCCGCCGGCGGCCAGAACCTCCACATCCGCGCTCGCCGCTCGGTCATCGAATACAACTGGATCGCGCGCGCCTCGAACTACGAGGCCGACATGATGACCGGCCCGGACACCGACCAGGAGATGATCTTCCGCGGCAACGTCCTGCTCACGAACGCGTCGCCCGAGAACGGCAGCCACGTCTTCGTGCTCTTCAACGACAGCGGCGCGAGCGACGTGCGCATGACGGTGCGCCTCCTCTGGAACACCATCATCGTCCAGGGCGGCGGCGACCCCGCGCTGATCAGCGTGCGCAACGACACCCTCGCCGCGGCCACCGTCGAGCTGTCCAACAACGTCGTCGTCGGCACCGACCAGCTGCTGCGCCTGCGCGACGAAGGCACCTCCAACTGGACCGTCACGGGCGGCAACAACCACCTGCCCAGCGGCGCCGACGAGGCGGGCCTGACCGGCAACGTGCTCGGCGACGACCCGGGCTTCGCCGACGCGTCCGCGATGGACTTCCGCCCCGCCCCCGGCAGCGCGCTCATCGGCCTCGCGGACTCGAGCGTCTCTGGCGCGCCCGGTCGCGAGTACGCCGAAGACGAAGCCATCACCCGCCGCTTCCGCTTCCGCCTCGCCGCGGGCGACGTCGGCGCCTTCGAGAGCGGCGCGCCCGGCGACGCCTTCGGCCCCTACGACGAGCCCACCCCGCCCACGCCGGGTGAAGACGCCGGCCCCGCCGACCGCGACGCCGGCCCGCGCGCCGACGCCTCCACCCCCTCCCCCGACGCCAGCACGTCCCCCGACGCCGGCCCCGGCGCCGAGCCCGACGGCGGCTGCGGCTGCCGCGTCGGCGCGCCCCGGCCCGGCGCCGCGTGGCCCCTCATCTCGCTCCTCCTCGCCGCCCTCGTCATCACCCGTCGCCGCTGAGCGAAGCGGGGACGATCCTATTCACTCGTCAAACTCGAGCATGACGAACGAATAGGATCGTCCCCGACGCTCTCCCTCCCCGTGTCCGGTGTCACCAACGCACTGTTCGACGCGTAGGACCAGGACTACGCTCGCGGCCGTGAGACCCGAACCCAGCCAAGAGGCGGCGCCGACGCCGAGAATTGCCCTCGCGCACGCAGCTTCGCGAGCCCTGCTGTTCGCGCTGGCCGTAGTGGCCTTCCCGGGGTGCGCCGCGTCACGAGACTGCGTCGACTTCTTCGGCAAGTGCGCGTGTGGTCCGGATCTCCGCGCGTCGGAAGGCTTCGACGAGCCGAGGTGGGTCGACGCGTGCCGCGCAACGGATCCCCTGCACGTGTGTTGCTGGGGCACCACGCATTCCCGCGTGGGCGACTGCGATTGCGGCACGGCGACCTGCGCCGAGTCGGCGAGCGGCAGCTGCTGGTGCGGTGTCCGGGGGGACCTCAACCCGGACGAGACGGAGGTCGCGCAGTGTGCTCCGAGGAGCGCCGACGACGTCTGTTGCAACTGGCCGCAGACCAGCCTGTGCTCATGTGGGCCGCAGGCGCCCGGTGAGACCTGCGCGTCGGAGGAGCTGATGCTCACCGGCATGCGCGTCGACGCCTGCACGCCCGAGCTGGTCGTGGGGTGTGGGGAGAGCGGCGAGATGGTCACGGACTGCCTGGCTCCCGGCGAGTAGGAGCAGCACGCCCCGAGCCGCGACGGGCGGGCCGAGTCGGTCCGAAGCGCCCGGCCAGGCGGTGAACGAGATCGTCAGCTGCCATCTCGGGGACGATCTCATTCGTTCGTCAAACTCGGATCTGACATCACGCTCCGTATGCGCCGCCTCCGTACCTGCCGCGGGGTCGCGATGAGCGGCGTTCGACGCGAACGTGAGAGCGGCAGCGGGGACGCACCGGGGGCAGCGGGGACGCACCGGGGACGCTCTTCGTCTTATCGTCATTCCCGAAACCCCTCGGAATCACGCTGGTTCTCCCAATGACGATATGACGAAGAGCGTCCCCACAGCCCCACGCGACCGGGCTACGGCGCACGCAGACGTGCTTCGCAGTAGCCCACGAGCGCGTCCCAGGGGGCTGGGAGCAGCGCGCCGTCCGAGACGCAGTCGGCGTACGCGCGGCGCGCACGATCGAGCCACTCGGCGCGCATCCTCGCGACCTCGTCGGCCGCGCCCTCGGCCACCGTGACCGAGCGCGCGACGTGCTCGTAGCCCCAGCCCGCGAGCGCTGCGGTGAGCACGGTCTCGCCCGCGCGATCGGGATGCGCGACCTCGACCTGCTCGACCGCCCGCTCGAAGGTGCGCGTCATGCCGGCGTCGCGGGCCGCGATCCACGCGGCCACCTCCTCGGCGCCGGCGTCGGGCGCCGGTGCGGGCGCGGCGACCTCGGCGGCCATGCCTTCGGCGACGATTTCGCAACGCTCGGCTGTACGCAGGGCGCGGGACGAGCTCGGGAGGTGGGGGCACGCGCGGCGCCGGCGCGTCGTCGAGCGATCCTTCCGATCCCGCCGCGCGATCCGCGCCTTCGCCGCCGCCGGTCGAGTCGTCGGCCGGGGGGCTCCGGGTCTCCGGCGCGCATGCCGCCAGCAGCAGCGTCGGGACCACGAGACCGAGCACCAGGTGAAGTGACGGGCGCATGCGCGGAACCTACCGATTGCGCCTCCCGAGGGCGAACGGCGCGGTCATGTCCGTAGGGCTACGAGCGCGTCGAGCGTGTCGACGGCCGTGTATGCTGGCGGCCGTGGTGACCGGTCGAAGCTCGAAAGAATGGCGGTGCGTCGCGACGCTCGCGGCGACGCTGGTCGCCGGGTGCGCGCCGGAGCCGGCGCTGGTCGTGGACCTCCGCACGGACTTCCGCGCCGGGCTGGAGGTGGACGAGGCCCGCGTCGAGGTCTTCGAGGGCACCGACGCGGAGACGCCGGGGTCCACCGCGAGCCGCCCCCTCGGCGCCGACGAAGATCTGGAGTCCGGAGTACGGTTGGCGCAGCTCGACGCGCTCCGCGCGGGTACCTGGACGTTGGTGGTCACCCTCGCGCTCGACGGGCGCCCCGTCGCCGAGCGGCGCGTGCTCGTCAGCCTCTCGGACGCGAGCCAAGTGGTGACCGTCGTGATCACGCGGAGCTGCGTCGGCGTGGTGTGCCCGACGGACGGCGATCCCGCCGCGACCACGTGCATCGGCGGCCGCTGTGTCGACCCCCGCTGCACGCCCGAGACCCCGGAGCGCTGCCCGACGCCGGACTGCGTCGGGGACGCCGGCTGCGCCCTGCCCCCGGACGCGCCGGCCTGCGCGACCCCGGTCTGCCTCGAGGGCTTCTGCGGCGCGACGCTCGACGACGCGCGCTGCGCGACAGGAGCGATGTGCACCTCCGACGGCTGCGTCGGCGCCGCTCCCGACGCTGGCCCGGTGGACGCGGGGAGCGACGGCGGCAGGACCGACGCCGGTCCGCCGGTCGCGCTCGCGGGCATCACGGCGGGCGGGGACTACACCTGCGCGCTCCGCGACGACGGCGAGGCCCGGTGCTGGGGGCGCAACGCGACGGGCCGACTCGGCACCGGCGCGACGGAAGACAGCCTCGTCCCGGCCGCGGTCGTCGACCTGGCGGACGCGCTGGAGCTGAGGGCCGGCTTCTCTCAGACGTGCGCGCGCTCCGCCGGGGGCGCCGTTCGCTGCTGGGGTTTCAACGGCTCGGGCCAGGTGGGCGACGGGACCACGACGGACCGGTTGGCGCCCGTCGCGGTCGGGGGGCTGTCGGGCGTGACGACGCTCGCCGCGGGTCGCAATCACACCTGCGCCGTGGTCGGCGGCGGCGAGGTCTGGTGCTGGGGACGCAACGCGGAGGGCGAGCTGGGCGACGGCACGACGTCGGACCGGCTCTCTCCGGTGCGCGTCA
This sequence comes from Sandaracinaceae bacterium, assembly GCA_004213565.1. Taxonomy (GTDB): domain Bacteria; phylum Myxococcota_A; class Polyangia; order Polyangiales; family Sandaracinaceae; genus JAVJQK01. Next base: position 12,050 of record SHBB01000096.1, read on the forward strand.
GCCGCCTGTCGAACGCCACGCAGGTCACCGCCGGCAGCGGCTTCAGCTGCGCCCGGCTGGACTCGGGCGCGGTGCATTGCTGGGGCCGCAACGGCGACGGCCAGCTCGGCGACGGCGCCACCCTGGAGCGTCGGACGCCCGTCCCCGTCAGCGGCCTCGCGGACGCGGTCGCGCTCGACGCGGGCGGCAATCACACCTGCGCGGTGCGCAGCGGCGGGACGGTGGTCTGCTGGGGGCTCAACACGAACGGTCAGCTCGGCGACGGCAGCACGACCACCCGCCTGACGCCGGTGGCGGTGATGGGCCTCTCGGATGTCGTCGAGGTCGCCGCTGGCCAGAACCACACCTGCGCGCGAACGGCCTCGGGCGAGGTTCGTTGCTGGGGCCTCAACGCGCAGGGCCAGGTCGGCGACGGAACGCGAAACGAGCGCACGAGCCCAGTCGAGGTGCGCGGCCTCGACGGCGCGAGCGAGCTGACGGCGGGGGCCTCCCACACCTGCGCGCGCGTCGGGACGGCCGAGGCTCGCTGCTGGGGCGCCAACGACTTCGGCGCGCTGGGGGACGGCAGCGCGACCGATCGCATCGAGCCAGTCCGGGTCGTCGGCCTGCCCTGAGGCGGCTCTCCGTCTCAGTCCGGCAGGGCTCAGCCTAGGAGAACGGGGACGCTGATCGTCTTATCGTCAATCCCGAAACACCGCGGAATCACGCCGGTTCTCCCAATGACGATATGACGAAGAGCGTCCCCGTTCGCCGCCCGTACGCAGTCCGGCAGGGCTCAGGCTAGGAGAACGGGGGGCTCAGCCTAGGAGAACGGGGACGCTGATCGTCTTATCGTCAATCCCGAAACACCTCGGAATCACACCGGTTCTCCCAATGACGATATGACGAAGAGCGTCCCCCTCAGTCGGGCACCCCTCAGTCGGGCAGGCCCTGGAGCGGGATGCCCAGCGTGTCGCGGAGCGGGGGGTGCTCGGTGGACGTCCAGATCAGGCGCTCGGCGCGCTCGACGTAGAGGTCTTCGCAGCCGTAGGGCCAGGCGGTGATCACGCTCTCGCGGCCCGGGCGGGTGCGGTAGAGGCGGCCCCAGCGCCCGGCCTGGCTCGAGCTCGAGAGGTAGTGCACGCCCTCGAACGTCAGGCCGCCTTGCATGCGTGTCTGCGCCGCCGCCGCCGCGTCGAGGGCCGGCACCCGGCCGCCCTCCTCCCGCAGCCAGCCCGTCTCGAGGTCCACCGCCCAGCGCGCGACGCGGCCGGCGGGATCGCCGTTGCGGTACTCGCCGGTCACGATCACCGAGGCGCCGCGATCGAGGCCGGCGAAGGAGAAGCGGATCGGGCACGAGCCCGGGGCGAGGCGATAGCGCGCGAGCTGCGGCACGGCGTAGCGATAGCCGTGCGCGTCGGAGCGCCCGCCGCTCAGGCCGACCCGGTCACCGTCGTCGCTGTTGGACGGCTGGAGGATGCGCGAGAGATCGTAGACCCGGAGCCCGACCGACGTGTCCGCGACGTAGAGGTGGTCGCCCACCCAGACGATCCCGCCCGCGTGCAGCGCCCCGCCCGAGTCGTACTCCGCCGCCCCGTAGCTCGCGCCGTCATCGGTGGGCGTGACGAGCAGGAGGTGGCGGTAGCGGATCGCGCTCGGGTCCGAGTAGTCCACCAGGCTCACGCGCGCGCCCTTGGTCGGCCGGGCGTCGGTGCGGTGGTACCAGCTCACCATCAGCAGCCGCCGGCCCTCCACGCGCCCGCTCTCGTGCGCGTCGCTGGAGCCGGTGATGCCCTGCGGGTACCAGTAGTCCACCGCCTCGTCGCCCGCGTTCCAGCGGAACCCCACGTGCGCGTGGTTGCGCATCCGCCCCGCGTTGTCGCTCGAGATCCCCGCGCGTCCCTCGCGGTTCAGGTGACCGAGCACGTCCGCCACCGTGCGCGCGCCGCCCATGCGCGCCGCGAGCGCGTCGATCTGCGTGTCGCGATCCGCGGCCGGGTCGCGCACGAGCGCGAAGCTGCAGCCGTCGACCGAGACCATGTTGTGCTCGACCACCGACGGCGCCGCCGCCTCGCAGTCCACCGCGTCCGCGCACCGCGGCGGCCCCGCGTCCGGCTCCGGCGCGCCGCCGTCGACGACCCCCGCGTCTCCTTCCACGCCCGCGTCCATGTCCATGTCCACGCCCCCGTCGAGCGCCGCCGCGTCCAGCACCGCGCTGGCGTCCACGCGAGGCGCGCGCGCGTCCTCCGGCGCGACGGGCTCCGAGCAAGCGACGAGCAAGAGAAGCAGCGGCGGCGCGAGGCGTGTCACGCGCTCAGGCTACGACAGCGAAACACGTGACACCATTCGTCTCTATCCAGGCCCGTCGCACGGCGGGCGGTACGCGTGCATCAGCGCGCCGTCCTGGATGTAGAGGGCGTGCACCTCTCCGCTCGGCGCGAGCGACAGGCGCAGTTGATTGACGAATCCCTCGGCGACCGTGGAGCGGAGCCACGCGCCGGAGCCGTCTCCTACGGAGTGCATCACCCGGTCGGTCTCGCCGGCGCCCCCGACGGAGAGCGCGTGCGTCCGGCCGGCCGCGTCGATCGCCAGCGGCACCCGGCCGACGTGGTCAGGCCAGTCCCATCGGTCCGAGCGCCAGGCGCCGTCCGCCGCGCGAGTGGCGTAGACCACGTCGACGAAGCCTCGCTCTCGGTCGAAGGCGCCGTGCCGGTGGAAGGTGACGTGCAAGCCGCCCGAGGCGTCGATGGTGGCCGACGGCTCGAAGCCCACCTCCGTGCTGCTCACGTCGTCGATCCGCTCGGAGGTCCAGCCCGCCTCGCCGCGTCGAGCGTGCAGGAGCGGTCGGAGCCGCGGCGGATCCTCGCGGCGTGTGCCGATGTGGACGACGTGCGCCTCGCCCTCGGGACCCATGAGCAAGAGCGGCGCGGGCTTCCCCTGGGCCTCCTCGACGGCGTCATCGACCGTCTCCACCGTCCACTCGCCCGTGGACCCGCTCCGCGTCGCGTAGCGGAGCTCGTCCTCCTCCCCCCCGCCTGACCGCACGTAGTACGCCACGCTCGGCGCTCCCTCGTGCGTCGCGATCGACGAGTCGCTGCCGAACCGACCGAGCCCCCCGGAGGGGCCGTCCACGACGGCGCGTGACCACTCGTCGCCCACGCGGTGAGCGACCACGAGTGACCGGCTCTCGTACTCGTGAGAGCTGACCCAGACCTCCCCCGACGAGGTGGCGATGGAGGCGTTCGCCCCATCGGGAGCGAGCTCCGTCGTGGTCCAGGCTCCGTCGCGCCGCTCGGCGTAGACCAGCTCGCCTCGGACAGAGCGTGTGTAGATCACGTGCGCGCCGCCCTCCGCGTCGACGGCGAGGCCATGACCGGCAACCGGCCCTCGCGCGACGAGCCACCCACGCCACTCGCCGTCCCGGCACGAGAGAGCGTCTCGAGCCAGACGCGACTCCGTCTCTTCGGCCCCAACCGACTCCGGCTCGAGCGCGGCGCCCGAAGCCCCACCGGCGCCACCACATCCGAACACGCCCGCGCATCCCAGCAACACGCAAGCGAACGACGCTCTCTCTCGATCGAGCATCGACGCAGGATAGCCCACGGCGCGGGGGGTACGTGGCGCTTCGTCGCCTCGCCGCTCGCCCCGATTCATGCGCGTCCCACCCGGTCATCGTCGACAGCTCCCCAGCGCTGCACGACCCAGGCGATGAGCGTCGCGGCGACGACCAGCCCGGCAAGAAGCAGCTCGCCTCGGCGCGCGAGCTCGGCGGGCGGGATGACGACCATCACGGCTTCGTGTATCAACGCACACATAGCTGCGGCGCGCGAGCCCTCTCTGGTCAACCGTCGGATGGCGAAGTTGCCAGCGAGGCCCAGCGCGAGCCACCCCACCAGCACCGCGACCGCCCCGCTGGACCAGAGCGCGTACGCGACGACGCCGAGCGCACCGAACGCGCTCAGGAAGAACGCGAGGGCTCGGGCCGGGATCTGCGTGCCCGGGGCTCGGTCGAGCAGCGGACGCCCCTCGGACCGCAGGCGCTCGGCCCCCGCGGCGCTCGTCAGGACCCATGTCGTCGCTTCAGGCGCGCTCCGGTACAGCCGCTCCTCGGCCCCCGCCTTCGCGAGGCGCTGGTTGAGCTGCTTGGCCAGCTCCCACGCCACCAGGGTGGCGACCTCTCCCTCTGCCTCCGCGAGCGCCTGCGCGTAGGGCCGAAGCTCCAGCGCCACCGTGGGCCGCAGCTCGACGCCGCGCTCGGTCAACCGGGCGAGCAGCTCGCGCAGCCCGCGATCCGCCTCGCCGTGGTCGCGCCACGCGAGCTCCAGCTCGAGCGGCGCGGCCTCACGGTAGCTTCCAGCGCTCATCGCTCACGCCGTCAGAAGCAGCGCTCGTGGAGCTCGAGCGCGGTCATGCCTTCGGCGTCCTCCCGCGCGAGCAACACCCTGAGCCCGCTCGCCGTGACGTCGATGGCGAGGACGTCGACGCGTCGGGCGTCAGGGAAGGACACGATCTCCTCGGTCCCCGCGTCGTCGAGGCGGCGCCATCCGGCCTGGGCGTCGTCGGCCCACGCGATCCAGGGCGCGTCCTGATCGACGTCGATCCGGCCCCGGACCGATCCGCCGTCGACGCCTCCGGGGAGCGGGACGCTGCGGACCGTGGTCGGGCCGATCGCGACCGAGAGCTCCTCCTCGTACAGAGCTCCGAACAGCGTGTGGACGGTTCCGTCCGGCGCGACCGCGACATCGAGGATGTGGGTCAACCTCGAGTCGTCGATGGGCGGCACCGTGCCTAGAGCGGGCAGCGCGGCGACGTGCGGGCGAGCATCGCTGCCGCCGGCGATCCAGGCCGCGTAGAGGCGCTCCGGGCCCGCGGCCGCGGCGAAGCGCTCGGAGGAGGAGGCCCACTCGACCAGCATCTCCGGGTCGGACCAGGTGCCCGACGACGAGTCCAGCCGCCGGCCGTAGATGCCCGAAGCCTGTCGGACCTGGCCAGTGGTGCGTTCGCGGGTGCGACGGTCCGACCACGTGAACCACACACCCTCCCCCATCCAGTTGACCCGCGGGAAGCTCGTCTCGACGTGGTGGTTGTAGGCGTCTCTGGCGAGGGATCGTGCGCTCGACCCGGAGATGGGCGTCCCGTCCCGATCCGTAACATACGTTGCAACGCTCGATCGGTTGTTGTCAGGCAGGAACGTGTCGGCGTCCCCCTCTTCGAAGGTCGCCCACGCGACCGCGTACCCGTGCTCCGACACCTCGAGGTCCACGTGTCGCGAGGAGATGAACGAGCTGGCCGGCGCTTCGGGGAGCCCGGCGACCGCGAGCGGCTCGATCCGATGAGTGCCGTCCGGCCGGAGCACCTGGAGGTAGGCCTCGGCCTCCCCCGCGAACACCGCGGCGATGGCGACGTCGCTGCCATCGAGCTCCGCGTCCACGCCGTCGAGCGCGGTCGGCGGGAGGACCTGCCGTGTGCCGTCGACGCAGGAAGCCGTCGCGGCATCCTCGCCCGTGGTCGTGCCGTCCGCGGCGACACCGCCATCGGTGAGAGGTGCCGGGTCGCTGCAGCCGATCAGGGCGTGGACACCGAAGAGGAGAAGAAGCGTCTTCTTCACAGATACGAACATGAGAGACTCCGTTCCAAGGGATGCGCCTAGCACGCTGAGAGGACGCGGCCGCAGCAAGGAGCGAACCATGTCCCGAATCCCTCTTCTTCACATCGAGAGAGGCTCGATCCCTGGGTTGCCACGCAGACCGTGAACTCGGGTTCACGCCCTCGGGAACCCTGGACTCCGGGGATCTACGCTGACCTGCTACGGCCGGGGCACGTGACTCTCGTCCCTCGCTCCGGATTCAGCAGCTCTCCCGGCGATCGACTCCTCGCCCGTCGCTCCGCAGCCATGCGGACCCCGCGCGCGTCAACGCGGGCATGATGGCGTAGGTCATCAGGAGAACGATGGAGGCGACGGAAAGCAGCACGCCGAGGAGCCGGTGGCCGGGCAAGATCGCCCGGAAGACGGGCGGGATGAAGTAGACGGGAGCCACCAGCCCCAGAAAGGTGAGCGCCGCCATCTTGTGCCGCGGAGGCGTGGGATGACGGCGCGAGTGGGAGTCGCAGGGCACGTCTACTCCGCCGCCGCGACGACGGAGGGCGCGGCGCTGGCTCGCACCTGACCCACCAGCGTCGCCCAGTCCATGCCCAGCGCCGTGTACACCTCGGCGGCTTCGGGTCGGGCGTTGTCGGCGAGGATCTCGACCATCAGGCTCGAGCCATCCGCGACCACCACGCCGCTCTGGGCGAGCCGGATCAGGCCGGTCTCGCGCTTGGTCGTGTTGAACGTGCCGCTCGCGTCCACCGCCACGTAGGCTTCGAAGCCTTCGCGAACCGCGCGCATCGCGGGGAAGGCCGCGCAGACCTCCAGCGAGACGCCCGCGAAGATGAGCTTGCTGCGACCGGTCGCCCGGATCGCCTCGGCCACCCGCGGGTCATCCCAGGCGTTCACCGTCGTGCGGTCGATGAAGACCTGACCTGGCAGGGCCTCCATCAGCTCGGGGAACGCGGGCCCCCAGAGCGTGTCGGCGGACGTGGTCGTGGTCACGATGGGCAAGCCCAGCGCGCGCGCGGCCTTCGCGAGGCCCACGACGTTGTGCTTGAGCTCGGCCACGGAGTAGTCGCGGATGCCCGTCATGAGGCCCACCTGGTGGTCGACGAGGACCAAGGCGGCGTTGTGCTGGTCGAGGGGCTCGGGGTTGTATCGAGAGGTGTTCATGTTCGTCTCCTTTGGGTTGATGTCGGTCAGTCTTCGAAGTCGATCGAGCCCAGGCGTCCGGCTGCGTATTCAGCCGCGACGGCGCTGAGCTCGTCGTCGGTGCTCATGACGAAGGGGCCTCGCTGCACGAAGCGCTCGTCGACGGGGCTGCCTTGCAACAGCACCACCTGGCCGCCCTCGTGGCTGCGGATCTCGAGCGCGGCGCTCGCCGAGCCAGCGCGCAGGGCCATCGCCTCGTGCTCCGCCAGCTGCGTGGTCCGGCCCTCGATGCGGACGCTGGCGTCGCCGTGGACGACATGCAGCCACGCCCCGTGGCTCGCCGGCATGTCGTGGGTGTAGCCGCGGCCCGCCTGGAGCTGGACGTCGAGGATGGTGAGAGGCAGCGCGGGCGAGGACGCGCCGATCACCCCCTGCGTCTCGCCGAGCGCCACGCGGACCCGATGTCCATCGCCCTCGATCACCGGCATGGCGGCGGCCGGGACGTGCAACGTGTCCGGCGCGTCGTGCTTCATGCGGGCCGGGAGGTTGACGAAGATCTGCAGCGCGTGCGTTCGCGCGCCGGGCTCCGGCGCCTCGTCGTGCACCGCGCCGCGCCCCGCCCGGAGCCAGTAGAGATCGCCGGGAAGCAGGCCGAGGTCGTTGCCGAGCGAGTCACGGCTGCGGAAGCGCCCCTCGCTGTCCTCGAAGAGCACCGACACCGCCGACATGCCGGCGTGCGGGTGGGCGCCGAACGTCGGCGCGGTCATGGTGAAGTGGTCCACCATCACGAGCGGATCCATGAGCCCGTGGAACTGCTCGTGCTTGAAGCTCAGCGCTTCGAATCCAGCACCGATGTGGAGCGGTTTCGGGCGCGTCGGGGTCGAGAGCTCGATGGCTCGGAGGGGTGCGGCGCCGGTCTCGTTCTGCGTGGTCATGTCGGCCTCCTTGGGACGACTCATACATAACGATGGAACGATGACCCCCGAAAGAGGCAGAATCAGAACCCACCGTTCCATAGATGGAACGCCATGAGGTTGCCGGGTGGACCTGAACGACTACTTCTATTTCGTGCATGTGGTCGAGAAGCGGGGCTTCGCGCCCGCCGGGCGAGCGCTCGGCGTTCCGAAGTCGCGGCTCAGTCGACACGTGCAACGGCTCGAGGACCGACTCGGGGCGCGGCTCATCCAGCGCACCTCGCGTCAGTTCGCCGTCACCGACGTGGGGGAGACGTTCTATCGCTTCGCGCGCGCCGCGCTGGACGAGGTGGACGCCGCAGAGGCGGCGGTGAGACGGCAGACGAACACGCTCGCCGGTCGAGTGCGCTTGACGTGCTCCGTGGGCATGGCGCACTTCGCCTTGCGCGAGGTGGTCGTGCAGTTCCTCGTGGACAACCCCAAGGTCGACATCGTCCAGCACGTCACGAACCGCGCGGTCGACCTGGTCGAGGGGGGATTCGACATGGCCATCCGTGCACACACCGGCCCGCTGCCGGACTCGGGCCTCGTTCAACGCCGCCTCGCGTCCACTCCCTGGCATCTCTTCGCCGGCCCCGCCTACCTGGAGAGCGCGGGCGCCCCCGCCTCGCCCGCGGCGTTGGGTGGGCACACGGGCTTGAAGCTCGGCTACGAGCCCGAGCAAGGGAGCTGGTCACTGCGCGGGCCCGGCGGCGCGAGCGTCACCGTGCCCTATGAACCGCGCCTGTGCAGCGACGACATGGTCACGCTCAAGGACGCGGCGACCGCGGGGATGGGCATCGTGGGACTGCCCGCCTACATCTGCCGAGACGACGTCGAGTCCGGACGTCTCGTGCGGGTCCTCCCCGAGTGGACGGCGGGCGACGCCGAGATCAGCCTCCTGTTGCCGTCGCGCCGCGGCGTCATGCCGGCCGTGCGAGCGTTGGCGGAGCACCTCCAACAGGTCTACCCCCACGTCACGCGGCTGAGTGGTGGCGGCGCCGACGATCGGCCGTGATGCTGTCACAGGGCAGCCAGCCGCCAAGCGAGCGTAGACTCGGGTCATGATTCGCCACCTCGCGCTCGGCCTCGCCCTCTCCCTCTCGGCTTGCGGCGAAGATCCGCCGGCGCCGAC
>SHBB01000097.1 GCA_004213565.1 Sandaracinaceae bacterium
CCGAGCGGCGAGCGAAGCGAGGTCGCGATCGAGCGGCGAGCGAAGCGACGCCGCGCCCCCAAGCGGATATCCCGCGGCAGCGGGCGGCCAGCTTTCGCGAAGCGAAAGCGCGAGCCGCGTGGCTCACGCGCGGAGCGCGGGACACGGGCGGCGCAGCCGCCCGACTTGGGTGGGGGGGCCCCGTGGAGCGGGTGCAGCGATGTTCGCGAAGGGCGAAGCCCGAAGCGAACATCGTTGTGCCCGCGCAGCGGGGGGGAGGGGCTTGAAAAGCCCCTCCCAACAACTAATGCCCCACGATCTTCCCAGGAGCCGCGGGCACGTCGACGAGCGTGACCGCGATGTCGCGCGTGTGGGCCGTCTCCTCGAACTCGTGGATGAGCTCGAGCACGTCGGGGTGGATGTACATCGAGGGGCGCGCGTCGATCTCGACCATGCTGTGGCCCGGCAGCTCGTGCAGGACCTTGTTCACGCTCGCCTTGTTGAGGAACGAGACGTTCTCGCTCAGCTCGATGCGGATGCAGTTCTTGCCCGTCTCTTCGTGCGACTCGCGGTGGTGGATAAAGTACGGCGTCTTCAGGTTCGCGCGCAGGATGAAGAAGACGGCGACCGCCATCCCGATGCCGACACCCTTGAGGAGGTCCGTGGCCAGGATCGCCGCCACGGTGATGGCGAAGGGCGCCCACTGCTCCATGGACTGCCGGAACATGCCGATCACGAGGGTCGGGTTGGCGAGCTTGTAGCCGACGTGGAGGAGCACGGCCGCGAGGGCCGCGAGCGGGATCATGTTGAGCACCATCGGGAGCAGGACCAGGCCTATCAGGAGCAACAAGCCGTGCGCGAAGGCGCTGACGCGGCTGCGGGCGCCCGAGTGGATGTTCGCCGAGCCGCGCACGATGACCGCCGTCATCGGGAGACCACCGATCGAGCCGGCGATCATGTTGCCGATACCCTGCGCGGCCAGCTCGCGATTGGTCGGCGTGTTGCGCTTGTAGGGGTCGAGCTTGTCGATGGCCTCGATGCAGAGCAGCGTCTCGATGCTCGCGACCGCGGCGATGGTGAAGGCCGACGACCAGACGTCGACGTCGCCGATGCGGCCGAAGTCGGGGAAGGACATCTCCGCGAAGAGGCCCGAGAGCCCACCCGTGGGCAGCGACACGAGGTGCTCGCCCGAGAGGAAGAGGTCGCCCGCGAAGGCCTGGTAGGCGACGTTGATGCCGATGCCGAGGCCCACGGCCACGAGCGGGCCGGGCAGCCACTTGAGCTTCTTGAGGGCGGGGATCTGCGCCCAGGCGATCAGCATCACGAGGCCGATGCCCGCGATGATCGTCGCCCCGACGTGCATGTGGGTGAAGGAGAACGTCAGCGCCTCGAGCGGGCCCATCTGGCCGTCGCGCAGGAGCGTGAGGTCTCCCTCGAAGCTCGCCGAGTCGAGCCCCACCGCGTGCGGCAGCTGCTTCATGATCAGGATGATCCCGATCGCAGCGAGCATCCCCTTGATGACGCTCGAGGGGAAGTAGTACGCAAAGATACCTGCGCGCAGGATGCCGAAGCCGAACTGCAGCGCCCCGGCGAGCACCACGGCGAGCAGGAAGCCCTGATAGCCGAGGGTATCGATGGCCACGAGCACGATGGTGGTCAGACCCGCCGCGGGGCCGCTCACCGCGAGGTGGCTGCCGCTCGCCCAGGCCACGACCACGCCGCCCACGATGCCCGTGATCAAACCAGCGAGCGGAGGGGCGCCCGACGCCACGGCGATGCCCAGGCAGAGCGGCAGCGCCACGAGGAAGACCACCACCGAGGCCGGTAGGTCGTGCTTCAGGTTCGCGAGGTAGCCGGCGTTCTGAGGCCCGAGGTCTCGCAGCGCCTCGGGCGGCTCAGAGTTGCGCGTCTCCGACTGATTCTGTTTCGCCTTGTCCACGGTCGACAGCCCGTTCTCTCCTGAGTTGCCCAGCGCCTCGGCGGGAGCGGGGAGGTACGCGAAAGCGACCTGTTCTATGCGATGGCAGCGGCGAGTTCGCAACCCCGCGTTTTCATTGCCGGCGCTGGTATGCTCCGCGGGCCCATGTCGGCCCCGACCCGCACCCTGTTGATCGTCATGGCCCTGTGGGCCTGGGCGACGCCCCTCGCGGCCCAGCCGCGCAACCTCGACATCGAGCGTTTTCGACCCGCGCCCGACCGAGACGGCTTCCTCGGCGTCCCCGGCACGCGCACCCCGGGGCCGTGGGCATGGAACGCCGCGCTGTGGCTGGGATACGCCTCCGAGCCGCTGAGCTTCCGCCGCGTCGACGACGACGCGCGCCTGCCGGTGATCCGTCACCGGGTCGGCGCGGACTTCATCGCCCAGCTCGGGCTCTTCGATCGCGTCGCCCTCAGCGTGGACGCCCCGATGGTGCTCTGGCAGGACGGCGACGCCGAGGTCGACGGCGGCCCCTCGATCCAGGCCGTGGCGATACGCGACCCCTACCTCGCGGCGCGCGTGCGCGTGCTCGGCGCGGCGAACGACGCCCCCGACGAGCACGCGCCCAACGAAGGCGCGGGCCTCGCCGTCCAGCTCGGCGCGACCCTGCCCTTCGGCCTCGAGCGGTCCTACGCGGGCGAAGGCGCGCCGCAGCTCGAGGCGATCGTGCTCGGCGACTTCCACTTCCTCGACTTCGGGGTCGGCGGGATGCTCGGCTACCGACACCGCTTCGCCGAGCCGGAGCTGCTCGGCGTGCGCTTCGCGAACGAGCTCTTCCTCGGCCTCGCCGTCCAGACGCCCACGATCCTGGTCCAGAACCTCAGCGCGATCGTCGAGGTTCGCGTCACGACCGCGGTCGACGACGAGATCTTCCTCGACGCCTCGACGTCGATGGAGGGTGACGCGGGCCTGCGCTGGGCCGAGGGCGACTTCGCCTTCACCTGGGCGGTGGGCATGGGATGGACGGGCGGGGTCGGCACGCCCGGCTTCCGCGGGATCTTCGGGGTGGAGTTCGCGCCGCGCACCCACGACCTGGACGGCGACGGCCTGGTCGACGACGAGGACGAGTGCCAGCGCCTCCCCGAGGACGTCGACGGCTTCCAGGACGACGACGGCTGCCCCGACCCCGACGATGACGGCGACCTGATCCCCGATCAGGACGACCGCTGCCCACGGGAGGCGGCCGACTTCGACCGCGACGAGGACGAAGACGGCTGCACCGACCCGGTCCGCGACCAGGACGGAGACGGTGTCAGCGACGACGAGGACGCCTGCCCGACGCGGGCCGAAGACGCCGACGGCTTCCAGGATGAAGACGGCTGCCCGGATCTCGACGACGACGAAGACGGTGTGCCGGATCCCGACGACGCCTGCCGCCTCGAGGCGGAGGATCGCGACGGCTTCGAGGACGAGGACGGCTGCCCCGACCCGGACGACGACGGGGACGGCGTGGGGGACGCGGACGACGCCTGCCCGCGTGAGGCCGAAGACCGGGACGGCCACGACGACGCGGACGGCTGCCCCGACCCGGACGACGATCGGGACGGAGTGCTCGACGGGGACGATCTGTGCCCCGACCAGCGCGAGGACATCGACGGGCGCCGCGACGAGGACGGCTGTCCGGAGCCCGGGGGGCGCGCGCTCTTCCGGGAGGAGGGCGAGGGGACGCCGCCCTCGCTCCGCGGCCGCGTGCGCTTCGATCGGGAGGGCGCGCTCCTCGCGGCCTCGGCCGGCGCCGTCGATCAGCTCGCGAGGCACCTCGTCGCGCGGTGGGGCGCGCGCTGGCGCGTCTCGATCGGACGCGCGGCCGAGGCCTCGGTCGCCAGCCTCACCGCCGCGCTCACCGAGCGGGGCACCCCCGAGCACCGCGTCGAGGTGGTGCTCGACCCGGAGGCCGCGCCGGGGACGGTGCGGGTCACCCCGATCCCCGCGCCGGAGTGAGGCGCGTTCGCGGCTCCAGGATCGCAATCTCCCGAAATTGTTGCTCGAAGATGGGGCGATTTGACGTGAACACGGGGGGGCTGAGTACAGTCAGAGGTCACCGCATGTCGGATCGCCGAAGGCAGCTCGGGCTCAGGGCCTCCGTATCGTGCGCGTTCATCGCGCTCGCGTGCGCCTTGGTGCCGGTCGGGCTGGTGCCGGTGGGGCTGGGGGTCGCCCAGTCGGATCACTCGACGATGGTCCGCGTTCTGCGGCGGAGCCCCGACTTCCGCGCCCGGGTGCGCGCCGCCCTCGCCCTCGGGTCCACGAACGATCACGCCGTCACGCGACACCTCGTGCGGGCGCTGCGGGACGAGAACCCGGCCGTCCGCGCCGCCTCGGCCACCGCGCTCGGGCGGCTCGGCGATCCCGCGGCGCTCGACGCCCTGCGGCGGCTCGAGCGCGACGAGGAGCGGGTGGTGCGCGACGAGGCGCGGCAGGCGATACGCCGCATCGAGGTCGCGTCGCGCGGCTCCGCCCCCTCCGGCCCCAGCGCGCCCGCCCGGGTCAGCCCCCGCCGCGGCGGCGGCGACGCGTACCCGGCGATCTCGGTGATCCCACGCGCCCGGGATATCTACTGGCCGCGCATCCGCTACGTGGTCGTGCTCGGGGACATGCAGAACCGGTCCAACTTCCGGGACGACTCCCTCGCGCAGGTGCTCCAGCAGGAGGTCAGCCGCAACCTGCTGGTCCTCCGCGGCGTGGCCGTCTTCCAGGACGGGCAGCTCGACGCGAACGCCCAGCGGCAGATCGCGCGGCGGAGCCTGCCGAAGCTGCGGCTCGAGGGCTCGCTCAACCGGGTCGAGCGTCGCCGTCAGCGCCGGCAGCTCACCATCCGCTGCGAGGTGTCGCTGATGCTCATGGACGAGCCCGAGCGGAACCTGCGCGGGATGCTCCAGGGCGCGGCCGAGGGCAGCCAGCCCCAGCGCCGGGGCGCGCGGCAGCAGCAGGAGTCCACGCTAGCGCGACAGGCCCTGACCGGCGCGGTGCGGGGCGCGATGAGCGGCGCCGCGCAGGCGATCTCGAACGCCGGCCGCCGGTAGCCGATCCGACACGCTCCCCGTGCTACAGTGCCCCGCCGTGAGACGCCTTCTCTTCGTGATCTCGGTGCTTTCGATGCTCTGCGCCTGCACGCCGCAGGGGGATCCTCAGATCCCCGCGGAGGGCTTCACCGACGACTTCGAGCGCGAGGATCTGGGCGACGTCTGGCACAACACGGGCGGCCGCTACCGGATCCAGAACGGCTGGCTCAACATCCAGGGCGCGCGCAATCGGCCCCTCTGGCTCCGCCGCCGCCTCCCGCGCGACGTGCGCGTCGAGTTCGACGTGCGCTCCGAGAGCCCCCAGGGCGACATCAAGGTGGAGATCTTCGGCGACGGGTCGAGCCGCGCGACGAGCGAGAGCTACACCGCGACGAGCTACGTGGTGGTCTTCGGCGGCTGGAACAACAGCCTGAACATCATCGCCCGGATGGACGAGCACGCCGACGATCGCGCGGTCGGCCCGCGCCGCCCCGTCGAGCCCGGTCGCACCTACCGGATGAAGATCGAGCGCATCGGGGACACCATCACGGCCTACGTCGACGGGGAGGAGCTGGTCAGCCTGACCGACCCAGATCCTCTCGAAGGCCGCGGCCACGACCACTTCGCCTTCAACGACTGGGAGGCGGACCTCTGGTTCGACAATCTCAGAATCACGCCTCTCTGAGGTTGCCTTGCTACACTGATCGAGGACCCGTCCGGCCCCGATGGAAGTCAAACAGTTCGACATCCTGCTGCACGACGCCGAGGTGAAGCTCAAGCGCCTCAAGGCGCTCTATGAGCAGTACTTCCAGGGCATCGAGCGCATCGAGCCGCTGATCGTGCGCAAGGACCTCGATCGGACGTTCAAGAACCTCCACAAGAACCGACCGCGCAACACCGCGGCGCGCTTCAAGCTCAACCAGCTGCAGGCGAGCTACAACACCTACCAGACCTACTGGGGTCGCATCGCTCGGCAGATCGAGGAGGGGACCTACGAGCGCGACGTGCGGCGGGCCAAGCGTCGACGCGGCCGCGGCGCCGCCGCCGCCGACCGCGAGGTCAAGGAGTTCGAGCTGGACCTCGAGGCGGATCTCGACCTCGACGCGAACGATCTCTTCGGAGAGGACGAGCTGGCGTCGGTGCTCAGCGCGCTCGACGAGCGCACGTCGGCGCCACCTCCCGAGCCCAAACCGGCCGGCTTCAGCGCCTTCTCCCCGTTCTCGCGCGCGGAGTCGACGGGCACCAGCAAGGTCGCGCCCCTGCCGAAGCGCGACCCGCTGCCCGCCGACGACACGCAGCCCAACGCGGTCAACCCGTTCGCCGCCAAGCCCGTCACGGCCACCTTCGGCAAGCCCAAGCGCGACGTGGCTCCGTCCCCCCCGCCGTCCCGACCCGAGCCCCCCGCGCGCCCGAGGCCTCCGAGCCCGCCCGCCCGCGCCGCTCGCCCCGGGCCGCCACCGCCGCCGCCGCGCCGCCCTCCTCCGCCGCCCGGCGGGGAGAACATGAAGAAGCTCTACGCCGACTACATCTCGGCCCGGCGCCAGAACAGCGAGCGCACCGACAACATGAGCTACGACAAGCTCGAGAAGTCGGTAAAGAAGATGAAAGACCGGCTGCGGCAGAAGCACGGCGACCGGAAGATCGACTTCGAGGTCGTGCTGCAGAACGGGCGTGTGGGCCTGAAGCCCAAGATCAAGTAGCGCTCACAGCCAGAGCAGGCCGCGCCGCGCCGCCACCACCACCGCCTCCGTGCGGGTGGCCACCCCGAGCTTGCCGAGGATCTGGCCGACGAAGAACTTCGCGGTGTGCTCGCTGATCCCGAGCGCCTTCGCCACCCGCCGGTTGGAGTGCCCCGAGGCCACGAGCGTCAACACCTGTCGCTCACGCGCGGTGAGCTCCTCGCCCTCGTCCTCGAGCGCGCTCGGATCGGGCAGCGCGCCGCGCGCCATCTCTCCGTCGACGACCACGAGCCCGAGCCCCACCGCGAGGATGGCGGCGCACAGGCGCTCGGGCGCGCAGTCGCGCGGGAGCACGGCGGCCGCCCCCTGGGAGAGCAGCTCGGTCGGACGCGCGCCCGCCTCGACGAGCACGACCAGGGGGAGGTCCGTCGACAGCGACGGGAGCTTCTTGCCCGGCCGCAGATCCACCACCGCGACGTCGGCCACGTCGGCGGCGCCCGCGCGCAGCCCCTGCTCGGCGAGCACCCTCTCGAGCCCCGCGCGCACCAGCGGATCGTGCGTCACCACGTGAGCCCGGAGAGGCGTCTCGCGGCGCGCGAACGGAGGGGGTCCCGACACCCCTTCAGCGTGCGGCGCCGCGGGCGCGCGTCAACCCACCCGAACGGGCAGGCGCGTTCCCCTCCGACCGGGCGATGTGCGCCGGTGCGCCGCGTCCGAGGATCCAT
Organism: Sandaracinaceae bacterium; assembly: GCA_004213565.1. GTDB lineage: Bacteria > Myxococcota_A > Polyangia > Polyangiales > Sandaracinaceae > JAVJQK01. Next base: position 7,364 of record SHBB01000097.1, read on the forward strand.
GCATGACCGACCTCTCCGAGCTCAGCGAGTCCCTCTCCTCCGTCGCCGAGGCTGGCGCCGCCTCCGTGCTGCACCTCTCCGCGGGCTGCCGCCGGCGCGCGACCGCGATCGCCTTCGACGCCCGCCACGCGATCACCACCGCGCACGCCGTCGGCCACCGCGAGCGCGTGTGGCTGCGGGACGACGGCGGCGCGCGGTTCGAAGCGGAGGTGGCGGGGCGCGACCCGGGCACCGACCTCGCGCTCCTCGCGCTGCCCGAGGACGCAGCGCTCGTCCTCCCTCGCTTCCGCGAGCCCGACGACGCGATGAAGCTCGGCGCGCTCGTGCTCGCCCTGGGCCGACCGGGCCGCGCGCTCCGCGCCTCGATGCGCATGCTCGGCGCCGTCGCGTCGGACGTCCCGACCCACGGCGGCGCCACCCTCCCCCGCTACCTCGAGACGGATCGCGCGATCCCGTCGGGCTTCGAGGGCGGGCCCGTGCTCGACCTCGAGGGGCGCGTGATCGGGCTGCAGTCCCGCGCCGCGGTGCGGGGCGCGGACCTCATCGTCCCGACCGAGACGCTGCGTGAGGTCGCCGCGGAGCTCGCCTCGCACGGCCGCGTGAGGAGCGGCTTCCTGGGGGTGAGCGTGCGACCGGTCCGGTTGCCCGACGCGGCCCGGCAGCAGCTCTCCCGCCGCCGCGGCGCGCTCGTGATGGGCGTGGCCCCCGGCGGCCCGGCGGAGTCGGCGGGGCTGCACCTCGGTGACGTGATCCTCGGCCTCGACGGCGTCGAGGTCAGCGGCGGCCGCAGCCTCGCCCGCGCGCTGCGCGCCCGCTTCGGAGCGCCCGCGCCGCTCGAGATCTGGCGGACCGGGGCGCCCGCGTCGCTGACGATCACCCCCGAGGAGCGGGCCTGAGCGCGGCGCCAGTCCACCTTTACATCCGGGTCGGCCGGCGCCAGACCAGGGACATGTGGGATGAACGCTACGGAAAAGAGGGCTTCGCCTATGGCACCGCGCCGAACGACTTCCTGAGGGAGCACACCGCGAAGCTCCCCGCAGGCCCGGTGCTGTGCTTGGCGGACGGCGAAGGCCGCAACGGGGTGTTCCTGGCCGAGCAGGGGTACGAGGTGACGTCCGTCGATCAGTCACGGGTGGGGCTCGCGAAGGCGGCGACGCTCGCGGCGGAGCGCGGCGTCACGATCCACACCGAGGTCGCCGATCTCGCGACCTGGGATCTGGGCCAGGCGCGGTGGTCGGGCGTGGTCTCGATCAGCGCGCACCTGCCGCCCGACGTCCGCGCCCGCGTGCACGCCGGCGTCGTCCGGGCGCTGCGCCCCGGAGGGGTGTTCCTGGTGGAGGCGTACGCGCCCTCCCAGCTCGGTTTCGGGACCGGCGGGCCGCCGGCCGCCGAGTGGCTCTTCGACGTCGAGCAGGTGAAGCGCGAGCTCGACGGGCTCACGTTCGAGCTGGCCCACGAGATCGAGCGAGACGTGGTCGAGGGCCGCTACCACACGGGGCGCGCGGCGGTGACCCAGATCATCGCTCGGAAGCCGTGAACCAGGGCGCGAGGCGAGAGACTCGCGACATGTAGTCGGCGTAGCCCGGCCGGCGCGCCTTCATGCGCGCGTCGATCATCGGAATGCTGATGAAGAAGAAGAGCAGCACGATCGAGAGCACGCCGACGCCCGCCCACCACGCGCTCGGATCGGAGGCGAGGCCGAACAGGAACAGGCCGAGCCAGAAGGTGCACTCGCCGAAGTAGTTCGGATGGCGCGTGTGCTTCCAGAGCCCACGCCTCAGCCACTCGCCCTTCGGCGGCCCGCTCCGGACATACGCGCGCAGCTGCTCGTCGGCGATCGTCTCGTAGCCGATGCCGAGGGCCATCACGGCCGCGGCCACCGCGTCGAGCGCGCCGAGGGGCCGCGCGGGCCGGTGCAGGATCACCCAGAGGGGCACGCTCCCGGCGAAGGTCATGAGCGTGGGCATGAAGTGCACGCCGATGAAGCTCACCGGCCAGTACAGCTTGCCATGCTTCTCTTGCAGATCCCGGTAGCGCCAGTCTTCGTGCGCGAGGCTGGAGAACCCGCGCAGGAAGTTCCACGTCAGCCGCAGCCCCCAGACGATCACGAGCCCACCCGCGATCCACCCGCGCGTGGAGGGCTCCCCGGTGGTCAGCCAGTAGGCGAAGAGCGCGGGCGGCGCGACGCTCCAGTACGGGTCGTACATGGACGAGTTCGAGAGCGCGACGCTGAAGCCGAAGACGACGAAGGTCGCCACCACGTCGGCGGCGAGCGCGCCCCAGAGCGGCTCGAGCGGCAGGAGCCGGAGCGTGAGCGCGGCGGCGCCGAGCGCGACCAGGTAGCAGACGAGCTGGGCGAGGTAGCCTTTGATGCGCGGGCTCACGGGATGGCGTTTCTACACCACCGACTCCTCCTCGACCAAGGCGCAGACGCGCCCTCTCACGCTCGGTCATCGCCAGGACGGGCCGGTCCCCCTTCGTCGGCTCGACGAATCAGCCGACGGCCCAGCGCGGTGAACGCGGCGATCCCGAGCGCGTCCGCCGCGAGGTCGACGAGGTCGAAGCTCCGCGTGGGGAGGGCGATCTGGCTCAGCTCCTCGAGCAGCGCGACGACCATCGCCACCGCGGGCCCGATCGGCACGCCGCGCCAGCTCCGGAAGCGCCAGTCCCGGAAGCGCAGGGCCACGTCGGCGGCCAGCCCGAGCCCGCCGATCAGCACGAAGTGACCGACCTTGTCGCCGAACGGGACGCGCGTGACGAAGCCGAACATCTCGTTCGTCCCGCCTCGGCCGGCGACCACGACGATCACGACGAGCGCCGCGAGGTACGCGCCGCAGAAGGCGAGGATCCACGCGCGTCGACTCGAGGGCATCTCGAGGGGATACGGGTGGCGCGGTGCGCGCATTCCCCGTGGTATGCCGCGAGGGATGCGCGCCTCGCTCGTCGCCGTCGTCTCCGGCCTGCTCCTCGGTGCGTGCTACGCGGCGCCGCCCGCGCCCGCCGCGCCCGGGCAGCTCGGCGCCTGTCACCCGGGCGCCTACGCGTCCCTGAGCGAGCACGCGTGCCAGCGCGACGACGACTGCCTCCTCTGCGCGTCCCCCGACGCCTGCACGTTGACCACCCGCCGCGCCCTGGCGCTCACCAACGCGCCCTGCCCGCGGCCCACCGCCTGCGACGGCGCCACCGCGGCGTGCTGCGACGGTCGCTGCGTGAGATCTCTCGGCCCTCCCCCGCTCTGATAGACCGAGTGGACTTTTCGAGTATCCTCGGACCGGGATGAACTCGGTTCGCGATCAGAAGCTGCGATCGCACGCCAAGATCGTGCGGGCGGCGTCGCAGCTCTTCCGTCGGCGGGGCTACCGCGCCACCAGCGTCGACGTGCTGATGAACGAGGCCGGGCTCACGCGCGGCGGCTTCTACGCGCACTTCGAGAACAAGGCGGCGCTGCTCCGCACGGCGCTCCAGGACGCCTTCGCCGAGTCGCGCGCGAACCTGTTCGAGCGAGGCCTCGACGGCGTCGAGGGCGACGCCTGGCTGGTGCGGGCGGCGGCCCGCTATCTGAGGCGCAGCCACGTCGAGCAGCCCGAGCGCGGCTGCGCCATCCCGAGCCTCGCGGCCGAAGTCGCGCGCGAGGACGACGAGACGCGGCGCAGCTTCGAGCGCGAGGTCGGCCGCATCCTCGCGGTCTTCGTCACCCGACTCGGCGGCGACCCGGCGAAGGCGCGCGTCCGCGCCATCCGCCACCTCGCCACCTGGGCGGGCGCGCTGACGCTGGCGCGCGCGGTCGAGGACCCCGAGCTGGCGCGCGAGATCCTGGACGCCGCCCGTCCCCCGGAGTGATCAGGCGACGGCGTCCTCGAGCGCGCCGTCGTCGTACGCCTCGTCTTCGGGCGCGTCTTCGGGCGCGTCTTCGGGCGCGTCGCCGTCGTGCGCGGCCTCTTCCGCGGGCGCGGCCTCGGCCTTCGGCCAGAGCTCGTCCTCGCCGCCCGGATACAGGCGACGCTCGATCTCCAGCAAGAGCGGCTCGAGGCTCGCGCGGTCGAGCGCGCTCACCGCGATGCCGTCGCGCGACGCGGCGATGCGGGCCGCCTCGCCCTCGGACAGCGCGTCCGCCTTGTTGAAGATGAGCAGGTGCGGGACGGCCGCGAGGTCGAGCTTGCCGAGGATCTCCTCCGTCGTCTTCATGTGATCGCTCAGCGCGGGATCGCTGACGTCGACCACGTGGAGGAGCAGATCGGCGTCCTGCGCCTCCTCGAACGTCGCGCGGAACGCGGCGAAGAGATCCTTGGGCAGCTCCCGGATGAAGCCGACCGTGTCGGTGATGACCACCTCGCGCTCGCGCGGGAACCGGATGCGCCGGCTGCGGGTGTCGAGCGTGGCGAAGAGCTTGTCCTCCGCGAGCACGTCCGACTCCGTCAACGCGTTGAGCAGCGTGCTCTTGCCCGCGTTCGTGTAGCCGACGATCGACACGATGGGCACGCCTCGCTTGGCCCGCCGGCTGCGACGCTGCTTGCGCTGCTTGCCGAGCTGCTTCAGCTCTCGCTCGAGCCGCGTGACCCGCTCGCGCGCGCGCCGACGTCCGATCTCGAGCTTGGTCTCACCGGGGCCTCGGCCGCCGATGCCGCCCGTGAGGCGCGACAGCGCGTCGTCCTTCGCGCCGAGGCGCGGCAGCAGGTACTTCATCTGCGCCAGCTCGACCTGGAGCTTGCCGTCGCGGCTCTCGGCGCGCTGGGCGAAGATGTCGAGGATGAGCTGGGTGCGGTCGATGATCTTGAGATCGGTCACGCCCGCGAGCGCGGCCGACTGCGCCGGGCTGAGGTTGCGGTCGAAGATCAGCACCTCGACGTCGAGCTGCATGGCGCGCAGCACGACGCTGTCGACCTTGCCGCGGCCGAGCACGAACTTGGGATCCACCCGATCGCGCACCTGCAGCACCGTGTCGGCGACCTCGACCCCGGCCGTGTGGGCCAGCTCCTCGAGCTCGCGCAGCGACGCGTCCGCGCCCCAAGCGTTCCGCTTGTCGGTGACGTGCACGAGGATCGCGCGGCCGTCCTTGGCCTCGACCTCGCGCCCGCGCTTGGCCCGCGCGAACTCCTCCTCGAGCGCGCCGATCAGCTGCTCGGGGTTCACGTCGAGCTTGCCGTACGGGATCGGCCCGTGCGTGACGTACGGGGTCTGCCCCGAGCCGTCGGGCACGGGGACGTTGTGCCCGTAGTGCACCGAGGTGGGCTGCCCCTCGGGCGAGAGACAGACCGCCGCCACCAGGTCGAGCCGCAGGCGCGTCAGGTCGACGATGTCGTCCCGGTTCAGCCCCTCCTGGTTCAGATGGGTGTGGATCAGCCGCAGGCCCCGGAAGCGCCCCTGCGCGGCGCGCAGCCGCCCGAAGTCGGGGAGCCAGAGCTTGTGCGCGTCGCCCACGATGACGAAGTCCACCGTCCCGCGCCGATCGACGAGCACGCCCACCTGCCGCCCGGTCCGGTGGGCGACGTCGGCGAGCGAGCGCGTCAGCTCGGGGGTGAGGAGTCGATCGAAGGGGACCTTGCGGCGGTAGATTCGCTCGAGCGCCTTGATGTCCGACGGCGCGAGCCCGTTGGTGTTGCCGTAGATCTGCAAAAAGTCTTCGTTCCTTCCGTGGGGCGGCCGACCCGCCTCCCGACCGCTCGACTTTAAGGCCCTCGCTCGGCCCCGTCGAGGGCCTCATCCGAGAACGGCGTCGTCGAGCTCCAGGGTGATCGGGCAGTGATCGCTCCCCCGGACGTCCTTCTCGATGGAGGCCGCGGTGAGGTGTTTCGCCGCGGCGGGGCTCACCAGGGCCAGATCGATGCGCCAGCCGATGTTCTTCTCGCGCACGCCGAAGCGCTGGCTCCACCAGCTGTAGTGGCCCCCTCCATCCTCGAAGACCCTGAAGGAGTCGACCCAGCCGCTCTTCAACCAGCGCTTCAGCTCCTTGCGCTCCTCCGGCAAGAAGCCGCTCGTGCGCTTGTTCTGGCTCGGCCGCGCGAGGTCGATCGGCTCGGGCGCGGTGTTGAAGTCTCCCATCACGACGATGGGCTCGCCCGCCTTCTTCGCCGGCTCGAGGACGCGGTACAGGCGGCGATAGAAGCGCAGCTTGAACGGCACCCGGCTGTTGTCGCGATCCTTGCCGTTCCCGTTCGGGAAGTAGCAGTTGACGACCCTGAGCTTGCCCACGCGCGCGATCTGCACCCGCCCCTCGCGGTCCATCGTCCCGACGCCGAGGCTGCGCTCGACGGCGTCGAGGGGGTGGCGCGAGAGGACGCCGACGCCCGAGTAACCCTTGCGCTCCGCAGAGACGTAGTCCTGGTGCCAGCCGGCGTCGTCCCGCAGCACCTCGGGGACCTGCTCGGGCAGGCAGCGCGTCTCCTGCAAGCCCACGACGTCCGCCTCGCTCTCGGCGAGCCAGTCGGTGAACCCCTTGCGCGTGATGGCGCGCAGCCCGTTGACGTTCCAGGAGGCGATCCGCATCGAACGGGGAGAGATGCGTCGACGGGCGGGCGTCCGCAAGGATCACGCGAAGCGGATGCGGTTCTTGCCCTCCTCCTTCGCCCGCATCAGCGCCTCGTCGGCCGCGCGCACGAGGGACTCCGCGTCCTCCGCCCGCCCCGGCAGGATCGCGCCCCCGACCGAGCAGCCCACCCGGATGGGCGGGGCGCCCGGCAGCTCCACCGGGGCGTGGGTGATCGCCTTCCAGATCCGGTCCGCCGCCGCGCCCAGGGTGTCGGGGCGCACGCCCGGCAGGACCACCGCCAGCTCCTCGCCGCCGTAGCGGTAGCCTTCGCCCGGTCGCAACGTCGCGTGCATCCGCTCCCCGATCTCCGTGAGCACGCGGTCACCGGCCGGGTGGCCGTAGGTGTCGTTGAGCTGCTTGAAGTCGTCGAGGTCCATCATGAGCAGGCCGACGCTCGGCCCGTCCGCGAGCGCCGCGGCGACCGCCTCGGCGACGCGCTCGTCGAAGCTGCGCCGGCTGCCCAGCCCCGTCAGCGGGTCGGTCCGCGCCTCGCGCGCGAGCCGCTCGAACTGCTCGGCCGTCTCCACCGCGCGGCCCGCGTGGTCGGCGAGCAGGTCGAACACGCGCTGGGTCGCGTCGTCGACCGGATCTCCCTCGAAGCGCCGGTCGGCGATGAGCACGCCGCGGATGCGACGCTGACCGCGAAGCGGCGCCGCCAGCACGGACGGCAGGTGGAGCAGCCCGTCGAGGTCGTCTTCTCCCTCCGCGTGGACGAGCTTCCCGCGCCGCAGGGCCATCGCGATCGGGCTCCCTCCCCGCGGATCGACCTCGAGCCCCTTCACGCGCTGGTCGAAGCGCCCCGGGTTGGCGCGGCGCGCGAGCCCCGCCTCGTAGAGGGTCTGCAGATCCGGCCGCTCGGCGGCGATCTCGCGCCAGACCCGATCCGCCTCGGCCTCGTCGCTCGGGCCGACCCCGGCCATGCCCACGAGCGGCCCGCCCGGCTCCCCGAGGAAGATGGCCGCGCGGTGCATGCCGAGCCCCACCCCCGCCGTCACCCCGGTCAGCAGCGCGTAGCAGGTCGGCGCGAGCTCCTGCGCGGACCGGACGAGCACGGAGATCTCGTGCAGCAGCCCGATCGCGCGGTGCAAGCCCGCGTTCTCCTCCCGCAGCGCGTCCAGCTCCCCCACGCCGCCAGCTTACCCCGACTCGCTTCCCCCTGTCCGTCCCCTCACCCCAGCGCTTCGCGCAAGGACGCGGCGGCCGGGGACGCGAAGAGGCGCGCGAGCGCGTCGGCGTCGGTGACCGGGGCGCAGCGGAGACGAGCGCGCGCGGCGTGCACCCGCCCCGCGGCCTCCCTCAGCCGGTCGGCGAAGGCGGGGTCGTGCGCGGCCTCGGCGGCGAGCGCCTCCACCGCCTCGTCCACGAGCGCGACGGTCTTGCAGATGAGGAGCACGTCGCAGCCCGCCGCGATGGCCTCGACCGCGGCCTGCCCCGTCGAGAAGTGGTCGGCGATCGCCTTCATCTCCAGGTCGTCGCTCACGATCAGCCCGTCGTAGCCGAGCGTCTCGCGGAGCAAGCCCGTGATCACCCGCTTCGAGAGCGTCGCGGGCCGATCGCGGTCGAGGGCCTCGAAGACGATGTGCGCGGTCATGATCGATCCGACCACGCCCGCCGCCGCCCGGAAGGGGACCAGCTCCACCGCCTCGAGCCGGGCCATGTCGTGGGGCAGCGACGGCAGGTCGAAGTGGCTGTCGCTCGCCGTGTCCCCGTGTCCCGGGAAGTGCTTGCCGCACGCGAGCAGCCCCGCGTCGGCGAGCCCGGAGGCGAAGGCCAGCCCGTGCCGCGCCACCTTCTCCGGATCGGCGCCGAAGCTCCGATCGCCGATCACCGGGTTCTCGGGGTTGGTGTCGACGTCCAGCACGGGGGCGAAGTCGACCGTGAACCCCAGGGCCGCGAGCTGCTCTCCGAGCACACGCCCCGCCCGTCGGGTCAGCGCGGGGTCGTCGCGATCGCCGAGCACCCGCATCGGGGGCAGCTCGAGCACGGGGGACTTCAGCCGCTCGACCCGCCCGCCCTCCTGGTCGACCGCGACCAGCGGCGCCGGCCCCGAAGTGGCCGCGGCGATCGCCGCGACGTGCCGCGCCACCTCGAGCGGACTCAGGCCCTCGAGGTTGCGCTTGAAGAGGATCACCCCGGCCAGGGCGTGCGCGCCGAGGCGGCGACGGATCGCCTCCGGCGGCTCACCCGCGGGGTAGCCCGCCACGATCACCTGGCCCGCGAGGGCACGAAGCTCGGAATCCATCATCGGGAGCGACCATAGCCCGTTGCCGGCGTGAGCCAGCCTTGCTAAGGGGTGACTTGACGCACGTCGCGGCGCCGTGGGGCGACGAGACGGCGACGAGGTCCGCGCGGCTCGAGCTACAGCGAGCGCCGAACCTCCGAGATTCGACAACATGGACTCTGCCTCGTCCGAATCTACCAGCCCGCCCGGGGAACCGGGGTCGACGGCTGACGGCGAGCCCGCCGGCGCGGATGAAGGGTCGGCCGAGGGTGCCGTCACGAACCCCGACGCCGGGGGTGACGCGCCCATCCGCAAGCGCCGGAGGCGGCGCCGTCCCTCCCGGGAGGACTCGTCCGGTGAGGAAGCGGCCGCGTCGGACGACGGCCAGCCCGCTCGCGAGCGGGACACCCGCGACCGGGACGAGCCGGAGCAGCGAGGCCGGGGCGAGCGCGCGGCCGAGGGGCGAGGCGCCCGCGGCCGGACCCGCCCGGAGGCCGACGACGACCGCAGCGATCGGGAGCGCAGCCGCGAGCGCCGCTCCCGTCGCTCCTCGCGGGACGCCGAGGAGCCCGAGCGCGGTCGAGACGGTCGCCGCCGCAGTCGGCGGCGGTCGCGGGACGAAGAAGACGACGACGGGCCGCCCTCGCCGCCGCGCGAGCGCCCTCCCGGCGGCCCCGAGCCCCTCGTGGTCCCGGCCGAGGTCCGCAAGGAGGACATCGATCCCGACGCCCTCAAGGTCATCCGGCGGCTGCGCCGCTACGGGCACGACGCCTACCTCGTGGGCGGCGGCGTGCGCGACCTGCTCCTCGGGGTGAAGCCCAAGGACTTCGACATCGCGACCAGCGCGCGGCCGAGCGAGGTGCGCAACCTCTTCCGGAACTGCCGCATCATCGGCCGCCGCTTCCGCCTCGCGCACATCCTCTTCGCGGGCGGCAAGATCATCGAGACCGCCACCTTCCGGCGCGACCCGACCGAGGCGTTCGACCAGGTCGAGGGCGAGTTCAAGGAGGAGATGGACGCGCTCGAGAAGAAGAAGCGCCTCGCGAAGCGTCGGGACGACGTCGACCTCCTCATCCGGCACGACAACGTCTTCGGGGAGCCTCACGAGGACGCTCTGCGCCGCGACTTCACCATCAACGGCCTCTTCTACGACAGCGAGGACAACACCGTCATCGACTACGTCGGCGGCGTCGCGGACGTGAAGAACCGCGTGGTGCGCACCATCGGCGCGCCGGACCTGCGCTTCCGCGAGGATCCCGTCCGCATCCTGCGCGCGATCAAGTTCAGCGCGCGCCTGGACCTCGGCATCCACCCCGATCTCTACGACGCCATGGTGGCGCAGCGCGAGGAGCTCTCGCGGGCCGCTCGGCCTCGGCTCCTGGAGGAGCTGCTGCGGCTGCTCCGCGGCGGGGCGGCCCACCGCTCCTACTGGCTCATGTGGGAGACCGGCGCGCTCGGCGTGCTGCTGCCGCAGCTGGCGATGCACCTCGACGACGACAGCGCGGAGGCGCGCCTCCTCTGGAAGCGGCTCGCCGCCATCGACACGCTCAAGCGCGCGGGCACGCTCCCCGACGACCCCGTGCTCTTCTCGGCCCTCATGCTGGGCCCCATCACCGAAGCGATGGCGGGCGCGAAGGATCCGATGAAGGGCTACGAGGCGCTGATGGACGACGTCGTGGAGACCCTCGCGGTCCCCCGGCGCATGAAGGAGCGCGCCCGCAACATCGTGCAGGCGCAGCGTCGGCTCCTCGCCGGTCGCCTCGGGGTCCTGCCCCGCCGCGAGTACTTCGGCGACGCGGCGACCCTCTTCGCCATCGAGTGCGACGCGCGCGGCGAGCGCCGCCCCGACTGGCTCGACGAGCAGCCCAAGCCGGACGCGAACGCCCCGCCCCGCCGACGCCGTCGACGTCGACGCCGCTGACCGTCAGTCGCTGAGCACGTAGCAGCCCGGCTGTTCGACGCAGTCGAAGACCCGCCCGTCGAGCGCGCCGCATTCGCGCGCCTCGCCGCCGCAGCTGCCAGACCACGTGCAGCCGGCCTGGCCGAGGCACGAGCGCAGGTCCGAGAACCTGTCACAGCGCAGCGCGCGTCCGGCGCACGAGCTGTGGCCGGTCCCCTCCGCCTCCACCCGGCAGCCGGCGTGACTCGCGCAGCTCCCCTCGATCGAGCTGCAAGGCAACGCCGCGCCCCGACAGCTCCCCACGCCCTCACAGCCGGGCGCGGCGGCGCAGCGATGTGGAGTCTCGATCAGGCTGCACGGGGTCGCGACGCCGAGACACGCCGTCCCGCCGTCGCCGCTCGTCGGCGTCTGCGGCTCGCAGCCGACGACGAGCCACGGGAGAGCCGCCCCGGCGAGGAGAACCAGCGATGCCCAGCGCGACACGGGAGATACGTAGCGTGGAACCGCGCGGCGTCAAAGCCTCTCGCACACCGCGCGATGGGATGACGTCTCAGTTCCACATCTGGAAGGGGTTGCCCTCGCGCCCCTGGCGGCGGGACTCCCCGCGGCCACGACGGCGCGCGCTCGATCGCCCGGTGGGACGGCTCGTGGAGGGAGGGGGCGCCTGGACGACCTCGGGCTCCGGCTCCGGCGGCGCGTCCGGCGACAATAGAACATGCATGCGCTGGTTCGTGGTCGGCGTCACCTCGTCCGTCCACGGCGCGTAGCCGTCGAGCTCGAGCCGGAAGGTCAGCGAGGCGCTCGTCTTCGGCACGCGCAGGGTCGTCGGGGTCACGCCGACCAGGCCCTCGGGCCCGTGCAGCGTCGCGCCGGCGGGCTCGGTCGTGAAGGCGAGCTCGACCGGCACGCGCGGGGCGCGGCGGGGCGCGGCGCGCTCGGACGGCTCCATCACGGCGAAGGTGGCGCCGACGCCAGCGGCGAAGATCAGCGCGAGCAGCGCGCCGACGAGCCAGCGCAGGCCTCGGCGGCCCGACGGCGCGACCGGCTCGTCCGCGAGCTGCGCGAAGTCGCTGCCCACGCTCGGGATGTCGGACTCTTCGGACGGCTCGGTGACCAGCCGCTCGACCTGCTCGCCGTCGCGGACGCGACGCACCATCTCGGACTTCTCCTCCGCGCGCGCAGCGAAGAGGGTCTCCATGAGCCCCTTGAGGCGCGCCTCGGGGAGATCGTCGCCGGGAGGCACCGCGCGGAGCAGATCACGGCGCAGCTCCGCCGCGGTGGCGTGGCGCTGATCGATGGGCCGCGAGAGCGCCTTGAGGCAAGCCTCGTCGAGGGCGGAGGGGATGTTCGGGCGGATCGCCGACGGCCGGACGATCGACGACTCCAGGACCGCGCGGAGGGTGGCGGCCGGGTTCTTGGTGCGGAACAGGCGGCGGCCGGTGAGCGCCTCGAAGAGCACGACCCCGAGCGCGAACACGTCGGCGCGGCGGTCGACGGGCTGCTCCTTGATCTGCTCGGGCGCCATGTACGCGAACTTGCCCTTGAAGTAGCCGGTCTCGGTGCGGGTCAGGCGGTCGGCCGCCTTGGCGATCCCGAAGTCGAGGACCTTCACGGAGCCGTCGTAGGTGATGAAGAGGTTCTGCGGCGACACGTCGCGGTGCACGACCTCGAGCGGCCGGCCCGAGTCGTCCGTCATCTCGTGGGCCGCGTGGAGGCCCGCGCACGCCTCGGCGACGACGTGCGCCGCCAGCGCGGGATCGAGGTGTCGGTTGCGCCGAGCGAGCTCGGCGATCAGCGCGTGGAGGCTCTCCCCCGAGAGGTACTCCATCACCATGAAGAGCGAGTCGCCGTCCCGGCCGAGCTCCTCGACGCTCACGACGTTGGGGTGACGGATGCCGGCCGCGATGCGCGCCTCGTCCAGGAACATGCGGACGAACTCGTCGCTCTTCGCGAGGTGGGGGAGGATGCGCTTGACGACGACGCTGCGCGCGAAGCCCTCGGGGCCGACCCGTCGCGCGAGGAACAGCTCGGCCATGCCGCCCGTCGCGAGCTCGCCCACGATCGTGTAGCCGCCGACGGAGCTCGGCTGCTCCGTCGACTCCGCTCCGGCTGCCCCCCCGAACATGTCAGCCGACCTCGCTCACGGGGGCGGGTCGTCGCTCTGTCGCGGGAATGGTCACGGGGTTCTCAGGATAGCGAACGTGTCCCTCGCGCGCGCCTTTCCGAATCATACGGCGCACGATTCAGCTTCGGACCCGCACCCCCGAAGCGCTACCCTGGCCGCTGCGTGGGCGTGCGAGGGAACATCAGGGGCAGGACGCTGAGCTGCGCCGTGGCGGTCGGGCTGGCGGTCGCGGCCCTGGGGAGCGCGCCCGCACGCGCGCAGGAGGACGCCTCGCTGGATCAGGCCGTCGTGCTCTTCCAGCGGGCGGAGCAGCGCTTTCGCCAGGGCGACTACGAGACCGCCGCGACCCTGCTGCGGGAGGCCATCGCGCTCGAGCCGGCGCCGCCCCTGTACTTCAACCTCGGCCGCGCGCTCGAAGAGCTCGGTGACCTGCGCGGCGCACGCGAGGCCTACGAGTCCTTCCTGGAGCTCGCCCCGGAGCACCCCGAGCGGGCGACGGTGGAGGCGCGCGTGGTGGAGCTGACCGCGGCGGAGGCCCGCGCGGACGCCGAAGCGGCGCGCGCCCGCGAAGAGGCCGAGGCCCGCGCGGCGGCCGAAGCCGAGGCCGAGGCGGCGCGGGAGGCCCCGACCCTCGCTCCGCGGAGCCCGGACGCCGCGCCGTGGATCCTCGCCGGGGCGGCGCTGGTCCCGCTCGGGGTCGGCGTGGTGT
>SHBB01000098.1 GCA_004213565.1 Sandaracinaceae bacterium
CCAGGCCACGGAGGTGCTCATCCAGGAGTTCCTGCCGGGCGCGGAGTACACGGTCGGGCTCATCGGGAACCCGGGCGCGGGCTTCGAGGTGCTGCCCCCGCTCGAGATCGACTTCGGCGCCCTCGACGAGGGCCTCCCGCCCATCCTCACCCACGGCTCCAAGGCCGATCCGGACTCACCCTACTGGTCGCAGCTCAGCTTCCGTCGCGCGGAGCTGCCTCCGGAGAAGCTCGAGCGCCTCGGCGCGGACTGCGCGCGCGTCTTCGAGCGGCTCGACTTCCGTGACTACGCGCGCTTCGACTTCCGCGACGGCGAGGACGGCCGCCCGCGACTGCTCGACGCGAACATCAACCCCACCTGGTACGAGGGCGGCAAGCTCTCGCTGATGGCCGGCTGGGCGGGGCACGACTACGCGACGATGATGCGCATGATCCTCGAGGCCGCGCTGACGCGCGCGGGGATCTCCGCGTGAGCTTCCGCGACGCGCGAGCGGACGACCTCCGCTTCGTGCTGGACGGCCTCGCGGACAACCGCCGCATAGAAGGGCGCTCGCCCGAGGCCGCCGCGTGCACCGACGCCGACGAGGCCGAGTACGCCGCGCGGATCGCCGCGGGCACCGTTCGCATCCTCGAGATCGACGGCCAGCCGGCCGCGTTCCTCAGCTACGCCCTCGACTTCGAGGTCATGTACGTCGCGGGCGCGTTCCTCTGGATCGATCTGGTCTACGTGCGCGCCTCGATGCGCGGCCGCGGCCTCGGCAAGCGCCTCTACGACGAGGCCGCGCGCCTCGCCCGACAGAGCGGCTGCGCGAAGGTCGTCGCGGACGTCTTCAGCGCCAACGAGGGCTCCGTCGCCTTCCACGAGCGCATCGGCTTCACCCCGCTCTACACGATCTTCGAGCGCGAGGTCTGACCCTCTGCCGGCGAACGAGACGTCAGGTCGACCCGGGTCGGGCTGGGCGGCGCGCGCCGTGGCCGCGCTGGTCCTGCTGGCCTGGCTCGGGGTCTCCGCGCTCGCGCTCACCAAGATGCCGCGCGGGTTCGCCGTCGACTCCCTGCGCTTCGTGCTCCATCAGGGCCTCCCATGGTCGCTGGCGCTCGCTTGCGTGGCGAGCCTCGCGACGCTGCGCCGGCCCGCGCTCGCGCGCGCCGTCCTCGAGTGCCTCGGCGCGCTGAGCCTGATCGCCGCGGCCGGCTGCGCGGTGCGCTTCCCGGACAGCCGCCCTCTCTTGCAGGGGGCGCTCGCGCTCGTCGGCGCCGTCACCACCCTCGCGTCGCTCGCGCTCCGGCGCACGCCGCTGCCGCAGACGGTGCACCTGGCTTCGCTCGCGGTGGGCGCGCTCTTGGGGCTCGCCATCCCCGAGGGCCTTCGGGCGCCCGACCCGTCCACGCGTCCGTCCGGGGCGTCGGTGACGCTGCCCGATCGCTCGACGCTCGAGCCCGCAGACCACGCGGCGCAGGGGCGCCTGGCCGTCGAGGGGCCCGGTTGGTCGCTCGAGGTCGATCCCTTCTTCACGGTCGAGTCGCGCTCGCCCGACCGCTCGTGGACCGTGCTCGCGCCGCGCTCCCAGCGACACTCGACCGTCTGGCAGCTCCACGCGCGGACCTCGGACGGCGACGCGGTGCGCACGTGGTGGCGATCGGAGGACGGCGTCGGGATCGTGGCGTGGACCCCCGGCGATCCGGCGACGCTGGAGGCGTCGTTCACGCTCGCTGCGCCCGTCTACACCCACTTGGCCACCTGGGCGCGCGTCCGGCTCGACGCCCCCCGCGCGCGCGTCCGCTTCTCACCTTGCGGTGAGACGGAGATCGAGGTCCGGCCCTCCGACTACCCGGAGGGTCGACCAGCCCGCTTCGCGTATCTCGCCCCTGACGATCGCTTCGTCGTGGCCGAGGCCACCAGCGGCGAGAAGGGCCCCTTCCACACGCTCTGCGAAGGACGACTGCGCCGCGAGGAAGCGCTCGTCATCACCCTGCCGCACGAGCACGGTCGCGTGGAGATCACGCTGCGTGACTTCGCCTCACAGGCCTCGACCGAGCCCTCACCGACCGCTGGCTGGGGCGTGCCTCAGAACGCGATCCAGTTGATGCGCGCCGGCAACGATCCGAGCGGAGCGGTGCTCGTGCACGTCGCGCTCGCGGCGACCGGCATCGGGCGAGGCTGGGACACCGTCGGGCTCGCGGCGGGGACCTATCACAACCGCATTCGCGTTCGCACCGAGTGATGAATCATGTCCATCCGTATCGCACTCTCCATCCATGTCGGAAACCGACGTCTCGGCTACCGCGGCGTTCGGTTGTAGCCACCATCGGACGATGGCGCGACCGAGCTACAGCTCGGCGGGGTCAGCGGTTGTTGGTGAATGTTCATGCGCGCGGTGGTCCGCCTGAACCTGTCTGGATCACTGAGCCGCGCCATGGCGCACCGGCGCCGCTCAGGGGAGCACGGTGAGGTCGCGCTTCATACGGCGCATCGCGTGCGCGAGCGGTGTTTCGGGGAAGACCTCGATGAACGACATCGCCTTCAGTGTGTCGATGGCCTGGTCCATCGCGCGCAGCGTAGGCAGAGGATCACTCGAGACGAGGCTCGCCACGGCCAACCGGTGCTCGGCTGAGAAGGTGACGGTGGAGAGGTCGAGACCCGTGGAACGGAGGGCCGCTTCGAGCTGGTCGGGGAGCAGCACATCAGATCGGCGGTACAAGCTTGCACTGATCCGAACCGGGGCATCGGGCAGCCAACAGCCGACCGCGCCAGCATCGTGCGCCCGAACGGCCAGACGCTTCCTGAAACGAGGCACGCGGACGAGCACGACGCTTCCGGCGCGCGCGAAGTCGCCGTCGAGCGAGCGTGAGAATGTAGCGGCGTGTTCCTCGACCTCGAACCAGGCGTGAAACCACCCCACCGCCGAAGGGTCGACGAGCGTCTTGCATCCATCGACCAGCCGTTCGCGTGCGAGGTTCACCACCAGCTCCGCCGCGAAAGGAGCATCTCCGAGCTTCGCACGCGTCTCCTCGAGCTGCTGGCTCCAGCTCCTCGGCCCGAACTCGCGCGACGCGAACGTGGCGAATACGCTACCGCCGTGGCGCTGGACGTCGTCCGCTCCGGCGACCCAGAGCTCGGTCTCCGCGTCGACCGGGCCGCGAGCCTGCGTCGCGATCAGCAGCGTTGGCGGGTCGTGGCTGTGGACCGCCGAGTGAAGCACCTCGGCCCCGCGCCGCGTCGCGACCTCGCGGACGGCGCCCAACGCGTCGGAGGGGTCGTACCCCGTGGCGAGGAGCATCCTTCCGACCGAGGCGAGCTCCGCATCCCAGTGGGTACCGCTGAGGTCGCACCCCTCCGCGAGCAGGAAGCTGCGAAGCGCGTGTTGGTGCACCTCCGGATCGACGCCTCGCAGAGCGTCGACGATTTCGGCCGCCTCCTTGGCCTCGACGAAGCGCGCGACCAGGACGGTGTCGCCGCTGTTGTTCGACGCGTAGCCCTGGTAGGCGCGCACCGTGGCCGTTCGCCCCGCGGGCGGCGAGGTGATCTGGAATGGCACCGCACGCGCGCATCCCGAGCGGGTCGACGGGTCGCGCCACGCTGTCGGGAGGGCGCGATACGTGGCGAGGAGCTCCTCCGGACTCGAGAATGACTACCCGGCGTCGTGGAACGAGCAGGGCCGGATGCGCGCGTCGGGGTCGATGACGAGGTATTCGCGGCCGGCGCCACAGTCGGAGGACGTCGAGAGCCGTGGCAGCGTCGGCATCCGGTCGGCGAAGCAACGCGAGAGCTTCACCGGCACCGGGCTCGCGCGGACGCACCGCTCGAGCGTGAGCCACTCCTCGCCCCAAAGTTGCGCGCCTCCCACTCGGCGCAGCAGCGCTACGTCAGCCACCCCCACTTCGGCGAGCTCGTCGAGGATCGACGGGAGCCCTGCGAGCATCTGACCTTGGACGAGCAAGTTCGCGGAGGTCCGTACACCCGCGTCGACCAGCCGGCGCATGGCGGTCGCCCAGTCGGTCTCCGCGTACACCGACACGCGTGCTTCGGTCACATGGGGAGCGAGAGCGCGTACCGTCGTGTCGTCGATGAGCGTGCCGTTCGTGGTCAAGTGGAGCGCGAGGGGCGTCTCCTCGGCGAGGCGCGCCAGCAGCTCCGGGAAGCCTGCGTAGGCCAGCGGCTCGCCGCCGCCGAACGCGACCTCGAGTGTGCCCGCCTCGGCCAGGGCGCTGAGCAGGGCGACCATGTCGTTCGCCGCCCAGCGCTCCCGGATCGACGCGTCCCGTGAGCAGAACTCGCACCTCAGGTTGCAGGCGTTCGAGAGTCCCACGAAGACGGCGCGCGGCGCCTGTGCTCGCAAGCGTCTCGTCGCGCGCGACTCGATCCGGAACGACTCGCCGGTCGAGGGGCGAAAGAGGAGCAGAGACCCGTCCAGCGGATGGGCTCGGAGCTGAGAGTAGGCGGCGGGTCTCACGGCCTGGACATGGTAGTCCGCTTGCGTTGGCTCGAGTAGGGTCGGGGTCCCCGGCTCGGGCCTCCAACGGCACGCGCCGGCGCAGTCAGCGAGGGCGCCGCGGTCGCGGAGGCTCAGTCGGCCCAGCTCGACAGGGCGCCGTCGAGCATGCGCTCGAGCTCGATCGACGGGCGGCGCTCGGGCCAGACGATGACGACGGGGAGGCGCAGCGGGGCCGCCACGCGAAGGAGCCGCTCGATCAGGAAGTGCTCGAGCCAGAGCACGTGCTCCATCGCCGAAGGCGCGCCGCGTCGCACGGCGCGACACGCCTCGGCGACCGCGAGGCGATAGGCCTCGTCGCGCTCGGCCGGCCAGGACGCGCGCAGGTGTTCGGCGCCGATCACGAGGTGGACCTCGCCGTCGCTCTCGTGGCGCTCGACGCCTCCTTCGACCGAACAGGGGACGAACGTCGCGCTCGCGGCCTGGTCGAAGGCTGGGCAAGAGAGCATGCGCGCGAGCTCGGTCGACAGCTCATCGCCTCCCACGCCGTGGTGCGCGAAGCCCTCCGGCGCCCGCGTCGCCTCCAGATCGCGCCCCGCCAGCAGGTCGGCGACGACTTCAGCGGGGAGCGGTAGGTCGTCCCAGTCGGCGACGAGCATGGAGGCGTTCATGGGCATGGGATATCCCGCCTGGCCCCGCAGCGCATCCCGCGCCGGCGCGTCGGTGGCGCGTCGCGATTCGAGATCGTGTCTCAGGCGCGGAGGCCGGTGTCGAGCGAGCGGGTCACCATCGCCTCGGGCGCGTTGGGAGCGATGGCGTCTCTGACGCGGGCAGCGAGCTCGGCGCGCGTGAACGGTTTGCTCAGATGCGAAGCGATGACGCAGGCTTCGAACGCGGAGCGGACCCGCGCGT
Source organism: Sandaracinaceae bacterium (assembly GCA_004213565.1). Taxonomy (GTDB): domain Bacteria; phylum Myxococcota_A; class Polyangia; order Polyangiales; family Sandaracinaceae; genus JAVJQK01. The sequence goes on from SHBB01000098.1 coordinate 5,345, forward strand.
CGCTGCGACCGCTCATCACGACGACCGGGAGCCTCGGTGAGCCCGCCTGGAGCGTACGGACGAACGTGGGGCCGTCCATGCCGGGCATTCGGTAGTCGGTGAGGACGAGCTTCACCGCGTCGCCATGCCGCGCCATCTTCTCGAGCGCCTCGGCGCCGTCCTTCGCGGTCACGGCGCGGTATCCGAGTCGATGAAGCATCCGGACCGCGATCCGCTGGATGCCCACGTCGTCGTCGACCACCAGCACCAGCTCGGCGTGTCCGTGGTGCGCCGGTTCCGAGAGCTCGGACTCGGCCGGAAAATAGACCCAGAAGGTGGATCCCCGGTCGGCCTCCGACTCCACGTGCAAGAAGCCACCATGTCCCTTGACGATCCCGAGGACGTTCGAGAGCCCGAGGCCGGTGCCCTCGTCGGGCGGCTTCGTCGTGAAGAAGGGGTCGAACATGCGCACCAACACGTCGGGTGGAATGCCGCTGCCCGAGTCGTCCACGCGGATGCAGACGTAGGCTCCGGTGTGGGCCTCGGGGATTGTCCTCGCGAGCTCGTCGTCGACCGAGACCGCGCTCGCGGTCAGCCGGAGCGCGCCCTCGCCGTCCATGGCGTCGCGCGCGTTGACGCAGAGGTTGAGGAGCACCTGCTGGATCTGCGTCGCCTCGGCGGAGATGGTCGGGAGGTGGGGGTCACAGCGAAACCCGAGGTCGATCTCCGGCGGGAGTGACGCGCGGATCATGCCCGCGGTTTCCTCGAGCAGGAAGGACGGATCCAGCGACTGCCGCTCCACGGCGGTTCCGCGCGCGAAGGATAGGAGCTGCCGGGTCATCTTGCTCGCGCGCTCCGCGCTGCCCTCGAGGATGTCGAGCACCTCGGCATCTTCCGGGTGGAGCTCCCGCAGCTCGTCGATGGCCATGAGGATCGGCGCGAGAGCGTTGTTGAAGTCGTGGGCCACGCCGCTGGCGAGCTTGCCGATCGCTTCGAGTCGCTGAGAGCGGTTCTCCCTTCGCTCGCGTTCCAGTCGTTCGGTGAGGTCGCGCATGATGACGACGAAGCACGGAAGGCCCTCACCGAGCACGACGCGCTGCGCGGAGAGCTCGACGGGGACGCGTCGTTGCGCTCCCGAGAGTGACACCTCCACGCGCAACGCCTCGCCCTCGGACGAACGGGCTTGGTCGAGGAGCCGCTCGACCGCCTTCAGGTCGCCAGGCGCGAGGAGGTCGCGAAAAGAGGCGCCGACCAACGCCTCCGAAGTCGAGTCCAACTGCAGCGAAGCGCCGCGGTTCGCGTACATGACCCGCGCGTCATCGAAGTCCAGGATGAAGGTGGCGTCGGCCATGGCGTCGAGCGCGGCCGAGAGGGCGCGCATCCGGCGCTCTGCTTCTTCGCGCGCGCTCACGTCTCGTACCGCGACCGCCAACCTCCCGTCGGGGTCGACCTTGCTGACGCGAATGTCGACGGGAAATGCCTCGCCAGAACGCCGGACCGCGCTGCGGGGCGATGGAGAAGGCTCTCCCGACTCGCCTCGAAGAACGGAAGGATCGAACCCCAGCAAGTCGTGGAGGGACAGCCCGACGAGCTGTTCCTCTGTCCGGTCGAACATCTCCGCCGCCATTCGGTTCGCCTCTCGAACGCGTCCGGCCTCGTCGACCATGAGGATCGCGTCGGGGGCGAAGCTGAAGAGATCTTCGTAGCGACGCAGGTTGCGGCGGGCGTCCGTCACGTCGTGCATCACCACCACGGCGCCGACCTTTCGACCCGCATCGTCGTAGAGCGGGCCCCCGCTGGCGACCACCGTGCGAGGAGCGCCTCCCTTGACGACGATGCTCATCTCCGCGGCGCGTACATCCTCGCCCGCATAGGCCCGCATGAGCGGGATGCGTTCGGTCGCGAGTGGAGTGACGCCGTCGCCCTCGAAGAGGTCGTAGTGCTCTGCCCACTTCGAAGGAGGGAGCGCACGGGGATCGGCGCGATGCCACTCCCGTGCGGCACGGTTGAACAGCACGAGCTTCCCGTCTGCGTCGCAGGCAACGACGCCTTCCGCCAGGTTCTCGAGCACGGAACGGTGCAGCTCTTGCTGCTGGCGATGTCCGTCGTCCCGGGTCGACGCCTCTGAGGAGCCGTGGGTTTCGTCGACTCGGCGGGAAGTGCGGGAAGTGGAGGACGGAGACCGGCGCACGAGGGAGAACTACGCACCAACCCGCACCGGACCGAACAATTGCTGGCCGAGCCGGTCCCGCCTCGAGTGACGCGCCATGGGTCTTGAACATCCCGGTTCGAGCGGAGATGCTCGCCGCCGATGCAGTTCCGAGCTTCGAGAATCATCGGGCTGATCTGTCTTGCGCTCGGATGTGCCGGGCCTGCGGAGACGGCGGGTGAGCTGGAGCCCTCCACGCTGCAGGCCTTCCCGGGCCGGGCCGGGATGGTCGAGCAGGGCGTGTATGACGTGATGGGGCGGCCGACGGTGATCGCATACGAGCGCTTCCACGACGCGCTCGTCTACCAGGGCGACATGCACCTGGCTCCGGATCGACTCCGCGCGCTGCCGGAGGCGGAGAGCCTGCGCACCGATGCGTTGGCCGCACTCGAGGACACCTGGCTCTGGCCGGATGGCGTCGTCGTCTACACCATCGACCCCGAGCTGCCGGACCCCGCGCGCGTGCGCGACGCGATGGCCCACTGGGAGGCGGAGACGCCGATCCGGTTCCGCGAGCGGACGACCGAGGAGGGCTACGTCACCTTCACCACGGGCGACGGATGCTCGGCCGATCTCGGCCACCGCGGGAGGCAGCAGTTCGTCTATCTGGCGCCCGCCTGCGACGCGGGGGTCGTGGTGCACGAGATCGGGCACACGCTCGGCCTCTGGCACGAGCAGTCGCGGAGCGATCGAGACGCGCACGTCGTCGTGCACTGGGACCGCATCGACGAGGGCTACCACTTCGCGTTCCAGACGTACGAAGAGCAGGGCTACGGCGGCCAGGACGTCGGCGCCTACGACACGCGCTCGGTGATGCACTACCACTCGCTCGCGTTCTCCACCGACGGGGAGCCGACGATCACCCGCCGCGACGGCAGCCTCATCGAGGACCAGAGCTCGCTCAGCCCGGGCGACATCGCGGGCGTCGAGCGCCTCTACGCCTGCGACGCGCCCTTCCGTGACATCTGCAACACGCTCTTCGAGGACGACATCGTCTGGCTCGTCGATCGAGGCATCACGCGGGGCTGCAGCGAGACCGAGTTCTGTCCCGACCGCGCGATCAGCCGGGCGCAGATGGCCGCGTTCCTCGCCCGCGCGCTGGAGCTGCCGGACGGCCCCGACGCGTTCGACGACGACGACGGCAACCCGCTCGAGCGCGAGATCGACGCGCTCGCCCACGCGGGCATCACGGGCGGGTGTGGCGAGCGGCGCTTCTGCCCCAACGCGCTCGTCAGCCGCGCCGCGATGGCGACCTTCATGGCCAACGCCTTCGATCTCCCGCCCGGCCCCGACGCGTTCGACGACGACGGCGGCGTGCACGAGCCGGCCATCGACTCGGTCGCGGCGGCCGGGATCACCAACGGGTGCGGGCCGCGCCGCTACTGCCCGAGCACGCCCGTCAGCCGGGCGCAGATGGCCGCGTTCCTCCGCCGCGCCCTGACGCGCTGATCGGCGCGTCGCTCACCGATGTGACATAGCCACCCCGTGGCGCTCACCTCGACCATTCATCGATTCCAGATCCAGCTCTCCGACGTCGACCGCGGCGTCTACGAGTCGCTCGACCTGCGGGTCGCGCAGCATCCCTCCGAGAGCGCGCAGCGCATGCTGGCGCGGGTCCTGGCGTACGCGCTCCGACACGAGGAGGGCATCGACTTCGGGCGCGGGCTCTCCACGGTGGAGGAGCCCGCGCTCTGGGTGAAGGACCTCCGGGGGGAGGTCACGGCGTGGATCGACGTCGGCTTCCCCGCCGCGACCCGGCTCCACCGCGCCTCCAAGACCGGGGCGCGCGTCTTCGTCTACGTCTACGCGCCCAAGGGCGCCGCGCCGTGGATCGCCGAGATGGCCAAGGCGACGATCCATCGCAAGGACGAGATCGAGGCGTGGTCGCTGCCCACGGAGCTGCTCGAGCCGCTCGAGGCCCGCCTCGATCGCAACGTGAGCTGGAGCGTGACCGTCTCGGACGGACGCCTCTACGTGCAGCAAGGCGACGAGACCTTCGAGGGCACCCCCGAGCGCGTCCCGCTCGGATAGCACACGCCGAGGTTCGCCTCGGCTCCGAGAAAGGCGAGGTCAGCGCGGCTCAGGGGAGGTTCGTGGATGACGCGGGGCGATCCGCGCACGCTGTTCTTCGTGGCGAGCCCTCCCGCGACACCGAACCGGCCGGCCGAGCATGCTCGCGCTCGGGCTGCGATGCGCGCGCCGGATCGATCAGCTCCGCGCGAGGCGGTCGAGCAGCGCGAGGGTGCGCTCGACGTCCGCGTCGGTGGTGCGTGGGTTGAGCGTGCAGGCGCGGAGGTGTCGGCGGCCGCGGAGCACGGTGGAGCTGACCATCGCCTCGTGTGTGTCGACCAGGCGGTGCACGAGCGCCGCGTGAGCCGCGTCGTCGAGGTCGTCGCACCGGAAGGCGACGATCCCCATCGAGGCGGGCGCCGCGAGGGACCAGCCAGGCATCGCCTCGATGCGCGAGGCCATGTGCTCGGCCCGGCTCACCCCCGCGTCGATGGCGGCGTCGATCGCGTCGGCGCCGAACACCTGGAAGGTCATCCACACCTTCAGGGCCCGGAACGAGCGCGTGAGCTGGATCCCCATGTCCTGGAAGTCGGGCTCGTCGGTGCTCACGTCGGTGAGGTAGTCCGCGTGGCGCGCGAAGGTGCGGGTCAGGACGTCGCCGTCACGCACGAGCACGCATGCGCACTCGTACGGCGTGAAGAGCCACTTGTGCGGATCGAGCGAGAGCGAGTCGGCGCGCCCGAGCCCCGTGAGCCGCGCGCGCGTGCCGGCCGAGAACATGCCCGCCGCGCCGTAGGCGCCGTCGACGTGCATCCAGAGCCCGTGCTCGGCGCAGCGATCGGCGATGGCGTCGAGCGGGTCGATGGCCCCCGTGCTCGTGGTGGCCGCGGTCGCGACGACGGCGAAGGGCGCGTCGCCTCGCGCCAGGTCGCGCGCGATGGCCTCGTCGAGCGCGTCGAGGCGCATCGCGAAGTCGTCGCCCGTGGGCACGACGACGAGCGCCGCCTCCGGGAAGCCGATCACGCGCAGCGCCTTGGCCACGGAGCCGTGCGTCTGGTCGGAGGTGTAGATCCGCGCGCGGTCGACCTCGATCCCGCGCTCCTCCCGCGCCGCGGTGAGCGCGGTGAGGTTCGCCATCGAGCCGCCGCTGACGAAGAGGCCCGCGGCCTCCTCGGGGAAGCCGCAGGCCGCGGCGATCCAGGCGATCGTGACCCGCTCCAGCTCGTGCGGGCCCGGCGCCTCGACCCAGTTGCCGCCGAAGGGATTGAAGCCGGCCACCAGCGCGTCGGCGAGCACCGCGATGAAGTTGCTGGGCGCGGGGATGAAGCCGAAGAAGCGCGGGTGCCCGGTCGGCGCTGCCTCCGCGAGCACGTCGTCCAGCGCGCGCGCGAGCACGTCCTCGGGGGCGCGCCCTTTTCGGGGGAGCGGCTCCGACAGCTTCGCCCGCAGCGCCGCGCGATCGGGCGGCGACGGGATCGGCGCGTCGGCCAGCCCCGCCCAGCGCTCGACGAGCGCGTCGACCACCCGGTAGCCGAGCGCGCGCATCCGCTCCGCGGAGAGCCACAGTCGCGGTCGATCCACTTCGTCGTCACGGCTCACGGGCTGAGTCTGCCATGGCGCGCGGAGCGCTCCGTGTTCGCGGTCGACTTGCAAAACTGCCGCTGGGCTCGCTGGCACATGTCGTGGAACATACGACTCTCGTGGTGGTGTGTCCTTTTCCTGGGACAGGGTTGCCGCCGGACGATGCGTGGCGGCGTCGACTGGCACTCTGTCGGGGTCGGAGGTCTCGATGACGCGTGTCGTGTGGTGTTGGATGGGTGCGCTCTTCTGGGCGCTCCTCGCGATTGGCTGCGACTGCAGCGGCCCGCACAACGCGGGCGGCCCGTGCGCGGGGCCGCGGCCGCCGGACACCTGTGACGTGCCGTGCAGCGCGGAGATGCCCTGCGAGGGCGCCTACTACTGCGCGGACCAGGGCGTCTGTACGGCGGACTGCGATCCGCTGAGGCCGGCCGAGGGCTGCCCGCGTGGCCTCTGCCAGGAAGACGGCCGCTGCGTCTCGCTCAGCCGCCCGGACGCCGACGTCGACGCCACCGGCATCTGCGCCGACGTGCGCGTGCAGGCGCGGCGCGTGACGCCGAACGTGATCCTCATCGTCGATCAGTCCGGGAGCATGACGGCGGACTTCGCGGGCGGGCGCGACCGCTGGGACGCGCTGCGCGACTCGCTGATGGACGAGCCGGACGGGCTCGTCTACTCGCTGCAGTCCTCGGTGCGCTTCGGGTTGGCTCTCTACAGCGCCGAGGCGGACGGGAACTCGAGCGACCCGGTGCCGGGCATGTGCCCGCTCGTCGAGTGGGTCGGCCCTGCGCTCGACAACCACGGCGCGCTCCAGGCCGTCTACGGCCCGGCGGATCCCATCGACGAGACGCCGACCGGCGCGAGCATCGACTCGGTGCTCGATTTCCTCGCGATGTCGCCCGATCCGAGCGCCGACCCGACCATCTTCATCCTCGCCACCGATGGCGAGCCCGACACCTGCGCGCAGCCCAACCCTCAGGAGGGCCAGCCCGAGGCGCTCGCGGCGGCGGAGCGCGCCTATCGCATGGGCATCCGCACCTTCATCATCAGCGTCGGTGAGGGCACGATCAGCGAGCGTCATCTCCAGGACATGGCCAACGCAGGTCTCGGCCGCGGCGCGGGCGACGCCGACGCGGAGTTCTGGGTGGCGGGTGACGACGCCGGCCTACGCACCGCGCTCACCGACATCGTCGCGGGCGAGCTGAGCTGCGTGGTCACGCTCGAGGGCCGCATCCAGAACCTCGACGACGCGTGCGCGGGCACGGTGCGCCTGAACGGCACCGCGCTGAGCTGCGACGACCCCGACGGCTGGCGTGTGCTCGACGAGAGCCACATCGAGCTTCAGGGCGAGGCCTGCATGAGACTGCAGAGCGGCCCGGGCGCCACCCTCGAGGCTTCGTTCCCCTGCGACGTGATCCTGATCTGACGCGGGGTCCGGGGAATCAGTCGGTCAGCGTCAGCTCGAGGGTGCGGACGCGGCGGGGGCGGCGCAGGTCGCCCGCGGACCAGACGTGCACGTACCAGAAGGAGAGCACGGCCGCCGGGGCGAGGAGCAGGAAGTAGGCGCCCCACAGGACGCGGCCCGTGCTGTCCATGGCCCGGCTCTTCATCAGCAGATCACCGAACATGAGCAGCACGATGAACTGCGCCGCGACGTGCACGTAGAGCAGCTGCGCGGCGGTGCCGAGGTCGGCCACGACGGCGGAGAGCCCGGAGACGGCGAGCAGCAGCGCGGGGAGGAGCGCGAGGGCGCCGTAGCCCAGCTTGCGTGAGGTGGGCATGTTGGCGAGGTCGGAGGTCGGTCGAGGTTTCATGGTCCCTGGCTGGATCCACGCGCGTTCCGTCGCCACCGTCGATGTGCGAAGCTCGGCCGGATGCGTGTGTTGATCTGGATGTGCCTCCTCGGCTGCGGCTCGGCGAACCCCGCCCCCACCCAGCCGGCGCCCGACGAGACCGAGGAGACCGAAGAGGCCGAAGTGACCGAAGCGGCGCCGCTTCGATGCAGCGTCCGGCACGACGCCGCGGACCCGGACATGATGGGAGCCGAAGAGGACTGGGTCCGCGACGAAGCGGGGCGCTGGGTGAGTCACGGCGCGGTCTCCGATGGACCCGCGCTGAGCGCGCGCTGGACGTACGGCCCGGAGGAGATCCGCTTCACGGTCGACTTCGGCGAAGACCGAGACGAGGGCGTGCTCCGCGTGTCTCGCGAGGGAGCTCGCGTGCTGGTGCGGCAAGAGGCCGAGGGCGCGACGCCGCGGTCGGTCGTCTGGACCCTCGACGCGGGCGGGCGTCCGGACGGCTTCACGGTCTACGAAGACGACGAGTGGCTCGAGGCGCGACGCTGCGTTCGCGACGACGCGGGCCGCCTGGTTCGCGTGATGACGATCGAGGGCCCGGAGGAGGGCGCGGAGGCGTTCGCGCAGGTCGAGATCGAGCGCGACGCGGCGGGTCGTCTCATCACGGTCCGTGAGGAGGGTCGGATGTCGCGCGCCGAGCTCGAGGCCGGGACGCTGCGGCTGCACCACGAGGCCGACGGCGAGGTGGTGGGGACGAGCGTCGCGGACGGCCCCTGCGCCGCGCTCCTCGAGCCGCGCTGCGAGCCCCGGTCCGACGCGCTGCCGCCCGGCCTCTCGACCCTCCCGTAGCAAACACGCGCTGCGTGCGTCGTGCACGCGATGTACGTGACCCGCGCGACGGCGCGTGACCTGGGCCGCGCGCGCGGCTGGCACGCGCCTCGCTCCAGGGCCGTGCATGGTGCCTCTCCTCGTCCTGGCCTGCGGGCTGCTCATGATGCTCGTCGAGCGCGTCCGCCCCGGGCGGCGCTGGGCGAAGGTGCCGGGCTGGTGGCCGCGCGCGATCCTGCTCAACGGCGCCCAGGCGGCCATGGTCTTCATCGGCGGTGTGCTCTGGGAGGACTGGATGCGCGCGAGCCGGCCGTGGTCGCTCGACGCGCTCGGTCCCTACGGCGGCGCGCTGGTCGGCTACCTCGCCATGACGTTCGTCTATTACTTCTGGCACCGCGCGCGCCACGAGGTGCCCTTCCTGTGGCGCTGGGTGCATCAGGTGCATCACAGCCCCTCGCGCATCGAGGTGATCGCGAGCTTCTACAAGCATCCCATCGAGGTCGCGATCAACGGCGTGCTCTCGAGCGCGGTGCTCTACCTCCTGGTGGGGCTCGGTCCGGAGGCGGCCACGTACGCGGTGCTGATGACCGGGCTGGCGGAGCTCTTCTATCACTGGAACGTCTCCACCCCGCGCTGGCTCGGGTGGCTGATCCAGCGGCCCGAGATGCACCGCGTGCACCACGCGCGCGGCCGGCACCGCTCGAACTACTCGGACCTGCCGCTCTGGGATCTGCTCTTCGGCACGTTCGACAACCCGGCGCGCTACGAGGGCGACTGCGGCTTCGAGGACGAGCGGCGGCTCGGCGCGATGCTGCGCGGCGAGGTGATCGAGTGAGGGCGCGTGGGTTCGAGCGCTGGGGTCCCATCGCCGTGGTCGCGCTGGGGCTCGCGCAGATGCTGGGGGCGGCAATGAATGTACCTGTACTGCAGGGGCTCGCCGCGGCGACGGCGGCGTCTCCGCACCCGCGGGTCTTCACGACGATCGACGGCTACGAGGGCTTCTCCACGCGCTTCTTCGTCGAGTACGAGGACACGGGCGGCGAGGCGCGCTCGCTCGAGCTGAGCCCAGCCGTCTACGCGCGCGTCGAGGGGGCGTACAACCGGCGCAACGCGTACGGCGCGGCGGTGGCGGGCGGGCCCGCGCTGAAGGGGCGGCCGCTGCTGTGGCCGATGGTCGATGCGGTCGCGCGCCACGGTCTCTGTGGAGCCGCGCCGCTGCTCCGAGAGCTCGGGGTGGACCCGTCGCGCGTCGCCTCGCCGATCACGCTCCGCTACGCGCCGCGCGCCGACACGCCGCCGCACGTCCCGCGCACGTTGACCGTGGAGTGCGCGCCGTGACCGGCTGGGACGCGCGCCGCTACGGGCTCTTCCGCATCGGGCTCGGGCTCTACCTGCTGGTGCACTTCGCGCAGCTCCTGCCGTCGGCGGCGGAGCTCTTCAGCCACGAGGGCATGCTGCCCGACGCGACGCTGAGCCCGATCGCCCACGCGTTCCCCAACGTGCTCAGCTGGATCGACGGACCGGGCTTCGTCTGGGCGTTCGTGGCGACGGGCGCAGCGCTCTGCTTCCCGTTGATCCTGGGCTGGCGCGATCGGGCGGCCGCGGTCGGGATCTGGTTCGTCTGGGCGTGTCTGCTGGGGCGCAACCCGCTGATCACCAACCCGAGCCTCCCGTACGTCGGGCTGCTCCTGCTCGTGCACGCGTGTCTGGACACTCGCAAGCCAGGCTGGCGGATGCCGGCGCGCTTTCATCAGGCGGTCTGGATCGTGATGGCGGTCGGGTACTCGTACAGCGGGTTGACGAAGCTCGGGGCGCCTTCCTGGATCGATGGGAGCGCGGTGGCGCACATCCTCGCGAACCCGCTGGCGCGCGATCATGGGCTGCGGGAGTGGCTGCTGACGCAGCCGGCGCTCTTGCACGCGGCGAGCTGGGGGACACTGGCGCTCGAGGTGCTCTTCGCGCCGCTGGCGATGTGGAGGCGCGCGCGACCCTGGCTCTGGGCGGCGATGCTCGGCATGCACCTTTCTTTGTTGGTGTTGATCGACTTCGCCGACCTGACGCTCGGAATGGTGGTCCTGCACGCGTTCACGATGGACCCCGCCTGGCTGTCGTCTCTGTCTGTGGGTATGCAAAAAGTCCGGTCACAAGTAAACACCGTCCCTGGCCTCCCAGGGTGGGGACGTCATCGCGGTCTGGAGGTGGTCGAGGAAGGTAGTGACCTTGGGGGAGAGGTGGCGGGTGCTGGGGTAGACGGCGTGCAGGGGCACGGCGGGTGAGCACCACGCGGGGAGGACGCGGCGGAGGGCGCCGCCGGGGAGGGCGCGGAAGGCGGGCAGCATCGCGACGCCGAGGCCGGCGCGCGCCGCCTCCTCGAGGAAGTCGAAGTCGTTGACCACGAGGCGCGCGCGCACGTCGACCGTGACGCGCTCGTCCTCTCGCTCGAGGGTCCAGCGCCCGAGCTGGCCGGCGCCGAAGACGAGGCAGTCGGTGCGCTCGAGGTCGGCGGGGGTCCCGGGCTCGCCCGCCCGCTCCAGGTAGGCGGGGCTCGCGACGAGGAAGCTCTGGAGCGCGCCGAGGCGACGGGCGACCAGGGTGGAGTCCGAGAGGGCCCCCGCGCGCACGGCCACGTCGAAGCCCTCTTGCACGAGGTCCACCACGCGGTCGGCGCCGACGAGCTCCACCTCGACGTCGGGGTAGCGCTCCATGTAGGTCGCCACGGCCGAGGCGAGGAAGCCGAAGTTGAGCGGCATGGTGACGCGCAGGCGGCCCCGCGGCGCGGCCTGCAGGCGGGTGACGGCGAGCTCCGCTTCCTCGACCTCGGCCGCCACGCGCGCGGCGTGGGCGTAGTACGCGCGGCCCACGTCGGTGAGGCTGAGCGAGCGCGTGGTGCGCTGGAGGAGCCTGGCGCCGAGCTGCGCCTCGAGCTCCGAGACTTTGCGGCTCACCGTCGTGGTCGGCATGTCCAGCTCGCGCGAGGCGCCGACGAAGCTGCCCGCCTCGACGACCTTCGCGAAGACCAGGATCGCGTTGGCGTCGGTCCCACTCATCTCGTTCGAACATTATCCCGTATGCGGGATGAAGTCTCCTGAAAGCATGGTCTAATCCCGTGCGTGGGATGTCGCTAGGTTCGTCTACGTCAGGCACCAACGAAAGAGGAGACGGACATGACCACGAACACGAACGCGCAGCGCTGGAACATCGACACCACCCACTCGGGCATCGGCTTCTCGGTCCGCCACATGGTCTTCGCGAAGGTCCGGGGGCGCTTCGCCAGGTGGAGCGGGCTGGTGCAGCTCGACCCGGCTCACCCGACCGGCGGACGCGTGGAGGTCACCATCGACGCGAGCAGCATCGACACCGGCGTCCCGGACCGCGACGCGCACCTCCGCTCGGCCGACTTCTTCGACGTGGAGCGCTTCGAGGCCCTGCGCTTCGAGAGCACCCGGGTCGAGCAGAACGACGGCGGGGAGCTGCGCGTGCACGGCGCGTTGACCATTCGCGACGTCACTCGCGACGTGGTGCTCGACGCGCGCTTCCTCGGCGCGGGCAAGGACCCGTGGGGCAACCAGCGGGTCGCCTTCCAGGCGAGCGCGTCGGTCGACCGCCGCGACTTCGGGCTAGAGTGGAACCAGGTGCTCGAGGCCGGAGGCGTCCTGGTGGGTGAGAAGGTCGAGATCGAGATCGAGGTGCAGGCCGTCGCGGTGACGGAAGCGCAGCCCGCGGACGAGCACGCCGCGTGACCGGGCGCCGCGCGTTCTTGCGGGGGCTCGCCTCCGCCGCGGCGCTCGTGCCCCTCGGGTGCGGGCGCCGCTCCGCGCACCGAGAGGGACAGGAGGGAGAGGCCATGAGCGAGACCCGCGAAGAGCGCATGCCGGTCGTGTTCGTCGGGCACGGCTCGCCGATGAACGCCATCGAAGACAACTGCTGGAGCCGCGGCTTCACCGCCCTCGGCCAGGCCCTGCCGCGCCCGCGCGCCATCCTCGCCGTCTCCGCCCACTGGTTCGTCGGCGGGACCTACCTCACCGCGCAGCCCCGCCCCGAGACCCTCCACGACTTCGGCGGCTTCCCGCCCGCGCTGCACGAGGTGCAGTACCCGGCCCCGGGCCAGCCGGAGCTCGCCCGACGGGTGCGCGCGCTCCTCGCCGCACACGACGCCGACGCGCGCAGCGAGTGGGGCCTCGACCACGGCACCTGGAGCGTGCTGCGCTGGATGGTCCCCGAGGCGGACGTGCCCGTGATCCAGCTCAGCCTGGACCGCCACCTCGACGCGCGGCGCCACATGGAGATCGGCCGCGCGCTCGCGCCGCTCCGCGACGAGGGCGTGCTCATCCTCGGGAGCGGCAACATCGTGCACAACCTCCGCGACGCCTTCGGCCGCATGCGGAGCGCGTCACCGAGCGTGACCCCCGACTGGGCGCGGCGCTTCGACGCGGACACGGCCGAGGCCCTGCGCCAGCGCGACGGCGACGCGCTGCTCACCCGGTGGCAACAGAGCGACGACGGACGCCGCGCCCACCCCACGCCCGAGCACTGGCTCCCGCTCCTCTACGCCTACGCCGCGAGCGCCGACTCCGAGCCGGCGCGCTTCGCGGTGGAGGGCTTCGACGCCGGCTCCATCTCCATGCGGAGCGTCGTCTGGGGGTGAAGGCGCGCGACGCTTCGTACGGCGTACGATTCGGAACCGACCGCCGCGCGCGTGCGACCGTCAGGATGGCGCCATGCATCACGCCGCCCGCCTGCTCGTGCTCCTCGCGCTCTCCTCGGCCCTCGCCGGGTGTGACGAGCTCCCTGCCTCGGTCGACGCAGGCGACGCGGGGACGCCGCCGCCGACCACCGACGCAGGCGTGAGGGACGCCGCGGCCGCCGACGGAGGCGTCGAGGGCGACGCGGGCCTGCCCCCCGCGAGCGCGTGCGAGACGCAGGGCGTGATCGCCGAGGGAGACTGCGGACGCCCGCTCGGGGTGTTCTGGGACGGCGCGGCGTGCGTGTCGCTCTCCGGCTGCACGTGCATCGGCCCGGGCTGCACGGCGGGCTTCGCCGACGTCGCCGCGTGCGAGGCGGCCCACGCGCCGTGCACTCGGTCCGCGCCGGACTGCGTCCCGGATCCGGCCGGCGGTGGCGGGCCCGAGTGCGCGGCCGACGTGCGCTACGTGACGACCGCGGGCTCGGCCGACGCCGACGGCCTCACCGCGGCCACGGCCTGGTCGCTCGCCCACGCGGTCTCGGCCGCCGGGCCCGGCACGACGGTGTTCGTGCAAGCGGGCGACTACGGCGACCTCCGCCTCGACCAGACCACGGACGGCACGGCCGAGGCGCCCATTCGCTTCATCGGGACCGACCCGGAGTGGAGCCTGGTGCGCCCGCACGGGCGGGCGAGCGTGACCGGGACCGAGCCCCTCGACCCGAGCCTGATGCCGATGCTCCGCGGCGTGCTCGAGGGCGCGATCGGTCGTGGCACCGGCTTCCGCGTGCGCGGCGACCACGTGCACCTCGAGAGCTTCCAGGTCACCCGCTACTCCGCCGGCTTCGAGATCTGGGGCGCGCGGCCCGTGCTGCGGAACCTGGTGAGCGACTACCACGGGAACTTCACCGGGAGCGGCGGCTTCACGGACTACGACGGGTGGGGCATCACCGTGACCGGGGACGGCGTGACCATGGAGCGGTGCTTCGTGCGTGACGCCGGCGCGCAGGGCGTCACGGTGCAGGGCGCGGACGGCGTCTACCGCGACATCGAGGTGGTCGGGACCGACACCGCCAACGACATGGACTACTACTTCCTGTTCAACGGCAACCGGAACCACGCCTCAGGGATCCACGTCTACCGGACGCCGGGGATCTCGCACCTCGGACACGGCATCGTCATCAAGCCGGTCGGCGCCGACGCGGCGGACAACGTCGTCGACGGCTTCACGGTGACGAACACGAACGTCGAGCTCCAGTTCGGCGGCTGTCAGCGCAACACCATCAAGAACGGCGTCGTGCGGCGGGACAGCCCGGTCGAGTGGAGCACCGCCATCACGCTCTCCAACGGCGCGAGCGACAACCTCTTCCAGAACATCGTCGTCACGGACGCCTACGCGGGCGTGGTCTTCAACGACTGGGACGACGGCGCGGGCGACGAGTCGGCCGGAGATCTGGTCGACGCCGGGCACGACAACGACTTCGTGAACCTGATCGTGCGCGACTGTCAGTACAACGTGTTCTTTCGTGACCAGGGAGGCGCCGGCGTCGCGTCCCGCAATCGCTTCATCCACTCGACCTTCATCGGCGGCTCGCGGCTCTTCCGCGTCCGCCGCGGCAACGACGGAACCGAGCTGCTCAACTGCGTCTTCGCGGGCGTCGATGGCTTCGCGAACGAGGAGCTCGGGTTCTCGCTCGACCCGGCCACGCGCTTCGATCACGTCAACGTGAGCGGCTCGGGCTTCTCCGACTTCGGCGGCTACGACGCCGTCGAGGTGAGCACGCACGACGCGCCCTTCGCCGAAGGAGACGCCCGGCCCGCGGGCGGGTCGCTCGACGTGGGCGCCGACCCCGCGGGGTGGAGCGAGCACGCGGCCACCGACTTCCACGGTGTGCCGCGCGTAGCCCCGTTCACCCTCGGCGCGTTCGAGTACGCCGAGTGAGGGATCACCGCGCCTCTGCGGCTTCTGGCGAGGCCGCCCCCGCGCGGGCGCTCAGCACGATCTCGACCCGGCGGTTGTTCGCGCGCCCCTCCGGGGTGTCGTTCGGCGCGATCGGCTGACTCTCCCCGCGCCCGAGGGCGGAGATGCGCTCGGCCGGGATGCCCTGCTCGACGAGGAAGCCCATCACCGCCTCCGCGCGACGGCGTGACAGCTCCTCGTTGTGCGTGGCGCTGCCGCGCGTGTCCGTGTGGCCCACCACCGTGATGCGACGGTCGGGCTGCGCCCGCAGCGCCTCCGCCACGGCCTCGAGCCGCCGCTGCGCCGTGCCCCGAACCTCGGCGCGGTTGGTCTCGAAGAGCACCTCGCCGCTCAGCGTGATGACCGTCTCGTTCGCCTCTTCACGGATCTGCGCCAGCTCGCTGAGGCGCGCCATCGCCTCCGCCGCGCG
>SHBB01000099.1 GCA_004213565.1 Sandaracinaceae bacterium
TGGGGCGAGGTCCTGCACGCCGCGTGGGCCGACCATCTCGACGTGATCGGGCACTTTCACGACCCGGCGCACGCCCCCTTGCACGTGGACTGGCTGCGCACGAAGAGCGGGTTCGCGCGGCCCCAGTTCGAGCAGATGTGGGACGCGGTCGCGCGCTTCTGCTTCCCCGAGCACGTATGATCGGGCACGTGTAGGACGGCGCGCAGTCTCTCAGCTGCAGTCGCGCGAGCTCGCGCACTGCGTGGCGCCCATGCTGAGGCAGCACTCCTCGACCACCGAGCAGAGCGCCCCGTCTCCCGGGTCGGCGCTCGCGCTCCCACACCGGCACGCGCCGCCCGCGCAGCGCTCTCCGCGCCCGCAGCGCACGCCGCATCCGCCGCAGTTCATCGTGTCCGCGTCCGTGTCCTGGCAGCCCGTGCCGCAGCAGGTCTGGGCTGCACCGCAGAGGCGTCCCGCGCCCACCTCGCCGGCGTCGGTGCCACACTGACACGCGCCGGCGTTGCAGAACTCGCCCGGCCCGCAGCCGATCCCGCACCCGCCGCAGCTCGCCTCGTCGAAGCCGAGATCCGCGCACGCGTCAGTGCAGCAGGTCTCGGTCGGACCGCACGCCGGGCCCGCGCTGCCCCGGGTGCTGCCGCAGCGACACTCGCCTCCGTCACAGGACTCGCCGTCCCCGCAGCGCACGCCGCACGCGCCGCAGTTGGCGACGTCGGTGTCGAGGTCGACGCACGCGTCGTCGCAGCACGCGCCGCCGCAGAACGCGCCCGCGCCGACGCCGCCGCGGCCTGGCCCGCACGCGCACTGGCCGTCGCGGCAGGTCTCGCCCGGAGCGCACGCCGCGCCGCACGCGCCGCAGCTCGTCGGGTCGCGCTGCAGGTCGGCGCACGCGTCGCCGCAGCAGGTCTCGGAGCCGAGGCACGCCGGGCCGGAGCCGATCCCGCCGAAGCGCGCGCCGCAGCGGCACTGGCCGATCGACGTGCACGTCTCGCTCGCGCCGCAGGCCACCCCGCAGTCGCCGCACTCCGCGACGGTGGTCACCGACGTCTCGCAGCCGCTGCTCTCGTCGCCGTCGCAGTCGCCGAAGCCCGGGTCGCAGAGCAGCAGCGAGCACGCGCCGCTCGCGCAGAGCGCGGTCGCGTTCTGGATCTCGCAGCGCACGTCGCAGCCGCCGCAGTGGTTGGGGTCGAGGGCGACGTTGACCTCGCAGTCCGAGGGGTCGTCGTCGCAGTCGACGAGCGTGTCGCCGCACATCGGCGCGCCCGCGTCGCTCTGCTCGGGGAAGCGGAGGCAGCCGCGTTGGGGGTCGCAGTAGTCGGTGGGGGCGCACGCGCCGTCGCGCATCTCGAAGAAGCAGAAGCCCTCGTCGCATCGCGCGTCCGCGCAGTCGGCCCGGGCCGGGCAGTCCGCCGGGCTCGCGCAGGCTGGGGTCTCCCCGCACTCGCCGGGCGTGGTGAGCGCGCAGTCTTCGTCGACGCACTCGCCGCGCTCGCAGAGCTGCCCCTCGGCGCACCCCGCGTAGGCGCACGCGCGCTCGACGCGCACCGACACCACCGTGTCCTCACGGACCCGGACGAGGGTGCCGCCCGTGGCGAGGATCCCGCCGGACGCGTAGAGGCGGGCGCGCACGTGATAGACGCCCTCGCCGGGCGCGGCGAGCTCCGCCACGCGCACCCCGTCGATGAAGCGGTCGTCGGGGGACACGCTCCGACGCGCGCGCCCGACCTCGGTGGCCCCGCTCCCCTCGCGACGCTCGAGCCAGATCTCCAGGGCCTGGAACTCGGCGCCCGGGACCAGGTCCGTGCGCAGATCGACGAAGACCGTCGGTCCGCGCTGACACCCTGCCAGGAGCAGGCACCCGGCGAGGAAGAGGCGTCCCGCGACGAGGTGCCGCCACGGGAACCGGGCCGACCTCACGGCGCGCCCCCTGGCGAGCGCGGCCGCGACGACGCGGGCGGTCGCTCGCGGATCTCGGCCAGCTGTCGCTCGAGCCGGGCCTCCTCGTCCATGGCCCGACGCCACGCCGCCTCGAGCGCCTCCCGCGCCGCGCCCGAGAGCTTGTCCCGCAGCCGCGCGTAGCTCGCCGCGGGGCGCTTCCGGAGGCGCGTCACCGCCACCAGGGCCTCCGCGCCGGCCGCCTGATGCTTCGGCGGCAGGGTCGGCAGCGCTTCGATCAACGCCGCGCGGGCCGCCCGCTGACGCTCCATCACCAGGACGGCGCGCTCGTGGGCCCAGCCGTCCTCGAGCCGATAGGCCGCGCTCGCGATGATCTCCGCCGCTCGCCGCTTGTCGCGCCCACGGGCCAGGTCCTTGTCGAGCAGGGTCGCGGCGAAGGTCGCGCGGTGGGCGAGCCGCCGGTCGTCGAGCGCGCTGACGAGGGCGTCGGTCGCGCGACCCCGGTCGAGCGAGACCAGCGCGCTCGCCGCCGCCGCGGCCACGTCGTCGTCGGCGTCGTCGAGCGCGGCGTGCACCGCGTCCCATCGATCGATCGCCCCGAGCCGCCCGAGGCAGACCAGCGCGCGGGCGCGCTCGTTGACGTCGCCCGAGCCGAGGAGCGCCGTGAAGCGCTCCGCCCAGCCCACGCGGTCCTGCGCCTCGAAGCGGGACGCGGCGCCCGAGACGAGCAGCTCCTCCGCCGCGCCCAGCGCCTCGTCGCGCGTCGCCGGGTCGTCGAGCCCGTGCATGGCCGCCGGCAGCCCGAGCGGATCGCCCAGCGTCTCGTAGGCGAGGAAGAGCCCCTCGGGGAGCGGCCGCCGCTCGGCCCGCACCCGCTCGAGGCACGCGAGCGCGTCGCCGCGGGAGCAGCCCATGGCGCGCACGGCCAGCGCGGCCTCGGCGTCCGACCCCACGAGCGCGCGCGTGAGCAGGCCGGGGAGGGCGACGTCGCCCAGGGCGCCCAGTGCCTCGATGGCGTAGTCCGGGTCGAGCCAGTCCTGCGGCGCGACGGTCAGCGCGAAGAGCGGATCGACCGCGCGCGCGTCCGCCGAGCGCCCCAGCAGATACGCCGCCGCGTGGCGCGCGCCCGGGTCCGGGTCGTCGAGCAGGGTGAGCAGCCCGTCCGCCTCGCGCCGGGCGAAGCGGCCCAGCTTCCCGAGCCCCTCCGCGTCGAACGCGGGCGGTGAAGCGAGCCGGGCGAACGGGCCGATCCCGACCGCCTCTCCCCGCAAGCGCCGCTCCATGGCTTCGATCAGCTGCTCGGCTCTCATCGCGCGCCATCCTACCGCCCCCCGGTGGGGCTTGCAGGATTGTCGCAGGCGGCTGGGTGGCGGCTGGAGTGGCCAGTTGCGGAGTCACCCGAGTGCTTCTGCGGTGCGTGTGGGCTTGGCGCGGGCCTTGCGGTGCGTCCGGCCATGACCCGACGCGCCCTCACCCTCCTCGCCTGCCTCGCCACCCTCGCCGGCTGCGCCGTCAGCCCGGCCCCGGCCGACGTCGACGACGGCGTCGTCGTCCCGAACGGCAAGGAGGACGACTTCCTCAGCCTCTCCGCGGCGGAGTTCGTGGTCAGCGGGCGGGCCACCGTCACCCTCGAGGCGGAGTACGCCGAGGCGGACGAGGAGACCCGGACCGAGCGCCTCCGCGAGCTCGCCGGCTACCAGCAGGTCGCGATCAGCTGGTTCCTCAACCAGTACCTCGTCGACAAGCACGACGGCGACGCGAACGAGGAGTACGGCGGCTTCGGCGCGATGGCGCGGGCCAACACCTACGACTCCCTCGCCTTCGAGCTCGAGGGCGAGAGCGAAGCCGGCGTGACCTACAGCTTCTACTTCGAGCAGCTCGTGGCCGGCCGCCGGGACCTCATCTCCCAGCTGAACACCGAGCGCGGCGAGGACGGCGAGCGGGTCTTCACCCTCGAGATCGGCACGCCCAGCAACGAGGACCTCGCCCGGCTCGAGACCAACCACGAGTGGTACCGCAGCGCCCCCTGGAGCCCGTGGAACCCGAGCGCGGTCGACCCCTCGCAGAAGGCCGAGCTCCCGCTCGCGATCCGGCCCGAGGTCGAGAGCGAGGACGCGTGGTTCGACTTCGCCGAGATGATGCGAGACGGCGTGCTCGACATCGACGTGCACTTCGGCTGGGACTACCACGACGCCTACCACGTGCGGCACGCGGAGGCGCTCTTCGGCTGGCTCGCGCGCGAGGGCTTCGAGAAGCCGGTCGAGACCTTCGCCGAGCTCGACCGCGACAGCGGCCCCTTCACCCGCACCGTGCTGGCCGGCGGCCGCGAGGTGCGCGTCGAGATCCGCCTCTTCTACGGACACGAAGGCGGCGACACCGACCCCGACACCGACGCGGGCGGCCGCCTCCTCGAGGACGACATGCGGGCCAGCCTCGCGAGCCGCGACGTCATCATGTACTCCGGCCACAGCGGGCCCTTCTACGGCTTCGCGCTCGGCAACTGGCGCACCACCTCGGAGGGCGACCTCGACGACAGCGAGATGCGCACCGTCGAGATGCCGTCCGAGCGCTACCAGCTCATCGTCGCCGAGGGCTGCGACACCTACCAGATCGGCGAGGCGTTCCGGAACAACCCCGCGAAGCCGGGCGGCCGCTTCGTCGACATCGTCACCACCACCGCGCCGTCGAACGCGTCCACGAGCGCCGCGGTGCAGGACGTCGTCGCGCAGCTCACCCGCGAGAACCAGGCCGGCGAGCACGACCCGCAGCCGATCCGCGCCCTGCTCCGGGACCTCGACTCGAACAGCCGCTGGTTCCACACGATGTACGGCGTGCACGGCATCGACGACAACCCGCAGCTCCACCCCTGGGCCGCGGTCGAGAACGCGTGCCTCGCTTGCGAGAGCGACGCCGACTGCGGCGGCGCCGGCAACCGCTGCGTGGGCATGGACGCTGGCGTGCGCAGCTGCGCGCCGAGCTGCACCACCGACGCCGGCTGCGGCGAGGGCTACCTCTGCCGCGACGTGGCGAGCCGCTCGACGCGCTCGATCTACGACTCGGTCTGCGTCCCCTCCGGCCTCAGCTGCGGCGGCTGAGCTTGCGCGTGCGGCGGGCGAGCCAGAAGAAGAGCAGCCCGCCGAGCACGCCGCCCTGGATCGGCGCCAGGCCCGCCACGGTGCAGAGCCCGCAGCCGCTGCTGGCGGGCGGGTCGCTGCAGTCGGTGGCCTCGTAGTCCGGGATCCCGCCGACTTCGTCGCAGTAGTCCTGATCCGAAGGGGCGCGCCTGCCTTCGCTCGCGGAGCTCGTCGTCCCATCGGGCAGGACGTCTTCCTGTGGTGCGTCCCCGCGGTAGTACTGGCTGCTGCAGCGCTCGACGCGGGTCAGGACGTGCACGTTGCCCACGTCCTCGAGCCCGTCGTCGAGCTGGAAGACCGGGTCGACGGTCATCTCCTCCGCGCTCATCGTCGTGAAGAGACGCGTCAGGTAACCGTGCCTGTGGACGAGGTCGTGGGCCGCGTCGCTCGGGGCGCGGATCTGCGCCTCGATCGCCTCGGTCAGCCCGACCGGGTCGAACGAGGCCGGCTCGCCGCAACCGTCTTCGCCTCGGCTCAGGCAGTTGTAGTAGGTGCGCTCGTCCTCTCCCTCGGGCGGCACGACGAAGGCGCGGAAGAGCCGCAGGAGGTTCGCGTCTCCCGCGTAGCCGCGCGCGGCGAGCTCCATGATGTAGTGGCCGGGGTCGTCGAGGGTGGCGAGGTCCGCGACCTCCTGCATGCGAAGCGAGATCGCGGGGGTCCGGCCCGCGTACTCGGTCACGAACGCTCGCCCGTCGAGGCGGTCGACGCGGCGCGTGACCTGCTCCGTCCAGGTGGTCGTCCCGTACCAGAGGCCGGGGTTGTCGGCCGGGGACTCCACGAGCGAGTAGTTGACGGGGGCGGCGCGCGCGTCGCCGAGGAAGAACGCCGTGATGGGCATGTCGGGCACGGTGGCGATCGCCGTGAGCCGGATCGGCAGGCACGCCTCGTCGGTGGCCATGCGCATCACGATCGGCTGGATCATGCGGGTCTCGGCGTCGCTCGAGAGGCGCAGCGCGACGAACACCTGGCCGCCCGCCGCGTAGCTCTCGAGCAGCGGCTCCGACGCGTCGGGGATGTCGTAGCCGTTGGCCTGGAGCCAGTCGAGCATCTCGCGGGCGCTGACCGCGCCGAGCACCGTGGTGTCGTACGGGCCCACGTCGCGCCGGGAGAAGACGGTCACGCCGCCCGCGTCCACGGGCGCGCCCGCGTCGCTCGCCGAGGCGTCGAACACCGTGACCGCGGACGCGTCCACGAAGTCGCGGGGCGTGAGCGGCTCCGGGGCGTCCCAGTCACCGTCATAGCCGCAGCCGTCCCCGCCTCGCGGGCTGCAATCCACGGGGCTGACGCAGCGAGGCGGCTCCGCGCACGTGCCCTCGGTGCGGAAGCGCCGCGCGAAGGTCGGCTCGGTCGCCGCGCGGAGCCGATCGAAGAGCTGATCGGTCCCGGGCGAGATCTCGGGCACGGCCGGCACGGGCAGGATCCACGCGAAGTCGTCGTCGTTCCCCGCGTAGCGGATCTGGACCGCCATGGTGAGCGTGCCGTCCGCCTCGAGGCCGTAGACGATGGTCTCGCCCGCCTGGTCGATCGGCGACGACGAGCAGAAGAAGCCGCCACAGGCGGACGCCTTCGGTTGCCCCACGGCCAGCCCGAGCGCGAGCGTCGCCGCGCCCGCGAGCATCGATTTCGTTCTCATCTCGAACCTCCCCTTCCACGAAAGCCAAGTGGGGGGGAGCCATCGCCAGGCCCGTGCCAGGCGCTCCAGACCCCGGTTTCACGGGGCTCGAGCGGCGCTGGCCCAGCCTGACACGTGCGTGTGTGAAGGGAGGCCACGCTCTCGGAAGCCTCGCCTTGACGCGCTGCGTCGGAGACTCCATATCTGGACTCGACTGAAGCCTCATTCAGTCTATGTGGGGGGCGTCGGAGGTTATCGCGTGTCGTCTGATCAGAACCGTTACAAGGCCGATCTTCGGGAGTACCAGTTCCTCCTCTTCGAGCAGTTCCGCCTCGACGAGCTGCTCTCGAAGGAGCCCTTCCAGGAGTGGGGACCTGACGAGGTGAAGATGGTGCTCGACGAGTGCTACCGCTTCGCCACCGAGATCCTCGGGCCCACCAACGCGCTCGGCGACCGCGAGGGCTGCCGCATCGAAGACGGCCAGGTCAAGACGCCCGAGCCCTTCAAGAACGCCTGGAAGCAGCTCTACGAGCAGGGCTGGCGGGTGCTCAGCGCGGACGAGGAGATGGGCGGGCAGGGCGCGCCGATGACGCTCCAGGCGCTGACCGAGGAGATGATGAGCGGCGCCAACCCGGCGTTCATGATGTACCCCGGGCTGACCCACGGCGCGGCGGAGCTGATCAGCCACTTCGGCACGGCCGAGCAGCGCAACACCTACGCCAAGCCGATGATGGACGGGCGCTTCGGCGGCACGATGTGCCTCAGCGAGCCCGGCGCGGGCAGCGACGTGGGCGCGGCGAAGACCTCGGCCGTCCCGGTGGAGGGCGAGGACCTCGTCTACAAGATCCGCGGCCAGAAGATCTGGATCAGCGCGGGCGATCACGAGCTGGCGAGCAACATCATCCACCTCGTGCTGGCCCGCATCGAGGGCGCGGAGCCGGGCACGAAGGGGCTGAGCCTCTTCATCGTGCCGAAGTACCGCCTGAAGGACGACGGCTCGGTGGGCGACTTCAACGACGTCCAGGTCGCGGGCATCGAGCACAAGATGGGGCTCAACGCGTCGGCGACGTGCCAGCTCCAGTTCGGCGAGAGCGACGACTGCTACGGCTACCTGATGGGCGGCGTCGCCCACCAGGGCATGAAGCAGATGTTCATGATGATGAACTTCGCGCGCATCGGCGTGGGCATCCAGGGCCTGGCCGTCGCGGGCGGCGCCTACCTGGCCGCGCTCGACTACGCCAAGGATCGCAAGCAGGGCTCCAGCGTCGACAACTGGAAGGACCCCACCGCGCCGCGCGTGCCGATCATCGAGCACCCGGACGTGCGCCGCATGCTCCTGGACATGAAGGCCAAGGTCGAGGGCATCCGCGCGCTGATCGTGAAGCTCACGATGCACCAGGATCGCGTCAAGGCGCTCGGCGGGCGGGACGACGAGTCGGCCGCCTACCACCAGGGCCAGGTCGAGCTGCTCACGCCCATCGTCAAGGCGTACGCCTCGGACCAGGCCTTCCGCATCGCGGAGACCGCCATCCAGGTGCACGGCGGCTCGGGCTACGTCACGGACTACCCGGTCGAGCAGGCGGCCCGGGACTCGAAGGTGTTCAGCATCTACGAGGGCACCAACCACATCCAGGCGCTCGATCTCGTGGGCCGCAAGCTCGGCCAGGCGGGCGGCAAGCACGCGCAGGAGTTCTTCGCCGACATCGGCAAGTTCGTCGGCGCGACCGCGGACGACGAGATCCTCGGCGCGAGCGTCAAGCAGCTCGCCAAGGCGCAGGAGGCCGTCGGCGGCGCCGCGTTCCAGCTCCTCGGCTGGTTCAAGGGCGGCGAGATGAAGAAGGTCCCGCTCAACGCCAACCGGTTCCTCGAGATGATGAGCCAGGTCGCCGTGGGCTGGCAGCTCCTCGAGGGCGCCGCCATCGCGGTCGACAAGCAGAAGGACGTCGCGAAGGACCACCCGGACTGGGCCTTCTACGAGGGCAAGAAGGCGGCGGCGATCTTCTTCGCGCAGAACGTCCTGCCGGAGGTCATCGCGATGAGCAAGATCCTTCAGGCGGGCGACCAGAGCGCGCTCGACATCCCCGACGCGGCGTTCGCGACCGTCTGAGCCGCCCAGCAAGTTCCTTCGAGAGCCCGCCTGAAGGCCCCGCCTTCACGCGGGCTTTCGCTGTTGATGGGCTCGCGCACCTTCAGAGGAGGGAGGCGACGTCGTCTGTACTCGACCACACACACCACGAGCGTCGGTGGGGGATTCTTCTATTTATTGAATTTTCCGCTGATGGGGGTAGTGTCCGCCTGTGGAGTACTCATTGCGTCTGTTATTTGCCTACGTCTTGCTGCCGCTCACGCTGTCAGCGAGTGCCCTTGTTTCGGTTCCGCG
The DNA here is from genome assembly GCA_004213565.1 of Sandaracinaceae bacterium. GTDB lineage: Bacteria > Myxococcota_A > Polyangia > Polyangiales > Sandaracinaceae > JAVJQK01. The sequence goes on from SHBB01000099.1 coordinate 9,020, forward strand.
TGCGCGCGCCCAGTCAGATTCGGTCGAGCTCGACCGGTACGTGGCGGCGCCCACGAGTGAGGACGGCTTCGCGCTGAGCCGACCCGATGACCGCGGCCATCTCCAGTTCGGGGCTCGCCTGGACCTCGACTACGCGCTGAATCCGCTGGTGGTGGAAGGCACTCTGGGAGATCCGAGCTCGGAGCGACAGGCCCTGGTCGAGCACGCGCTCACCGCGCGGCTGGCCTTGCACCTCGGCCTCTTCGACCGGCTGGTGGTCTTCGCGGGTCTCCCCGTGGCGCTGGTCCAGAGCGGCGCGGCGTTCGACTCGGCGCCGGCGGGAGATGGGGCGGGCCTGGGGGACGCGTTCCTGGGTATCCGGGGACGCCTCTACGGCGAGTCGGGCGACGTGTTCGCGCTGGCCATCCAGGCGGCGGCCATCCTCCCGACCGCGGCCGCGGCCAACGCCGCCCAGCGCTACACGGGCGAGGACGGGTTCGTCTTCCAGCCGGCGCTCATCGCCGAGCTGCGGCCGATCGACGCCCTGCGGCTCACCGCCAACCTGGGCGCGCGCCTCCGCGGCGGGGGCCCGGCCCGGGTGGTCAACCTGTCCGTGTCCCACGAGCTGACCTACGGGGTCGGCGCCACCTTCGACGCGGTCGAGGATCTTCTCGCCTTCTACCTCGAGGTCTACGGCGCGCAGACCTTCGAGAACATCGGCGGCCAGGGCGCCCGCGAGAGCGGCCCCTTCGAGGGCCTGCTCGGCGCGCGCGTGCGTGCGCTCCCGGAGCTCACGGTCGGCCTCGCCGGCGGCATGGGCTTCACCCGCGGCTACGGCAGCCCCGACTTCCGGGCCGTGCTCACCGCTGGCTGGGCGAGCCGTGAAGAAGAGGTCGTCGTGGGCGACACGGATGGCGACGGGCTGACGGACGACGTCGACCAGTGCGTGGACGAGCCGGAGGACGTCGACTCGCACGAGGACGACGACGGCTGCCCCGACCCGGACAACGACGGTGACGGCATCCTCGACGCACAGGACGCTTGTCCGATGGAGCCGGAGACCGTCAACGACCACGAGGACGCGGACGGCTGCCCGGACGGGATCCCGGACACGGACGGTGACGGACTGCCCGATGACGTCGACCAGTGTGTCGACCAGCCCGAGGACCAGGACGGCTTCGAGGACGAGGACGGCTGCCCCGACGCGGACAACGACGGTGACGGCGTGATGGATGAGCCCGATAGCTGCCCCGACCAGGCGGGTCCCGCCGAGAACCGTGGCTGCCCCGACACCGACCGGGACTCGGACACGGTCGTCGACCGGCAGGACAACTGCCCCGACCTCGCGGGCTCCCCGGAGAACCAGGGCTGTCCGGACGAGCAGCGCGTGCGCATCGAGAGCGGGCGCCTCGAGATCCTCGAGCGCGTCTTCTTCCGCACCGACAGCGACCGCCTGCAGCGCCGGAGCCACGCGCTCCTGACCAACGTCGCGCAGGTGCTCAACAACCACCCCGAGATCCAGCGCATCATCGTCGAGGGCCACACCGACTCGCGCGGTGACCACGACCACAACGTCGACCTCTCGCAGCGGCGCGCCGAGTCCGTGGTCCGCTTCCTCGTCGAGGCGGGCGTCGACGCCGGTCGCCTCACGGCGCGCGGCTACGGCCCCGACCGCCCTCGCGCGGAGAACGCGAGCACCGCACGCGAGCACGCTCAGAACCGCCGCGTGGAGTTCAACATCCCCTCGAACGACGGAGTCCAGCCGGCCGACGACGCCGCGGGCTCCGATGGGGCGGACCGATGAGGACCCCCCGCGTCATGAAGCGAGCCTCGTCAGCCCTGCACCTCGATCCCTCCCTCTGCTCCAGATCCGAGAGAAACATGAACTTCAGAATGACAGCGCACGAGTGGACCCGACTGATCGTGGGAGCGGTGGCGCTCTGCGTGCTCTGCACGGCGCCGACCTCGGCTCACGCCCAGTTCAGCGCCGGCAACCACTGGTACGCTGGCAACAACGTCCACATCGACTGGAGCACCCCGACCAGCCCGGTGGTCACGTGTGATGGACCGTTCTCCACCATCGAAGGTGTCGCTGCGACGTCCGACACGACCACGGGCGCGCCCCTGCTGAGCACCGACGGACGGACGGCGTACGACGGCGCGGGCGTGGCGATCCCTGGCGCCACCGGGCTCGGTGGCGGCGGGTCCTCGTCCCAGAGCGCGATCCTGGCTACCGATCCCGGTGATCCGAACCGCGTGTGGCTCTTCGCGGTTCGCGAGTCGGGCGGGCCCGTCACCCCGCACCTCTTCGACCTGACGGGACCGACGCTCGTTCGTTCCGAGGCCAGCTATCCGAGCTCGACTCACGAGCGGGCCACGGTGATCCCGCACGGCAACGGGACGGACATCTGGCTGCTCTACACGTCCGACGCGGGCGGGGTCGGCACGGTCTACTCGCGCCTGATCACCGCGACCGGTGTCGGGCCGGAGCAGGTCGCCGGGACCACCCCCGGAGCCACCTTCGGCTCGATCGGCTACATCGTGGGCTCGGCCGACAACTCCATGGTGGCCATCTCGGCCTACACCGGGGGTGGGTTCTTGGTCATCTCCGACTTCGACAACTCGACGGGCCGGCTGGCCGGAGCCCCGAGGATCGACCCGGTGAGCGGCACGTACGGCGCCGCGTTCTCGTCGGACGGCGCCTATCTCTACGCCACGATCTTCGGCAGCTCGGAGCTGCTGCAGTACGACCTCGCGACCGGCGCGCCTCCCGTTCGGCTCACGCTGCCAGGCCCTGGCCAGGCGGGCGCGATCACGGGCGCGCCCGATGGCCACATGTACATCACTCGGTTCAATCAGCCTTCGATCACCCGCCTCATCGACCCGCTGGCGCCCCTGACCGCGGCGAACCTCACCGCCGGAGTCCTGGCGGCGCCCGGCTGTACCTACACGGCGGGCCTCCCCAACTTCATCGCGTCCGCGACCGTGGCGCCGGCCGTCTGCGGTGACGGCGTGGTGGAGGGGCTCGAGGGATGTGATGACGCGAACACCACCGCCGGCGACGGATGCAGCGCGGCGTGCGAGATCGAGTCCGGCTGGAGCTGCCCCACTCCCGGGGCGGCCTGCTCGGAGATCTGCGGTGACGCGGTCGTGGTCGGCGCGGAGAGCTGCGACGACGGCAACACGACGTCTGGAGACGGCTGCGACGCCTCGTGTGACGTCGAGACCGGTTGGTCTTGTCCTCCGGCGAGCTCCTGCATGCCGGTCTGCGGAGACGGCCTGACGGTGGGCGGCGAGACGTGTGACGACGCCGGAGAGAGCGCGTCCTGCGACGCGGACTGCACCCCCGCCGTCTGCGGTGACGGCACGGCCAACGCGACCGCGGGCGAGCCCTGCGACGACGGCAACACGGTGAGCGGGGACGGCTGCTCGGCGGACTGCGGGAGCACCGAGGTCTGCGGTAACGGCTACCTCGACGTCGGCGAGTCGTGCGATGACGGAAACCTCGCCGCGCTCGACGGCTGCTCGGGCACGTGTACGCCCGAGTCCGGCTGGGCGTGCAGCTGCTCGTCCCCGACCTTCAGCTACTCGATGGAGGTGTCGGCTGGGCTGCTCGGCGGCTCGGGCGGCGGACCTGGTCCGCAGATGGGCTGCTCCGGGAGCGACGTGCTGATCGGCCTCGCGATCAACTGGAGCAACTCGCGGGGCGAGGGGGTCCGGACGCGCGCGATCTGCGGGTCCTTCAGCGTGGACACGGGCGGGAGCGTCACGACCACGCGCACGACGAGCCAGGAGAGCGGCGGCGCGGGCTGCGGTGGATGGGACCCGTCCACCTGGTCGCCCGAGGTCACCTGCCCGAGCGGGTGGGGCATCGTCGGTCTTCGCGGCCTGGCGTCGAACCTGAGCGGCACGACCACCCTCTTCCGAGACGCGAGCATCGTGTGTCAGCAGATGGGCGTGGACGGCAACCCGGCGGGCCCGACCATGACGCTGAACATCAGCGGCGGTGGCGGCACGGGCACGCCTCAGGCCATCGACTGCCCCTCCGGCACCATCGCGCGCTGGTTCCAGACGCGGAGCGGCTGCGCCCAGGACGCGCTCGAGCTGTTCTGTGGAGAGCCGAGCGTCTCCTGTGCGGGAGGCAGCTCGATCTGCCGGACGCAGTGCGGCGACGGGGTCGTGGGCGCGCCCGACGAGGCGTGCGACGACGGGAACGCGACCAGCGGGGACGGCTGTGACGCCACGTGCAGTCCCGAGGCCGGCTGGAGCTGCACGATGAGCGGCGCGCCCTGCACCTCGATCTGCGGCGACGGCATCGTCGTCGGGAGTGAGGAGTGCGACACGATGACCGCCTCGGCCACGTGCGACGCCGACTGCACCTTCGCCGTCTGCGGCGACGGCGTCGTCAACATGGCGGCGAGCGAGACCTGCGACGACGGCATGGAGACGGCAAGCTGTGACGCCGACTGCACCGCTCCGGCGTGTGGGGACGGCGTCCTGAACACGAGCGCGGGTGAGACCTGCGACGATGGCGGGGAGTCTGCGGCCTGCGACACCGACTGCACCCCGGCGTCGTGCGGAGACGGCGTGGTCAACGCCGCTGCTGGCGAGGCCTGTGATGACAGCGGCGAGTCGCTGACCTGCAACGCGGACTGCTCCGCGGCCTCTTGCGGCGACGGGATCGTCAACACCACCGCGGGCGAGACCTGCGACGACGGGATGGAGACGGCGAGCTGTGACGCCGACTGCACCGCCCCGGCGTGCGGCGACGGGGTCACGAACGCGGCGGCGGGCGAGACCTGCGACGACGCGGGCGAGTCCTCCACCTGCGACGCCGACTGCTCGGCCGCGAGCTGCGGCGACGGCACCGTCAACGTGGCGGCGATGGAGGTCTGTGACCGCGGGACCGACAACTCCGACACGATGGCGGACACCTGCCGCACGACCTGCGTGTACCCGAGCTGCGGCGACGGCGTCGTCGACGGCGGAGAGACGTGCGACGAGGGCGCGATGAACTCGGACGAGCCAGGCAGCGCCTGCAGCACGAGCTGCGGACCGCTCACGTGTGGCAACGGGGTCGTCGAGGGCATCGAGGAGTGCGACGAGGGCGCCGCCAACTCCAACTCCGATCCGGACGCCTGTCGGCTCAGCTGCGCGCTCCCGCGCTGCGGGGACGGCGTGCTGGACGCGACGGAGACGTGCGACGAGGGCTACGCGAACTCGGACGCGCCGGGCGCGACGTGCAGCTCCACCTGCGCCCTGCCCAGCTGCGGAGACGGAGTCACCGACACCGGTGAGCAGTGCGACGACGGCGCTAGCAACTCCGACACCGACGTGGACGCCTGCCGGACCAGCTGCGTCGCGGCGCTCTGCGGCGATGGCGTGGTCGACACCGGCGAGGTGTGCGACGAGGGCCGCGGCAACTCCGACACGGCGCCGAACTCGTGCCGTCGCACCTGCGTCACCGCGACTTGCGGTGACGGGGTCGTCGACGCGGGTGAGGGCTGTGACGAAGGCGCCGCCAACTCCGACGACCCGGACGCGATCTGCCGCACGACCTGCGCGCTGGCCTCCTGCGGGGACGGCGTGCTGGACATGGGCGAGGAGTGCGACGACGGGGCGGGCAACGCCGACATCGCCGACGCGTGCCGCACGACGTGCGTGAACCCCAGCTGCGGCGACGGCGTCGTCGACATGGCCGAGGGCTGCGACGACGGCGCGATGAACAGCGACACGCGCGCCGACGCGTGTCGCACGGACTGCTCCGTGGCGATCTGCGGAGACGGCGTGGTGGACATGGGCGAGACCTGTGACGACGGCGCCGACAACAGCGACACCGACGCGGACGCGTGCCGGACCGACTGCTCGGCGGCGCGCTGCGGGGACGGAGTCGTGGACGGGGCCGAGGAGTGTGACGACGGCGCGGGCGGCTCGGCCACCTGCACCAGCGCGTGCACGCTGGCGCCGACCTCGAGCGACGGAGGCGTCGCGGACGGTGGAACCGCCCCGACCGGCTTCGGGGTCTCCGGCGGCGCGCTGTGCTCCGCGCAGCCGGGGTCCCGTCACGACGGCTGGGCTCTGCTGCTCTTCGCGGCGGCTCTCCTGATGCGCCGTCGTCGGCGCTGAGTCAGCGATCGAGACCGCGAGCGGGCGTCGGCTGTGCCGGCGTCCGCTCTCTTCCGTCAATCCGCCCAGATCTCGTCCAGCCAATCGAGGAGCTCGCGCTCCGACGCCTCGAGGCCGTCGGCGCGCGCCAGCTCCTCGAGCGCGTCCCGGATGAGGGCGCGGATCTCCGGGCGCTGGACGAGCCGCGCCTGCTCGCGGGTGCGCTCCATGCTCGGCAGCTCCAGCTCAGCGCGCACCAGCGCCGTCCAGAGCTCCGCGCCGAGCCGGATCGCGAGGTCTCCCACCGCCGCGTTCTCGCGCAGCGTGACCTTGCCATCGGCCTGCAGCATCAGCCGGATGAGGCCTCCCAAAGCGAGCCATTCCGCGGGGTTCATGGCTGGACCCTAACCGGGTGGCTTCATCGCGTCGACGCCGGTCCGGGCGTCGTCAGTGGCGCGCCGGGCGGCAGATCGGTCGGGCCTCGGAGCGGCGATCGCAGAAGAACCCGCGAGGGCAGGGGTGCGCGTCGCCGCAGCTCGGGACGCAGAGCTGCAGATCCACGATGCGCTGACAGGCGTAGCCGAGGGCGCAGTCGTCGTGGCCCCGGCACTCCGCGACGCAGCCCCCGAGGCCGCCCGGGCCTTCGACGGAGGTCACGGCCACGCAGCGCGCGTCGGCGGGGCAGTTGCTCCGCGCGTCGCCGTCGCGGAGCTCACACGGCCGCGAGCAGTAGCCGTCGAGCCGGGGATCGACGAAGGACCAGAGACACATGCCGCCCGCGCACTCCGAGGGGTGGTCACAGTGCTGGCCGAGATCGTGGCCGCGCGGAGGCGCGACGTCCGTGGAGACGCAGCGACCGGACGCGATCTCGCAGCGGGCGCCCTCGCAGTCGCCGTCGCCCCCGCAGTGGCTCTGACAATGGAGGGGCGCGTGGGCGTCGGCCACGCAGACGTACCCGCGGCGAGGGCAGGTCGTGCGACACCCGCGCCGGCAGTGCCCCTCGACGCAGACGCCGCCTTCGGGACAGCCAGCGTCGACCCGGCACGGGCGCGTGCAGAGGCCCCCCACGAATCCGTCGCCCGGGGTGAGGCACACGGACGCCTCGGGGCTGCACTCGCGGGCGTGCGCGCAGCCCTCGAAGGGCGCGGCGAGGGGGCGCGAGGGGCCCGCGCTGGCGTCGAGGGTGACGTGCAGCTGTCCGTCGGGCGCGTCCGCGAGGGGCGCGCACGCGGCGAGCCCGAGCGCCGCCAGCGCCGAGCCAAGGCTGTTCCACCCCCGGTACACGGGGAAGGTCCGAGCAATCGAGGTGCCAGGGGCGATGGCGGCGTTCGACCGGGCGAAGGACGCAGCCCCTGCGAGGAGCGCGCATGTCGTTACGCCACGGTCGTGCCGCTGGTGACGATCAGGTCGCGGCTTCGCGCAGCGTGTTGCGGTGCTGGACCGCGTGCGAGAGCAGGGCCTCGAGCGCCGAGGCGATCTCGCCGAAGTCGAGCGACTCGGTCGGGAGCTCCACCGTCAGGACGACGTCGCCGTCTTCGTCATAGGCGAACTTGCACTGGTACATGTCGCGGTTCATCCGCAGCAGCCAGCGCGCGAGCTCGAACGAGTTGTCCCCGCGCGTCGTCAGGAACGGCACCACCGAGGCGATGAGCCAGTTGTCGGTCAGCCGGACGTAGACGGTGAGGGGCCCCTCCGCGGTCTCGTGCATGACCTTGTAGGTCTGATCCCCGTAGGGCTTGGCGTCCCACCCGATCTTGTCGAGCGTGCGCGCGAGCTCCGACTCGTCCATCATTCGAGAGAATCGGGAGACGGCGGCCACCGTGTCAAGCGGCGTCCGTCTGGAGTCGGGCGGTGGAGCGCATGCAAGGGATCATTCGAAAGATCGGGATCGAGGGCGGCGTCTGGGCGCTCATCACCGACGATGGCGCGCAGGTGGAGCTCATCGAGCCGCCCGAGGGGCTGCGAAAGAACGGAGCGCGCGCGGAGATCGAGATCGACGAGGCGCGCCCCGTCGAGGTCTCGATCGGCATGCTCGGGCAGGCCGCGAGGGTGAAGTCCTTCCGGATCCTGTCCGACTGAGACGCTCTACTTGGGAGCGTGGATGCGGAAGACGGCGTCGCCGTCCTGCCCGTCCGCCTCGAGGCGCGCGCCGAGCGCGTCGGTGAGCGTGCGCACCGCGAGCAGGCCCACGACCCGCGAGTAGCGCCCATCGGCGCGTCCCTTGAGGATCTGCTGTCCCTCGAGGGTGAAGGCCTCCTCGCGCAGCTCCTCGCCGATCGCCCGGCCCGCGTCACGGATCTCGACCACGCCTTCGGGGCCGTCTCGGACGATGACCTGCACCGTCTCGGCCGCGGCGTTCGCGAGCGCGTTGCGGACCAGCAGCTCCACCACCCTCGCCATGGCGCCGCCCGCGCGCGCGACCTCGACCGGCTCGTTGGGCAGGCGCACGTCGACCGGCGCGTTCGCCCGCCGGACGCCCGCCTCGACCGCGCTCCGAAGGTCCCCGGCCGAGCCCTCCATCGCGTTCTGTCCGGCGATCCAGCGGCCGACCCAGCCGACCTGCTCCAGCCCGCGCATGAGGTCTCCGAGGGCCGTCTCGACGTCGTCGAGCGCCTCGATCACGTCTTCGTCATCGCCCGCGCCCACCTCTTTGACGAAGGAGACGTTCGCGCTGATCGTCGCGACGGGGTTTCGCAGATCGTGCACGACGAGGGCGAGTAAATCGCCGATGGCCGCGCGCAGCTTTTCTTCGCTCACGTCTCCTCCGGACGCCTCGGGCGAGACTCCAGCTCTCTGTCGAGCTCGGCCCGCGCGACCTCGACGGTATCACCGAACGGCAGGTCGACGGATTCTTCTTGTTTTTTGATGGCCGCGGCGAGCGCCAGCGTCAACGGGACCGCCCCCTCGACGCTCACTCCGCGCTCGGATGGCGGGACGCCCAGGACGTCCGCGCGCCGCTCCAGCACGGGCACGACCACGCGCCGCAGCCGCGTCTCGAGCTCCAGCTGCTCGCGCCAGACCCGCCTGGTGTGCCGCCCGATCCAGACCGCGGCCCCGCCCAGCCCCAGGGCGAGACCGAAGAGCACACCCAGCGCGGCGTCGAGGCTCGGCACGCGCGGATCCTAGCCCCAATCGAGCGCTTCGCGCTTACTCCGGGCCTAGCAATTCTAGAGCAGTGTTCAGTCCCAGGTCAGGACGGCGGCTTCGCCGTGCAGGGCGATCAGCGCTCCCACGTAGGACAGGAGCGCGCGCCGCCGCTGCATCACGCCCGCGATCTGCGCGTCGTCGAGGATGTCGCGGATCTCGGCCTCCGGGTCCTCGGCCAGCGCGGCGCGCAGCCTCACCTCGCTCAGCCCGCGCACGGCGTCGACGAAGCGTCGCGAGAAGCGCTGGGTGCGCTCGAGGTGGCCCCGGATCCGCTCGTAGCGGTGATCGGTCAGGGGCGTCTGGAACGCGACGTTGTGGTCCCGCACGAAGAGCCTCCGCCCCTCGTCGTCGGTCGAGACGTTCCCGCCGCTGAAGCGGTCCCAGTTCCCGATGAGGTAGTCGAACGCGAGCATGGTCGAGAGATCCCGGGCCACCTGGCTCGACTCGGCGGGCGGCATCGGCTCCCCGACGCGCAGCCAGGGCGCGACCTCGGAGAGCCCCTCGAAGGTGGCCAGCTCGCTCGAGCGCATCCTCGGGATCCAGTAGATCGCGGCTCCGCGCGCCACGCCGGGGGCGTCCCAGAGGATCTCCTGGCGGATCGGCTCCCAGTCCTCCTCGTGCTCGCTCTCGAAGCGCGCCTCCATCAGCCGCCGCGGGATCCGCAGCCCCACGGCCGGCGGCACGTTGTCCATCTCGAGCGCGCGCGCGACGCGGTAGGCGGCGATCTCCGACAGGTAGCCGCGCGGATGAGAGCGCGTGCGCGGCTTGAACGCGGCGTTGGCCCCCACCCCGAGGTCGAGCTTCAGGGTGACGCTGCTCGTGCCGACCTGCTCGAGGGAGCGCGGCACGCGGGTCGTGAGCCGGGCGAGGATGGCGTCCTGTCCGAGCTCGCCGCCGACGAAGGGGAGGGGAGGGGCCTGCGCGGCCACGCTGCCGGCGACGCCCAGGGCGGCGAAGAGGAGGAACGCTCTCGCGTGTCTCGAGTGGCTCACCGTGATTCCCTCATGGTCGGGCGGCGTGTGTCGGGCGGCATGTCGGAATGCGGGCTCGAGAGCTACTTCTTGCGCTCGCGCTGACGCCGCTCGAGCTCGGCGCGCGCGGCCCGGGCCCCGAGGACGTAGCCCACCGCGACGCCCACCAGCAAGATCCCCGGGATGTAGATGATGTGCTCGACCGGCAACGGCTCAGCCCTCGCGCTTGGACAGATCCGCGCGCAGCCGATCGAGCTCGCGCGCCGTGCGCGCCTGCCGCATGCCGATGCTCACCACGTAGCCGAGCAGCAGCACGAGCGTGACCCCGTACGCGCCGACCATCAGCATCCCGCCCGGGATGTTCTCCGTCTGCGCGCCCTCGGCCGCCTGGAAGCTCTCCGCCCGCGACTCGGCCGCGTCCTCCTCCTGCGCCAGCGCCGCGCTCGGCGCGAGCAGGGGGACGAGCAGGGGCGACAGGGACATCCCGACCACGAGCGCGAGCATGCCGAGCGACTTCATACGTCCTCCAGGAGACCGCGCTCCGCCGCCTCGAGCTCGAGGGCCTGGAGCGCCTGCCGGTCGCGTTCGGTGCGCATCCGGGTCCATATCAAGAGCGCGACGAGCGCGGTGAAGAGCACGAACCCGACGAGCAGCGCGTGCGTCATGTCGGGGTGCAGCCCGCCGCCCCGCGAGGTGATCACCGTGGGGTGCGTGCCCCGCCAGCGCTGCACGGAGTAGTGGATCACGGGCAGGTCGAAGAGGCCCACGATGGCGAGCCCGGCCGCGAACCTGCGCTCCGCCTCCCCGCCCCCGAAGGAGCGCAAGACGACGTACGCGGTGAAGATCATGCCCGCGAGGAGCGTGGTGGTCAGGCGCGGATCCCAGGTCCACCAGTAGCCCCACGCCTTGCGGGCCCAGAGCGGGCCGGTGATCAGGACGACGAGGCAGAAGACGAGCCCCACCTCGGCCCCGGCCACCGCGAGGGCGTCCCACTTCTCGTCCCGCTTGATCAGGAAGACGGCCGACCCGAACGCGCAGACGACGAAGCCGACGTACATCGCGTACGCGCTGGGCACGTGGATGTAGAAGATCTTCTGCACGATCCCCATGCGCATCTCGGTCGGCGCGTGGAAGAAGGTGGCCCAGACGCTGACCAGGACGAGGGCCATCGTGACGGCCGCCAGGATCAACCAGCCGAGGGGCGGTCGGGTCGCGCTCGTGTCCTTCATGGGGTGGGTCGTGGGGTCGGAGAGGTGAGGGTTCCAGAGCCTACCGTGTCCACGCGGGGAGGGTATAACCCGGGGACCCGAATGTCGCCTCATCCGTCCGCCGTCGCCCTCGATCCGCGCTGGGTCACCCTCGTCGATCGGCTCGCGCCGCGCCTGCTCGGGCGCGACGACCGCACCGGAGAGGCCCTCGCCTCCGAGATCGTGCGTCTCAGCGAGCTCTACACCCGCGAGCGCGCGCAGATCGGGCTCGCGAGCGGGGCGCTGGCCGCGCGGCTGCGCTTCTTCCTCCTGCGCGATCTCCCCAAGGTCCAGGGGCCGCTCGAGGAGCTGGCCC